>CAZRBF010000032.1:7028-12468 GCA_964598195.1 uncultured Candidatus Peribacteria bacterium | reverse complement strand
CGGCATCATCAATTTTTATTGGTCCAGATCATTGGAGTCAACGAAGTTCTGTTTGAAGATAAGTAAAATATCGCTCCATTTCAATGGAAGCACTCTTATAAAATCAAGCATTGATCGATGCTTTTGATTCAACTTGCGTATTCATAGGTAGAACGAGGTTCATAAATGGGAGGAATATAGGATAAGGTATTATTTATACTATATGTAAAAAAAATGATTGTCAAATTTAATAAGAGCGAGAATTTTGATACGGGTAAAATGAAAATTAAAACCCCATACTCCTTGTGAGAGTGTGGGGTTTTATGCATATTTCACTTCCGATTCCTGTGTCCGGAACAAAAGCAAAAGGACCTTGATCAATCAGCAACAGACATAAAATCCTCGGAAAGACTCAGGTACGGATAATGTGACCTCCTGAACATATCCATGGAAATGTACGGCGCAAACTTTGGCGTAAACGTCGTCCCATCTGAATAACAATTATCTGGGGTAAGTTTTAGGTTATTGGTTGAACCTGCCCAATTCGGATTCCAGGAAAAGATATCATGCACAATAAGATGGAAGTTTTTTCCAACCCATGCATCAAATCCCTTGGCATATGACTGCCAAAAATTTGGAACATGAGCAAAATATTTTTCATCCCATTTATTTTTGGTTGCCAAGCGCAATGACTCCCAGTGTTCAAGGATAAAAGGATCTGGTGTGGCAATCTGACGTAACTGTCTGGCTGTACCATAATCAATGTCTGGATGTACATAAGATAAGTCAGACCTTGTTAAATGTGTCCATGTTCTCACACTCTCACCACATGTATAAACAACAAGATGCTTGATATTCAGATCCTCACATGCCTTCATTCTCGCAATTTCCTGATCCGCAGTAAGAGTACCGAGTATCTCAACCCTCCTGAATGTTTGACCATCTTTACCGATGGGCATACTCCAATTGAACCAGTGATCTGGAAGATCGTTCATCTCACTTACCATGCCGCCATATCTTAATTTCAAGATATTGAAAACACCTGGCGACAAGAGAAGGGCAACTATTTGCATTTCAGTAGAATTACCAAAATTTTTACGCATGATACTTTTCCTTTTGAATGGTTGATTGATCGAGGGTTTTAATGAGCACTATCGAGTATACCAATAGTTTCCTATGATAGTTTCGATATGTTACAAATAACATATTCAATAATGAAAATATGTCAACAAAAATTATAACTTATATTTGTCAACGCATCGCTTTTTCCTATTTTACTTCTCACGGCAACATTGACACACCACTCTCCACTAAAAATTCTTTCCCATTTGGGAGCCGAACGGTGCCATTCTCCAGATTCGCTGACATCATGCGTCAAGTATAGGCAAAAGAACCCAGTTCATGATAGATAGTACCATCAGAAAAATAAATCTTCCGTTCTCATTCTACGAGAAACCCATCTTCAAACACTCCTATTTCTTCAATAGATATAGCGATAAGCGATGCTGGTATAGAATACTCCCCTCTTGTTTGTGTGCGTGAATAAAAAGCCCGGAATCCACCTCGTGTATTTGGTACTTTCCAACTTCTTTGCCCTCGGCCATGCAAATGTTTTACACCTTTATCCATTTCCCTATATTCTCCAGTACTGTTAAAGAGTTCAGAAGAAAAGAACGACTGTTCCTCGAATCACTCACGACTTACTTGGATCTTTCTTTGTGCATTATCATACCCACGAAATTCAGATGAGAGCAGGCGTTGAAAAAACTCCCGAACTCCGATTCGGTCTTTACCATACAGACCATCAAGCCATGCTCCTATATCCGAATAGAGAGAATCAGGTGCTGTAAAATCTTTTGGATAGAGTTTTTCTGAGATAAGAAGATTATTTTCGTATATCTGAACTCGTTCAAGGGCTCATGCCTCACGTGTTCTCACGACAACAGAAATCAAGTGTCCTGGTGCTATTTTTATCTTTGCCGCACGTACGGGGTAATCTCCTTCTCCTGTGATAAAACGTACATCGTACGGGGTAGCAAGTTTTCCGAAATCCAAATCTCGAACAGCTGCTGGATAATCACACATGAAAGCTACCTCTTTTTTTGCTTTATCCCGAATACACTCAACACTTGATGGATCCAGTTTTTTTCCACATCAAGACACAGCGAGTGAGCTGACCAAGAATAGTGTACTTATGGGAATTTTCATAGAAAAATTATGAGGGAATAATTTTTGAGTATAATATCCACTATAGCCAATATTTTCTATTGTCAATAATAAAAATTAAAACCCACTCTGAAGTTCGAGCATCTTGGTATAAATTCCCTTCTTTTTCACAAGTTCAGTATGATTTCAGAGTTATTAAAATATTATTTTAATGGGAATTTATTTCATTGTTTATAAACTTAGAAATTCTGTATCTGAGCCCATCATCTCTTTTCCATTCTTTTTGGATATTATCTGCTATACGATTCTCATAGTCCACATATCATAAATATATAGATTTGTCTTTAAGATTCATACATAAATCTCGGAGTATATGAGTTATATCTCCTGGCAATAACGATATATCAATATTATTATTTGGAGTAATATCTCAACCAATGAGATCAAATCATAAAATATATAAGAGATTATTAAATCTTCGATTCGCTGCAATTGATTGCTGATCTGATATGAAATGCATAAGATTTCTACAAAATCGTTCTTTATTGATATTTGTATGAATGCTTGTCAAAATTGCTGCTATCTTCATAATAGAAAATATAGAACCGTATACTTCATAATAAGTTCCGGCCGTTCTACTGGTCATTTCCTTTTTTATGATATCATAAAATTGAGATTCAGCATCCTGTGTAGAGAGTCGAGAAAATATATTGCTAAATTCTTCCAATAATGGCACCATCTCTGTGACATAGCTCTGTTGTAATTGAGACAAATATTTATTATGATCATCTACTGAGATGAGACGGTCGAGCTTCTTAACTTCTTGACTTATTCATTCAATATATTCGCTCGATTTGATATCAGTTACTCAAAACTTATTATGGATAGGAAGTGTAGAAAAGTCAGCAATACGTTTTATCTCATTTTGAAATTGACTCACAACCCAATCATGAAAGAAGTCTTCAATTGCTTTGTATTCAGAATTTTTCGTGATTTCTGTGTCTCGAAGAGCCTTCATAAATTCTGCGATCATATCTTCCTTTTCCTGATTCGTAAAGATGAAAATCCAGTCAGCAATTTCTATTAAGTGATCTTTTGAAGGAAATACATAACCTTCTTTGATACCAAGCTTATACTTTTGGTCTATAAAACGAATAATATAATACCTAAAAACAAGAGGGACGATATCGAGTTTGAATTTTTGTTCATAGCTCTCAATGGTACGAAAAACTCCAGGAACATTTCATCTTATGGAAAACTTTTGCATAATTTCTTCGTAAAAATCCTCTGGAACTCAATATTTGATAAGGAGTAACCCAGAAGCTGAAATTTTTGTTACTGCTTGATAGTGTTCTATTGAATCACGCAAGTATGTTGTTTCTTTTTCGATAGATGGGTACTTTTCTGATTGAGGTGGATAGTTATCAATTGAAAGAGGAAATAAAGATACCTGTTTATTGCCAAATGATTTAATTTTATCTAAAATATTATGAAACAATACATAGTCTGAAGAAGATGATTTTACGAATGATCCGCTATCTCTGAAAAGTGGACTAAATATTCCAGCATATTCTACATGATCCTTAAATATCTCTGGAAGTGATATAGCCTTAGTCAATTCAGCTATATTCGCTATAAATTTACTCTCCAATCATGCTCTTATTTTTACAAGCTTCTCTCGAGAACGAGCATATGAATCTTTCAACTGCTGTAAATTCATACCAAAAAGAAGTTCCACAGTCGAGTGAACATCACCATTCTTCGTTGCATCGTATAGTTCACTCGATAAAATAATCTCTGCCACCCGCAATCCAATCTTTGAACGTAGTTGTAGATTTCATTCCAATTTCGTTGGATAATCAGCAGATTGATATTTGCCAATGGTGTCTATTCGTTTTAAAAAAGTATAGTATTCACTTGTATTATCTGATTTTTGAATTGCCTGAATAACATCAGTAAAAAATACAGTCCTCTTTGAAATATCCGGAATCATGATTCCGGATATTTTAGAAGAGGACAAGGGCGATGGATTATTCGGCATATAGGTCAAGATCATTTTTTGGCAATACTGATTTTTCTTCTGTTCCAATCTGAAGTGCCTGAGATGGAAGTCCTGTCCCTTGCTCAGGATATTTATTACGAACACTACCTGCACTCGCAACTAAAGCCTCGGAAAGAGTATCAATTGATCGAAAGTTTCGAGCATTTACTCGAGATCTTTCACCAATTTTTGCCCCAGGATGCGCTTCTGATTCAATTAAACTAGACGAGTAGTATTGCTTAGCAAGAATAAATAGCTCTTCTTTTATGCGAGTAGCCATCTCTTTATCGACCATACGAATTCATTTCATAAATCTTGATGTATGAGGACCAAATACTACTTTAGTAGAGTAAACTTCCTGTGAACTTCATCTATCATCTGTATCTTCCGAATATTCTACTGTCACATCTTCCATAAGGTAAGCCACAAGTAAGTCCTCAGGTATGGTTTCTAACAACTCTAGGGTATCACCAATAATTGGGGATCATTTAGAATTTTTTGGAATCGATTGCACCTTCTTAAGAAAAGGATTGATAAAAGCGTTGATAAAATCGCGTTTTACACGGGTAACAACAGTATCGTTATCACCTGAATGTAAATTCTCAATCCCCAAAAGATCTCCGATAGCGAAAATCCGAGCAACCTCTTCTCGTACTTTCAGGGATTGTTTAATGGTTTGTCCACTCGAGTTATGTACTTGCATCTCACTCAACTGTACAAGAGGTGACTTATCTGCGAGAGAAATACTCTCAACTAATGCATTTACACCACTTCTTCCTTGTTCCATAAGCAAAGATGCTCATGTAATAGCGCTTTTAGGATCTGCAAGTAAAGCTTGAGCATCCGAAATCTTAATACTACTGTTCATATAGAGAAATAATAAGAAATAAAAAGTATTTATATTCAAATAAATATATTTGTCAATATATTCGGTGTTTATTTATGAAATTTTTCCTAAAACCCGCTCTGGAGCTCAAGCATCTTAGTATAGATCCCCTTCTTTTCCACAAGTTCTGTATGATTTCAGAGCTCCGCAATACACCCACCCTCAAGAACCAGGATCATATCCGCTTCCTTGACCGTCTGGAGACGATGGGCGATAATCAGAACCGTACGCCCGAGAAAGAGACTGTGAAATGCTTGGCTAATCTTTTCTTCAGAGAAGCTATCGAGTGCACTGGTTGGTTCATCGAGCAGTATAATGTGTGGGTTTTTGAGAAATATCTTCGCGATGGCAAGGCGCTGTTTTTGTCA
>CAZRBF010000032.1:0-6928 GCA_964598195.1 uncultured Candidatus Peribacteria bacterium | reverse complement strand
GTGATGTCAAAAAAGAGTCCAGAAAGAGTACCTGTAAGTGATGCCAAGAGGATAAGATGTGGCAATGAGATTTCATTTACCAGATATGCATGTCAGAGTGACCAGTACAGAAATATAAGGACAACATACGAGAAAATACGAGATCACTGAAACATAAGCATTTGTATTCCGACTTGTTGCACCAATGGTTTTCTGTATGCCTCATTTATTTCGTCAAGAATACCGATATTTTGCTCCAAACTCTGACTCTGTGTAATCTCTAACCGAGATTGAATAGATCGAATAAGCTGCCTATCATATTCAGTTGATGCTTTCACTCGATCCATTTTATACCCTCGAAGAAGTGTATTGAGGAGATAAATAACTATTCCTCAAAATACAAGCACGACTCACGCAATGAGAATAATATATAGGGATTGTTGTGCGATGAGAATACATGTTGTCAGACCGATAATCACCAATCGAGTAGATTCTTGAAATATGCTCGATAATGCCCCATGCCAAGCCTGTCCACCTTTATCGACAATAGAAAATAGCCTCCCAGAACCCAGAGATTCTGCATAGTTGTTATCGAGTTCACATACTTTTGCAATGTAGCGCCTATGAATAAATCTCCAAAATTTTGCACGAAGATTTGGAGCTCCTGTATGCCGTATGAAAAATACAAAAATATAATACACAAAAAGTGATGCTCAAAGTCCAAATACCAAACGCTCAAACTCCACAATATTACGTTCTATGAGCAATGCGGAAAATCGCGATAAGAGGTAACTGATAAGTATTCAGCCAAAAGCCGTAAATACCGCTACTCTCAGCACAAAAAAGAACAGATCAAGTTTTGCATACGTATATGGCAAGAAAAAAAGTTTGAGTCGGGACATGGGAGAGAGCTTGAAAGATAGAATAGATGGTGAGTATAAGAAAAATGAGGGGAAAATCCAATTATTTGTAAAATATTTTAAAGATTGTGAGTATGATAGAAGAAATGTAAAAAAGGATTGAATTTCTTAACAGTTTTGATCAAAAAAGGTTCAATAACTTTACAAATATTTCAAGAGGACTATCATTTTATGATACTCAATTCCCACAGCTGTAAGTCACGAAATATTGATGATATAGAGGTGAAAGTGCTCCCATATGGGATGGCCGAATGAGAAGCGAAAAATAATAAAGGAAAATCCAAGTAAGTATCTACCAGCAGAGTTGGTAGTATTAAGCGAGGAGCCCCTAGAAGGGCCTAGATATGGGGCATTCTGTACATTATGGGAAATTACCAGTTAAAATCAAGCTGAGATCAGTCTGTATCGTAGCTGATATAATACATTTTGTGCATAGATGGAAAAAACGATCCGGGTATTGGATCGTTTAAAAGCGTACTATTGTGAGAGCCTTTTATACGACTGTTTCTGTGATTTTGAGTACATAAATGGTGGACCGGGCGGGGCTCTTTTTCTTTCGCTTCGCTCGGGAAAACCCCTTGCAACGAAGAGTGCCATTCTAGGCACTCTTTTCCTGACTCGCTTCGCTTGTCAGTGTTGCTACGGTTTCTCGCCCCAATCTGATTCATCTTTTTGTCACATAAAAACCCCCTTTCGGGGGCTTTAGGTGACAAATGGTGGATTATGTCACGTTATCAAATTTTTTGAATGTGTTTGTTTTTGGCTTTTCATAGAGAACATGGATTAAGATTCTAATTCCCAAGTTTCGTATAAATCTGCTGCAATTTCGCGTTCCATACGCTCAATTGGTCCCGGGGAATAATAATCATCACGGATATTATACCCACCTTTCGATTCTTTCTTAAAGATTTCAAGTGGCACATATGTTCCTTTTTTGGTTTTCGCAACCACAACTCGTATGCGTTTCCCATTCAAATATCCCTTATAAATCAAGAGGCTTCCATCTTCCTTGAGAAGAATGAAATTTTTCGCGAGTCACCGAGCGTGTTTCGAAATCAGTGTAATCAGTTCGGATCTTATGTTTTGATCGAACGAGGCAAGCTCTTTCGAGAATGAACGAACAATTAGAATCATTTTATCTCAAGAGTGTTAGCGAGTTTTTTAAGTGATTTCGAACTTTCTGTAGAAGTCCAGTAAGCATCGAGAGCCTCTTCATCAAAACCAACTTTGAGAATTTCTGGTTTTAGAGAATAGGTTTCCATAAAACTTTTCAAAAGAAATGTCATAGATAGTCCCTGACGTTTTGCTTGCATCTCAAAACGTCTTTTGAGATCAATATCAGTTCTTATTAAAATTGAAGTGTTCATATTTTCGAATAATTAATAAATTACTGAGGTAAGTATATAGCTTTTTGCTATATTTCCAAATGATTTTAGAAGAATCAAAATTTGATAATTAAACACTTGCAAAATCCCTCTATCGGCTTTTGAGCTCAAGAAAGGGATTTTACGTTTACAACGGTAACTATTTAACTTAATCTTATCCTAAAAGTCTATTCTAAAATTTGTATTTTATTTTCAAGCCATAATAAATATATTGTAAATTATCATCAAATATGATATTGTGTATAACACAATGAGTGTTTTTTATTTTTTTTACTTAAATATTTATGGAGAAAGAAAATTTATTAGAGGATACACTAGATTGAGGTAATCCAAGCATTACATGACCTACGGTTTGAGTAAAGTCTCAGGTCTCGGATTTACTTGATCATAATAGTGGAATATTAAATCCAAAAAAAATAAAAGAAAGACTATTAGAGTTCTGTGATACTCCCATAGATTTTAAGAGACTATACTATGTTTGATATAAAAACGCTGGAATGCAGTGCAATATGGATGATATTTATGATAATGTATTCGGCGAAGATGGAGAAAATACTATTGTAGTAGACTATAATATGGATAATAATTCTGAAGCTTTTGAGAAAACTATAAAATATTTGTTGGAGAAATATCCGAGTACTACACTCCAGGGTCTGCAACCAGAAACCATTAAAAAGATAGAGAGGTGAAATTTCTGCTTCAATATAATGATTTCAATTTTGTGAGAACTATTATGAGAAAATAATATCTATGCTGATGGAAAAAAAATAGTCATTCTCTGACCTACAAATCTTGCTTCTCATTTTCAGAATCATGATTCATATGGCAATCGAACGTGACATATGCCAGGAGACGAAATTAATAAGTTTTTCGTAAAAATATGATCCAGCCAAATTGATATAAAGAGAAGCACCGGGGATTATAAGTTTTGGCATTTTGATTTGTGGGTCACACCTCATAATTACAATGACCTACTTACCATATTCTGACTTAAAAAGAATGAAATTTCTGTATTAAAACTACAAAATGGTATAAATCAGATATTCTCAGAATATCCTGAATTATATGAAAAATATTTGTCAAGTAAGATGCGAGATTTACAAACATATTGCTCGATAAACTTAATAAGAAATGGAAATTTTCAGATTGTTTATCGGAACTTAGATGATATTTTTGCAGGAAGGACTCAGTACGATATGGATTATGTTGGGAATAAAATGTTACAATATCTTAAAAACAAAGAAGAAAAAGAACTTTTTAAAAAATATATTTCTAGAACAAATATCAATATTATATTTGATACTGAAGATGACGATTAGGAATTTTTAAAGTAAAAAGTATGACTTATATTTTGTAAAATATAGACCAAAAGGCGTATAAACTCGTGAGAAATAACTGTTTTCGCCTTAGAATTGGAAGTTCATCCAACACGCTAAACTTTTTTTACCTCTTCCATACCACGAAAACTGAAATTCAAATTTCCGCATCCTAAAGCCATTACAAGAAAAAACCGCCTTCCATCACGGAACGCGGTTTTTGTATTTTCGAAACGAAATCCGAAAAGTTCGATTTTTTCAAAATTAGTGGGAATACTGGGGCTCTTTTTCTTTCGCTTCGCTCTGAAAAACGCCTTGTGACGAAAAGTCATCTTCAAATGGCTTTTTTCCCGATTCGTTTCACTCATCGGTGTCACTGCGGTTTCTCGCCCCGATCAAGTTCATCTTTTTATCACGTAAAAACCCCCTTATGGGGGCTTTAGGTGACAAATGGTGGACCGGGCGGGGCTCTTTTTCTTTCGCTTCGCTCGGGAAAACCCCTTGCAACGAAGAGTGCCATTCTAGGCACTCTTTTCCTGACTCGCTTCGCTTGTCAGTGTTGCTACGGTTTCTCGCCCCAATCTGATTCATCTTTTTGTCACATAAAAACCCCCTTTCGGGGGCTTTAGGTGACAAATGGTGGACCGGGCGGGGCTCGAACCCGCGACCTAAGGATTAAGAGTCCTGTGCTCTACCAACTGAGCTACCGATCCAAGGGGCTTTTTTAGGCGCGGATACTTTATTGGTTTTTTTGAAAAAATCAAATCGAGTTGCAAAAATGTCAATTTTCGCGAAAATGAGGGCGTATTTATTTTTTAAAATTCGAGATATGCGTATTAAAATCATTCTCTTGGTCATTATTTTAGTGGTACTTGGGGGCACATCAACATTACTTGGTTTGCCTTTTGTAACAGATAGTCTCATATATGCGTATCTTAGTGGCTATGTGCCACTCTTACACAAAGGACTTTCCCTTCTTATGATTATCGTATCCGCATACATAGCGAGTATCTCGCTAAATCTCATTCTTACAAAAAGCTCTGCAACGGTTATTCGCCAAAATGCGCTGGCCAAGAAAGTATTTCCCCTGATCCACTGGACGATATCTATAGCGGTTTGGATAGTGGCAGTATTCTTCGTTCTTGGGGCACTCGGAATCAATATCGCAGCACTCGTAACCGGGGCCGGAATCGGAGGAGTTATGTTCGCACTCGCGAGCAAAGAATTCATCGCCAACCTCTTTGGAAGTCTCTCACTTATCTTTAGCAAGAACTTCAAAATTGGGGATACTATCAAGGTAAAGGGGTACGAGGGGGTGGTCGACGAGATTTCTCTCTCCTACACACGCCTCATAGACAAGCGCGGAACCGTTATTTTTATGCCAAATAAACTTATTATTTCTGAAACAGTCGAGAATCTTTCCATGGCACCAACAAAGAAGCTTGAATTTCCTTGTGTGCTTCCAGGTCTCGATATCAAAAATCTGAAAAAAACTCTCGAGTCTATCGAAAAGGATATAAAGAAACTCTCTGGGGATGAGCTACAAGTGTCTTCCAGTATCGACAGTCTCACCGAGAAGGGGTACAATGTCACACTCAAAATAGAAACAGCTATGGAAAGCGTGAGTGGACTCAAGAAAGAGGTTTGGATGTTACTTGGGGAGAGAGTGAGAGGAGAGTAAAGGAATTGTTTGGAATTCTGCAAAGTTCTTTATGCTTACATTTGATTTAATGTAAATTCGCATATACTTGCCATACTGACGTGTGTAGCAAAAGCAATACTGATATTGGTTCCTGTGAAGTATCACAGTCTCAAACGTATCGTGTTCGTCAAAATGGATTAATACTAGTGCCAAGAGACACTACAAACCCCTCGCGTGCGAGGGGTTTTCTTTTGGATTTATCTCAGTACATACCCCAACTCCCCTTCTATCTTCCCACGAATCTGAAAGTATGCGACATTAATCTCCTCGTTTGTGAGGGTTCGTTCGAGAGAACGGAACGTGATGCGGATGGTGATGGATTTTTTGTCTGCTCCAAACTTGGCGTCGTCCTCGAACATTCCGGTAATTTTGACCTCCTCTATGAGATCCCCGGATACATCACGAATGGCACTCGTAATGGCGAAAAAGTTCGATTCGGTCTCGCGTGTGAGCTCAAGTTCTCAGGATTTTTCCATTTCCTTTTGGTCCATGACAAATGATAACTTAGGAACGATAAAAGAGATATCTTTGAAGACAGGTGGATAATTACTCACCTCTTTGTATGGCTTAAAATCTCACCACTGAGCAGTAATTCGTGGATCTTGACTCCAAAATATGCGAACATCTGGCACTTTTTTGAGTGGCATGGCGAGTCTCTCAATCCCAAATCCGAATGCCCAACCGTTATATTTCTCTGGATCGATTCCGAGCTTTTCGAGTACACTTGGATGGACAATTCCAGCACCAAGAACTTCAACCCATCGCCCCTCGTATTCTACCTCTACCTCCAGACTATCGAGCGTATATGGGAAACTATCCGAATGGAATCGGTACTGTACTCATTCTCCGAAAAGTGCTTTGATAGTTGTAGAAAGTACATCTTTCAGCGTATTTTGATCGATAATCTCGCGATCTTTCGCGACGATTCTGAGACCGTCGATTTGATGAAAACATTCATGGTGAGTTTTATCGAGCTCATCAACACGATATACCTTTCCTGAAGAGAGAGCTTTGATCTCCCCCTCTTTTTCCAGGGTCTTCACTCCACCATCTGCCACCAGATGATAGTACCACATAACCGATGTATGAGGCCGAAGGAGAATACTCTCCTTTTTGACACCAGATTTCTGGATGAAATAACTATCGCTCGGACGCCTCGCCACATGATCCTCCGGGAAATTAAACAGGTCAAATGTTTCCCACTCAGAAACGATTTCTGGAACCTGTACATGGGAAAATCCAGAAAAAAATGACGAAGTGGTGATAGACTCCACGATCATCTGAATCGGGTGTCATTTTTGCTCGGTCAGATTTCTCATTGAGAGCACCCGAAGGATGCGAGAATAATAAGCCTTATCCTGCTCACTCATAGCAGGATCCTGCAATTTCTGTTCGATTTTTGCTATCCATTTTTTGTCTGCTTCTTGTATATTTAAAGACATGGTATTCATAAAAAGAAAAGGTAAGAAATAAAAAAACCTCCGAGTGATCGAAGGATTTGTTTGCAGTAGTGTAGAATATTACACCAAAAACAGTCCTTCGGAGACTCGAAAGAAAAAGAAGCTAAAGGAAAACTGTTTCTGAATATGGATCATAAGAGAGAATAATGAATATGTCTCGTGAAGG
>CAZRBF010000031.1:8709-12731 GCA_964598195.1 uncultured Candidatus Peribacteria bacterium | reverse complement strand
GTCGATATTCGAAATCCAGAATTTAAAACAGTGGAGCAGATTCGTATTCTCAAAGAAAATGAAGGATGCCATATCCCAGTTACCTATCTTCATCGCCTTGCAAACACAGGAAACAAACCGCTCGTGATTGTAGAAGTACAGTGTGGTGAGCATACTGGTGAGGATGATATCGTACGGTACGATGATGAGTATGGGAGAAAATAAATAAATTTTGAAAATCTTATGATTTCCCTATAATGTTGGCACATTATTATATTACATGTAAGATACATGAAAAAGGCTCTTATAACTGGAATTACCGGGCAAGATGGTGCTTATCTTGCAGAACTGCTCCTCTCGAAATGATATGAAGTACATGGGATCAAACGGAGATCATCTCTCTTTAATACCGAGAGAATCGACCACCTCTATCAAGAGCCTCACAATCCGAATAAAAAACTCTTTCTCCATTATGGCGACATGACTGACAGTGCTAATCTCATAAAACTTGTAAGTGATATTCGCCCTGATGAGATCTATAATCTCGCAGCACAATCACATGTGCATGTGAGTTTCGAGATGCCTGAATATACAGCAAACTCTGATTGAATCGGAACCCTTCGGCTCCTGGAGGCTATACGAATTGCTGGCCTTGAAAAAACAACAAAGTTCTATCAAGCCTCCACCTCCGAGCTTTTCTGAGGATTGGATTATAATCGACCAGTTGCTGGATATGATGAGAACTCCCCCATGCATCCTCGAAGCCCCTACGGATGTGCCAAACTCTATGCGATGTGGATTACCAGAAACTATAAAGAAAGCTACGGGATGTTTGCCTGCAATGGAATACTTTTCAATCATGAGTCTCCTATCCGATGAGAAACATTTGTCACAAGAAAAATCACTATGGCTGTTGCAAAAATAAGCCTCTGACTCCAAGATAAGATCTATCTTGGGAACCTCGATGCTAAACGTGATTGGGGACATGCAAAAGACTATGTAGATGCCATGTGGCGAATGCTCCAGCAAAATACACCCGAAGATTTTGTCATCGCAACGGGAGTTACCAACACGGTTCGCGATTTTGTAAACTGGAGTTTTGAAGAAGTTGGCATTACTATCGAATGGAAATGAATAGGGATAGACGAAAAAGGATATAACAAATCTACAGGAGAATCTATCATCGAGATCGATGCAAAATACTTCCGTCCTGCGGAAGTAGAGTACTTACTCGGAGATAGCGCAAAGGCAAGAAAAATACTTGACTGGACTCCAAAATATACTGTACGTGATATGTGTCGGGAAATGGTCGCCAGTGATGTAGAGAAGTTCAAGAAACAAGAAATACTCAAAAAGCACGGATATGAGATTTTACATCAATACGAATAATATCATGGATAAAAATTCCAAAATCTACATAGCCGGACACGGATGACTTGTTGGTTCAGCCATCAAAAGGAAACTCGAGTCTCTTGGATATACCAACATTGTATACCGCACCAAAGAAGAACTCGACTTACTGAATCAGAATCAAGTTCAAGATTTTTTTGAGACCACTAAACCAGAATTCGTATTTCTTGCTGCGGCAAAAGTTGGTGGAATACTCGCCAATCGAGACTATCCGGCGGATTTTATCTATGAAAATCTCCAGATACAGAATAATATCATCCACCAGAGTTATCTCTCTGGAGTAAAAAAAATCCTCTTTCTCGGATCTAGTTGTATCTATCCAAAATTAGCCCCACAACCAATGAAGGAAGAATATCTCCTGACTGGTCCGCTCGAATCCTCAAATGAACCGTATGCGATTGCAAAAATAGCGGGCATAAAAATGTGTCAAAGTTACAATAGACAATATGGGACAGACTATATCGCCTGCATGCCAACGAACCTTTATGGCCCAAACGATAATTTTGATCTCACGAGTTCCCATGTCCTTCCAGCGATGATCCGGAAATTCCATGAAGCAAAAGTGAATAATTCCGATTCGGTGATACTCTGGTGAGATGGCTCTCCTATGAGAGAATTCCTCTATATCGATGATATGGCGGAAGCGTGTATTCATATCATGAACACTTTCAATCCAACAAAAAAACAAAATGAGACGGGAGATATATTTGTGAATATTGGTACTGGAAAGGATGTTACTATAAAAGAACTTGCACTTACTATACAAAAAATAGTTTGATACGAGTGAGAAATAACTTGGGATACTAGTAAGCCAAACGGAACACCACGGAAATTATTAGATGTGAGTAAGTTAAGTGAAATGGGATGGAAATATAGTGTGAACTTAGAGGAAGGTATAACGATAAGTTATGAGTGGTATTTGGGGAATGAAGATTTTTAAAACATATATGTAATCAAGATTTTGTATTTTATTTATTTCATTTCAAAATACATGAAAATAGGTTTTATTGGACAGTGATTTATTGGATGAAATATGGCAAATGATTTTGAGAAAAGGTGATATGATATTGTAAGGTACGATATAGAAAAGTATAAGAATAATTTGGAAGAACTCAAAAAAACAGAGGTGGTATTTGTAGCAGTGCCAACTCCCACAATTAATAGAAAATTTGTGTGAGATGTTTTAATAGAGGCTATAAAAAATACTGTTGCTTGACAAAAAATTATCATAAAATCTACCGTTATACCAGGTACCACTGATAAATTTCAAGAACTCTATCCTGATAGATATTTCTTCCATAGTGGGGAATTTCTGGCAGAAAAAACAGCAGCATTTGATGTTGAAAATCCAGCAAGAAATGTTATTGGATATACTGAAAGATCCAAAAAACTTGCAGAAGAAATAATGAATATACTTCCGAAATCGGAGGAAATATATTGTACAGCAAAAGAAAGTGAACTCTGAAAATATTTTAGTAATTTTCTTTTGACTGGGAAAGTAATAATGGCCAATCTTATGTTTGATATGTGTCAAAGAGATGGGGTAGACTATGAAAGAATTAAAGCTATCGCCTCTCTCGATCCAAGAATTGGAGCAAGTCATCTGACTATAAGTATGGATGGATGAAGAGGAGCGAATGGACACTGTTTTCCAAAAGATATAGCCGCTTTACACGAGTATTACAACAACGTAAATCCTCTCTGAGATTCCCTTCTCGAGGCAATGGAGATGTACAATCTGAAAATCAATATAGATAGTTGAAAAAGATTGGATCTCCTCGAGGGGGTATACGGATCTCAGAATCTAAAACAAGCAGATGTATAGACTCAGTTTCGGCTATTATAAAGAAAAATACGAAAATATATGAACGGTTGTAACACTCGAAAAAAGAGAAAGTACACTCTATAAAATACTCTATCCATGGTAGGCATAAAATATATACGGAACACCTCGAAAACTTCTCGATGCAAGTAAGCTCGAGAAGCCAGAATGGATATATATATATATAGCGTGGAGTTGAAAAAGTGAGTAAAGAGAAGTTATGAATGGTATTTGGGAAATATATAATTCTTAATATAAGAAAGATGATAAATAAAATAACTACACTTTTGAAAAGTAAGAACAAAAAAGATTTAATTTTGCCGTTATTCTGATTGAGAGAAACATATTCTCAAAACTGAGAAGATATTATTTTGCTCTCTAATATTAGTAAAAATAATTGAATATACGTTGATATATGAGCAAATCATCCTACAAAACTCAATAATTTTTACTTATTTTATAAAAGATGATGGACTGGTATAAACGTAGAACCAAACTATATGCTATATAGTAAAATAGTTAAAAAAAGACCAAGAGATATTAACTTAAATATCTGAGTATGAAATTGAGAAAAGCTTAATTTTTATATTTTAGATAATCATGTTTTGTCTACCTTTGATAAAAATACTGTTGATGATTATATCTCCA
This sequence comes from uncultured Candidatus Peribacteria bacterium, assembly GCA_964598195.1. GTDB lineage: Bacteria > Patescibacteriota > Gracilibacteria > BD1-5 > UBA2023 > UBA1545. The sequence continues at coordinate 8,872 of CAZRBF010000031.1, read as the reverse complement.
TGTGACATAGTGTATTAGAGGAAAAAGTAGTAGAAACAATTCCTCTTGAAAAATTATTTGATCAATACATAGGAGAGAGAACCATCGACATTATGTCAGTCGATGTTGAATGATTTGATATGGAAGTATTAAAAACAAATAATTGGGACAAATACAAACCCGA
>CAZRBF010000031.1:0-8609 GCA_964598195.1 uncultured Candidatus Peribacteria bacterium | reverse complement strand
AGAACAATAAATACTCCTCTTGATTACGTTTATATTTATCAGGATAGTTGGGCAGCAGGGAAAATAATCAATATTAACCCAAAAGAACACCATGATATAGGGTCAAAGGTAGAAATGGTTGGGATAATATCCCAGTGCACTCCAACGACCATGGTGGATATAAGGAGAGTCGACATTAACCTACCATGACTCGACTTTATCGAGTGAAGCATTCTCAAGCTGCCCTTTGAGAATTATACAATAGAATCCATAAGTGCTATTTGTGTAATAGAGCATATTTGACTCTGAAGATACGGAGATCCTATAAATCCATTTGGTTCAGAGGAATCGTTCCAAGAGATAAAAAGAGTTTTGAAAAATTGAGGACACTTTATCTTCTCGGTACCAGTAGACAAGGAAAATACGATTTACTTTAACGCTCATAGAGCGTTTACAAGGGATTATATCTTGGAATTAATGAGTGAATTCAGTTTACAAGAAGAGAAATACATCTACGGGAAAGACTTTATCGACACATACTCACCCGAAAAATGAGTTGGTGTATGATGCTATTATTTTATCAAGAACTAGTATGATCTTTATCTTTCCGAAGTGAAGATTTTGAAACCAGGTATTTCAATACATGTTCGCAAAACATATTGCTACTGCTGATAAAGAAAAAATCGTTACAACTGACGCTCCCTATTTTTGAATTATAGAAGAAAGCACAGGTAAGTTTTGTATAATGAAAACTGGAAATTTTTTTAGATATGTAAACTTCTGACTTGATAAAATTTTTGCTATTTTAGCGAGATTGAGAATCATAACATGAATACATCAAATTCTGTGAAGTTATTGAACTTTTCCATGAATGATAAGATGACACTCTATAAAAAAGTGACTCCTGAAAAATATAAAATACATTGAATGATTTTTCATATATGAAGATGATCATATCATCTGAAAAAAACTCAATATAAATCAGGAACTCATAGGAAAAGCTAAAAAATTTCTCTCGTCAATTCCAGAAAATTATTACAGGGTATTTCTCCATATCCGTCGATGAGACTATCTGGAATGGTCTGTATTTGCACAAACCGATTTATCACTTCCTCTAAATTATTACAAACAACAGATCGATTTTTTTCAAAAAAAATATAAAACTGTAAGTTTTATATTTTTGAGTGACGATATAGAATGGTGCAAAAAGGAGTTTGATTATATTGAAAATAAAGTTTTCTCAAATAATGATTTAGGAACTGACTTCGCCATCATGAAACAATGTGATGGAGCAATAATCTCCCCGAGCACTCTCAGTTTTCTCTGAGCGTATTTCATGAAAAATAAACTTGAGATATTTGCTCCGAAATACTGGTTGTGATTCAAGGATAAAATCTGGTATCCAGAATGAATGGAGACAAAGAGATTTAATTTTATTGATATACACTAGGTTTTTTTTGCAACTATATATACAGCATTTGCCCACCAACTCACCATCCAATAGGGCAATACTTGTACTATTTTCTGCAAAAATCTAAATATCTTCCATCTTCCCGCAAAAGGAATATCATAATATATTTCTTCTATTTCAAACTCCGTTTCTATAAAAAGTTTTCTAATGTTAGCTAACGAAAAAGCATAAATATGCCCATCATGAGAAAAATAAGGATCAAATAATCTAACAAGAGTATTTTCGAGAGGAAATCACAGTATGAGCTTTGCTGTATCTCATCCAAAATTTCTTATTCTTTTCAAGAAAAGATATGGAGATTCCAGATGCTCAATGACATGTGAGCTAAAAATAAAATCAAATTCTTCACCTGAAAAAAAATCAAAATCCTTATTGAAATTTCAAAATACAACATTGTATCAATTCTGAATTGCTTCTTCTCTATCAATGTTTCCATACTCTACACCACAGCTATCATTTCAAAAATGCTTGATATATCGCCCATTCGAGGCTCATAAATCAATAACTTTCTTTTCTCATAAATTATATGCCTCTTTTACCAAGAAAAAAGAGGGGTAATAATCGTAGACATAGGATCTATCTTTATATTTCTGCTCCAAGTCCTTATTCATAATAAAAAAATTATTAAACTAAAACTTCACACCCTTCACAATATCCTTGACCCGAAACTTCCCTATGGTCTCAACTGAATTATTCCTCTCTACTAAACCTTTCTCAAAAATATATTCCAGTCACTTTTCAAACTCTCTCGCGGAATTTTCCTTCATGATGTATCCATTCTTTCACTCCTGAACGAGATCTACTCACGCTCCCACCTGATAGGCAGTGATGACGGGCAACCCGAAGCACATGGCTTCATTGATAACTAGCCCCCATACCTCTTCCTCTGATGGAAGAGTGAATATATCCGCCATGGTATAGAATCCACTTATTGCATCATTCTGGAAAAATCATGGGAAGAAAACATTTTTAATACCCTGTTCTTGTATGATCTTTTCCATGTTCTTTTGTTCTTGTCAACTTCCGGCAAATACGAGAGATATTTCTGGATGAATTTTTTGAAACTCTGTAAATCCATTCAATATTTCATATACCCCTTTCCTTTTTATCAATTGTCCGACAAAAAGCAAAACATATTTTGTTTTTATGCCATATTTTTTCTTAATCTCCTCTTTATGAGGTTGTAATTTTACTGCATTTTGTAAAAAGAAATCTATATCTACGGTATTGTAGAGAGGATATATCTTCTCTTTTGAGGCGCCGAGCGATATGAGATACTCCGTTGCTCTCGTACCGTATGATAGAAATCCATCGGACTTTTTGATAAGATATTTTACTATGGGTTTCGTGAGAGTTCTCCTCCAAGAGTTTTCATATACAGTACTCCCCGACCAAAGAATAAATTTTGCATTATTTTTCTTGCACCACCATAGGCTTGTCCAAGCAGATAATCATGCCCATCCACCGTGAATTATTACATCTGGTTTTTCTTGATCAAGAAGTTTCGGTATATCAAAATTGAGATGAAAGAAGTGATTATCCTTATTTGAGTTAATGTTCAGCTTTTTATTATCAAGCACCATATAATCAAACAAGAATTTAGCCTCTTCTTTCGATGTATCATAACTTCTGTTGGATTCTGTCGCAGACGTAAAAATAACTTTAAAATCAATACCCTGATTTTCAAAGTGTTTTTTCAGTCCATTGAATAATGGAGTGTTTGTAGGGGTGATGATGTTATTAAAAAAGAGGATTTTCATTTTGTGAATTTTATAATTATTTTTTTTGTGCCAATATTAAGTTTCCATAATAGAAATCTTTATTTTTAGGGAATATTTTTGAAATTAATCAAAACACATTGGATATAATCGCAAAAAACATAATCAAAGGAAAGGCAATAAATTTTGGCAAACTTTTGATTAATATTTTATAAAAGTATGTGTTAAGGAGTTGAAAGAAAAAACTTAAATCCGTTAGAATCTTTCTTTGTATAAGAACTACAAATCCATGCTTTTCAAAAATATATTTCAATCCAAAAGAAGTATACCTCCCATAGTCATAGGGTACTTCATGCTCATCCCAGATAAAAGGAACCGTTAATAGAATTATTCATCCTTTTCTTAAAACCCTAGATGTTTCCACAATAAAGTCATCTGGGGAAAATACATGTTCCAATACCTCAAAAGAAACAACGCTATCGAAACTACCGTCTTCAAAAGGTATATTTTTTCAATCATAGAATACTTTATCTTCTTCTCATGAATGATTATGTCAAGAACCTTCCAGATCTATACCTATATACTTATCAACTTTCTCAAAAATCTTTTCATAAGGTTTTGATCCGCATCAAACATCAAGAACATTTCATGTAATATTTTCTGAAACCTCTTTTATATTTAAAAAAATGGCTCTTCTTATAAAATAAAAAGGATTCAGAAAAAATCATAGTATTCAAGAATTAAATTGTTGTTTTTTTAAAAACTTTTTTATTTTATCTATAAATGATTGCATTTTATTTTTTCTTTAAAACATAAAATAAATCTCCACAAAGCACACTAGACCACCAATTCCTAAACCTATAAAGAAGTCAGGATCCTGAAACTTCCAGAATTTCAAATCCAAACTCTTTCAAGAATGAAGTGAGCTCTTTCTCTACAAATACATGACATACATTCGCATCCCAACCAATTCTCTTCCATTCAGTTCTCGAAAAAGCTGATATTTTCGGATAATTTCAAAAAAAGAGATTCAATCTTCTGGGAAAAAATCAGAGATTACAAACTTCCAGTATAAATACTCCGTCTTTTTTCAATACTCTCTGAATCTCACTCAGTGCATTGTTGAGATCATATACCCAATCCAATACTACTAAGCTTGTAATGCAGTCGAAAGTACTATCTTGAAAATCCAGTTTTTTATTGAGATCTCAAAGAGAGAGTTGTATCCTGCTATCAAGGTATGTTTTATAGAATCTCTTGATTCTTTCTTCCACTATCTCGATTCCATACACTTCGGTAAACTGGCCCTCCACAAGCTTACAAACTTCGCCATCACCACACCCCACATCGAGAAACTTCTCTTTTCAAAAGAGATTATATTTCTCCATAAGTTCTAAGGCGAAATCCATTCTTGATATTCCCCACTTTTTATTTAGCCCCATTATAAAACTTCCATCCATTTTGATGGATTCTCCATTGTACTGATTTTGTAGATTAATATTTTTCATAGTTATTTAAAATAAATATCTAAAAATCTATCCTTTATACTTTTCACATCAAAATGATCTTTTATGAGATTCTTGCAATCATCTTCATTCCTCTTATTTTCAGTAAGATCAATGAGTGCATCGAATATATCTTTTTTGTCATAATTCACAACTTTCCCCGCATTATAATCGTCTATGAAAGGAATATCCGCCTGTTTGGTTACGACAACTGGGATGCCACAAGCCAGGGCTTCTAGGCTCGCGGTAGAAGTTTGCTCGTAGTGACTCGGTGCCATGAAATATATATCACTATCCACATAATAATTAAGATTCTCCGGAGAATATACAGCTCAAGCGAAAATCACTTTCCCCTCGATTCATAATTTCTTAGAAAGATTCTTTAGTTTTTCCTCATATCCATCATCTCTTCAGACTATGACCAATACCGAGTCTGTATACCTTTTCTGATATTCATAAAAAACTTCTAGCATCATATCTGTAGCTTTGTACTCATGAATTCTTCAAACAAAAAGAAGTATTTTTGTATCATTTCTTAATGAGTATTGTTTTCTGATAATTCACCTCTCTGGTAGGTTCTTGAACTTTTCATACTCTACCATCAGGGGAATGAGAGATATCTGTTCCTTTGGAATTCAGAAAGTAATTACTTCATCTAATTCATCATTGGTCTGCACGGTAACCGATCTTGCCTCTAGGAGCATTCGTCCAGACCAACTCATATCAAATATTTTTTTTATAATACTCTTATAATCGTTGGTATAAGGAACGGTACCAAAGGGAGAAACAATGTAAGGAATGCTATGTTTCTTGCATGCCTTATAGGCATAATAACTACAGAGGTTTCTAAAATCTGCAATATGCACTACATCGAACCTCTGTATATTTTGTTCAAGCCAAGCCCGATATCCGAGTGGGATAGGAAACTTGAGATTTACAACCAATTTATTACTCAGATTTTTGAAATAGTGGATTTTTATTCCATCCACTTCCTCATAAGCTTTTTCATTCCTGTGTTCATTATCCAAAACATCCGTTGTAGCACATTCTACGGTGTACCCATCATTTGCAAGTTGTTTTGCCAGGTCGAACATCACCCTCGGGATTCCACCATAGCTCCACGCTGGGTAAAAATAAGGAGTGATGATGAGTATATTCTTATTTTGCATAGAAAGTATGTATTTCAGATATGATAAGTTCTACCTCTTCATGGGTCATGAAAGGGTGGATTGGAAGGGAGAGTATATTCTCTACTTTTTGATCAAGAATCGGAAGAGATAAACTATCATACTTCCCACTAAACATCGGTTGTTTGTGTATGGAAATAGGATAGTGAATGAGGGAGGGGATTTTCTGGTCCTTGAGATATTCCATAAGTGCATTTCTATTTTCACACTCTATCACGAAAAGATGATAAGTATGGGTGGAGTATTCTCTCATCTTGGGTAAAGAAATTTGCATTATATCTACCAATCATTCTCTGTATTTTTTCGCTATCTCATTTCTCCTGATTGTATCAGCATCGATATAACGCAACTGAACCTGGAGTATCGCAGCCTGAATCTCATCCAGACGAGAGTTTACCCCATATATTTTATGCTCGTATCTATTTTCTTGTCCATAATTTCTCATCATCTTGCACTTTTTATAGAGTTCCTCGTCATTGGTTACTATAGCTCCGGCATCTCCGTATGCTCCGAGGTTCTTGGTAGGATAGAAGCTAAAACAGCCTGTTTGACCAAAGTTTCATACGTATTTTCCATCATATTTAGTAAAATGAGATTGAGCACAATCTTCTACCAGGTGCAGATTATGTTTATCACAGATTTCTTTAATTTTTTTAAGATCTGAGGATTGTCCATAGATATGGACTGGCAAAATAGCTTTAGTTTTTGGAGTGATTTTCGCCTCTATCTGAGAGACATCTATATGATAATACTCATCTATATCCACAAAAACTGGTATTGCACCCACTTCCAGGATTGCAAGTGTTGTAGCGACCGCACTGTGGGAGGTGGTTATAACTTCATCTCCGTCACCAACTCAGAGTGCCATGAGAGATATTTTTATAGCATCAAGTCCGTTCCCTATGCCCACACAATAAGCAGACTTGTTCTTTTGAGCAAACTCCTGTTCGAATTGCTCCACTTGCTTCCCAAGTATATACCAACCGGAATCAAGAACCTCTTGTATAGCAGCATCTATTTCAAATTTTCTTGCAGTGTATTGTTTTTTAAAATCATTGAAGAGTATGGTCATACGGATTACTACTTATTAATATCTAAAAAATTTTCATAGTTTCTTATATAATCAGATTCCTTATATACATCAGAGGCTATTACGAGAATGATACAACCATCACTGAATTCTTCCATCCAATGCCAGATCATTTTTGGGATACAAACTCCCTTGTTTGATTCAGATAATTCTATTATCTGTTTTTCTTTTCCATCGTCAAATCAGATTTTTACGCTTCCATGTATACAAAAAAGTACCTGCTCTGTTTCAAGATGGGCATGCTCTCCCCTCTTTTGACCGTAATCTTTGAGATCAGAGATATAATATACTCTCTTTATATCAAAAGGAATCTGATTTCCTGCTTCCATGAAATTCAGAGAGCCCCGTTCATCCGTTATTTTTGGAATCTCTATATACTTAATCTCCATTTTTTCTTTTGTTACATATAAAATTGCTCGCCTGGAGCATAGAATCAAAGGTACCAGTATCCAACCATTCCCCCTGTATCTTAACAGCCTTTAATTTACCCTCTTTTCTATAGAGATCATTTATATAGGTTATCTCGAATTCTCATCTGTCAGATTTTGGTTGTCCAATACATTTATCGAAACAGGTATTGTCGTAAATATACACCCCTGTCACTGCCAGATTAGATTTCGGATTTTTTGGCTTTTCTTCGAGGGAAATAACAGTATTTTCATCATTAATTTCAGCTATTCAGAATCTCGTAGGATCTTTCACTTCTTTTACAAAAACTGTTGCTCCAGATTGAAAATTTTCTATCTCTACTTTAATTTCATCAGCATTTTCAAAGAGATTATCTCAAAGTATGAGTACACAATTTTCCGCTCAAACATAGTCCTTTGCCATCCAGAGTCCATCTGCAATCCCCGTTGGTTTTGGTTGTATGGCATATATTATCTGTACTGGTCTACCATATCTCTCTCTAAACTCTTCTCAGGATCCAAGAAGACTCACAAAATCATTGATATTTCCAGGATTGGTAATGAGTATAATCTTATCGATTCATGAATCCATGAGAATCTCAAGCGGATAATATATCATCGGCTTATCATATATCGGAAGCAAGTGTTTATTTACAGCTTTTGTTGTAGGATAAAGTCTTGTTCAGAATCCTCCCGCAAGTACTATTCACTTCATGAGAGTATTATTTAGAAAGGTAAAATCTTATGGTTTCTGTGATTCCTTCTTCAAATCGTACTTTCGGAATCCACCCGAGCTCATTTTTTATCTTACCTGCGTCTATAGCATACCGCTTATCATGTCCAAGTCTATCAGCTACAAAGCTGATAAAGGAGTCATTTTTTCACATTTCCTTCAAGAGAATATTAGTGATCTCCAGATTCGTATATTCATTATTTCACCCGATATTATAGATACTTCAGCTTTTTGCATGGCAGAAAATTTCCCAGATAGCATCACAATGATCTTCTACATAGAGCCAATCTCTGATATTTGAGCCATCTCCATAAACAGTCACCTTTTGATCATTACGTAGAAGATCGATGAAGTGAGGGATGAGTTTTTCATTATCCTGATTTGGTCCATAATTATTACTACATCGTGTCATAGTGTAGTTAACTCAGAAAGTTCTCCCATAGGCCTTTACCATCATATCACTCCCTGCCTTTGATGCACTATAAGGAGAGCTCGGATTTATTGGGGTATTTTCAGTAA
>CAZRBF010000030.1:0-12769 GCA_964598195.1 uncultured Candidatus Peribacteria bacterium | reverse complement strand
TATTTCAGCGCATTTACCACCTTCTCTCCGAATTTATAGAGCATGTCAAAGAACTGCTTGAGACCTTTCTCTACCTTTGTGGTGGTGTTTTTTGTTGGATCGCCTACACCAGGAACACTGGGGAGGACTTCTGATTCTTCTGGTATAATAAGTGCGGCTACCACATACGCAACAATGGCAAGAAACGGCATCCAGAATGCGAAAATAATAAGTCCGAGGCGAATCCAGAGGGGTTCTACATCGTAGGCCTTTCCGAGTCCATAACATACTCCAAGAAACTTTCCTTTTCTGGGATTTCGAGAGATTTTTTCCATATGAACAAATAGTGAGGAGATAATGGCATTGTTGACAATGCTGAAAGTATAGTAAATATTTAATTGATTTAATGACGTATTTATATATTATACATTCCATCTACAAAAGCAATTTTATCTGAACCGAACAAACCTTTCATTTCATGAAAATTCCTGTAGAAAAACTGGAAGAACAGAGCAAAAGACTCTTGGATGACGCTTCACCAAAGGTATTGCAGAGAATTGCTGCAACAAAAAGAAGTGTGCGTGAGAGAGCTATTTCGACGCTCACAAAATCCCTTGTGAGCGAACAGGAAAGTGATGATACTGTTTTTCAGATTATACCACTCGAACTCCTTTCCAAGCGTAACATCCTTGAGGCTATTTGGTTTATAGAGACTACGGGAAAACGATGAGATACTATTGAGTGGGAGGTGGTAGAAACTGTGCTCAAAAGTGCCATTTCTGAGATAGAGAATCATCTGGTTCGTGGTAATAAAAAGCTTGCCAGTACACTCTCCAGTAGCATAGATTCCCTATTTCGTATGGCAAAAACTCACGTCATATACCAAGACATACCAAATCTTCATCGACTCATGGGTACGCACGAAGAGATAAAAAATAATCCCTATAAAGCGCTCGAACACTATGACAAGGCCATCGGGTATGGATCAATTGATGGCTACATTGATTCCGTTGGCGTCTATGAAGAACTTGGACTTCACGAAGCAAGTTTGAGCATACTCGAAGACTGATGGATTACTTTTTCGGATACCCGATTTCTTCATAATAGCATCTTTATACTTTGTAGAGTTTGAAAGATAGATGAGGCCCTAGAAAAATATGCAGAATTTAAGAGTATCAAGGAAGGGAAAGTGCCGTCTTTTTTGCTCTACAAATGATATATAGAGAATGACAATGATGTTACTGAACTCGGGCAAATCTTAAATACGTATATTGCAGCATGAGAATACACCTATGATATATCCCTACAAAAACTCGTCATTGATTGTTCTGAATATATCAGAGAATCGATCCACGAAGAAAGCGAAAAGCTTACTCGCCTCTTGGTCATTGAAGATGAAACTCTCGAGGAGAGAAAAGAATATGCAGCAATCCTGCAGAGACGACTTTGGCTCATGCAAACAGATATACTCACGCTCAAGAATCATAGATACATTGACGATTATTTTGCTGACTTCTGGCAACTTTGACTGAACGGAGAGGTTTTTTCGCAATCTATTTTACAGGACTTTTTCGCAGAACATTCTTTGGTGAGTAAACATGATGAGGAAAAAGCGGAGGAGTACTATATGCATAGACTCTTCAATGATATCTCTGGTCATGCCCAAATGATTCGTGAGTTGTTTCAGTCACCAAGCTTTTTAGAACTTCACGAGAATAGCATCATTCCCATTATTCGTGAATGTGCAAAACGAATAGGAGAGTACGATGACGCTATGGTTCTCGATCATTACTATTCACTGAATTCGATACAAAAAATCTCTGATTCCTACGATAATCTCAGACCAAAATTACGAGAAAATTATGAAGATTTTATCCATCGATTCGATCTCAAGTATAATATATTCTACAGAAGGACTATTCAGAATCTGGTACTCGATTCTGAAATGACTCGCGAAAAAATTCCAGAAGCTCTGAGAGACGATCCTACAGTTGGGCTCTTATATTGGATGGAAAAGATTATTATGTGATACATGATAGACCCAGAGGAATTAAGTGATATTGCGAATATAATAAATGAATATTCTTTCTATAGTCTCCAAACAAAGGATGCTCTTCTTTTTTCACATATTCTTTATACAGTAGAACCAGGTGGGGCGTTTGACTTCCTCGTAGAATATCCTGAGGCACTCAATATCCCTGAAGCCATATACCTTATCACAGAGGTTCTCTGCTCTATGGATGCAAAGAATCAAAAAACTGCACTTCATGCCATCCACACTCTTGCGCGTGAAAAATATAGTGGGCGAGGTTTTTTCGATCATGCACACTATATACATGATAATATTTACCAGAACAATCCAAATGATGATGATCTGCAATATGTCTTCCTTTCGAATGGAAACATCTCCACGCTCCAGAATAAAGAAAAGATGGAATCTATGATAAACTTTCTTACAGCAGACGAATACGGAAATATAGAATGATTCGTTCATGCAGGAAATGTAGCTGAAAACACCGGAGATTACGATACAGCAATTCAGTATTTCGAACGCGCATTCTGTCAGGATGATACACTCCAAATTGTCGAAAAAATCCTGAATTGCACTATACGGAATGGGGTGTTTGATAAAGCACAGACCTATATCGACTATGCTCTGAAAAAATGATACAATATCTGACAGTACATTATCGCATTTTACTTGTGGGGATGAAATGCAAAATCTGCTTTTCGGCAATGTATATCCATGCACTGTAGTGGTGTAAATATAGAAGACACTCCCCCATGAACAATTCTCATGTTAAATAATGCCATAATTGCCATACTAGAGCACCCAGATATGAGAAATGGCGATTGAGATGAACTTAAAATATTGGCTTCTTACATTCGCATATTTATGCAAGAATGAGATTCTCTACTGGCTTTGTACATTCTCAAACACTGGGATTTTGTCGAGTCCATTTACAATTGCTATGAATGAGAAATTCTTGATCACAAGATTCGTCATTCCATTTACCTGCTCATCTGAAATAATCAAGGCCTCATTTCAGAAGAACCAGGACTAAAGACGTCTTTAGAAATTCTTGAAATACACGCACAAACACTATATAACACTCTTCAAAAGATGTTTGAATATTTTAAGGAGAAGTGAGAGTCTCGTGAAGCCGAACAGATATTTGTCATACAAAAAGATTTTTGCGTTCGGGTGTACTCGATGTTAAAACGATTTCCCGAAAGCATAAAATATACACCCGCCTGGCTTGATCGCTTGCATTTTAACCCAATAGACAGTTCATCAATAATTATTCAAAATACTCCAAACAATAAAGGTTTCTGGATATAGAAGAATCTCATCTTAAAAATGGACTTTCAGTTATGAAAGTCCATTTTTATGATCATCGTACAGAGTCTGTATTCTGAGGATAATATCCGGTATATTTGAAAGACGCGTTCATTGAGAAGAAAGTCGAACAATTTCATTTTTGACATAAAAGCAATCTGGTCGAATTCATCATACCACCTTTTCGTCTTTTCTGAGAAAATTTTCACAAGCATAGTTAAGATGTTCATCAATAGTCTCTTCCTCCTCTGTATCCAGCAATCTACTTCGTCAAGAACTTATTCTTTCTTTTCTAAAGTATTCTGGCTGAATATCGAGAAATTCCAAGAGAAGCTCTGGGTTTTCTCGAATAAAAGCCTTTTTTTCTAGACCATAAGCAAGCATTCAAACGAGAGAAGAAGTTCCCATCAAGACTGTCTTGGGAACGATACAGTCATTTTGAGGATTTTTAAAAAGTTTTGTGACAATCCTTCCGAGAGTACTTAGTATGGATTTTTGCGACCCATCTCTCTCTTCTGTATCATTTTCAAGCTCAGTAACAATCAACGATCTCACTTTTAAAAGATTATCATTGGCAATAACAGCCTCGATTCGTTTACCACACTCTATCTTGTTAATAAAGGCATTTGTTGGGGGTACAGGAATCTGTTTCATTCAAAAATGATCAGCCAAAATATGTACATCATTACCCATAGAAGACATAAAAATTTATATTAATAATACAAATTCCCTCATAACTATAAAATTATTGTAAATTTCATATTTTTGAAGAATAATTTTTATTATGGTAAATATATGGGCTTTGTCAAAAGAAAAAAGATTTTTGTGACGATTTTATGCTCGTCGCGTATAACCCTACAGAAGCCAAACAAAAACACATATGGTTTCGTATTTATATTTTTACTTTTACGTCCTATGAATGAATTCATTATTAATTTTTTGAAAAAAGTTCAAGCTTATTTAGAGGAATCATCTCTTGATGATAGCCCTATGAAGAAGACAGATACGCCATCACAAAAGAATGGGAAGTTTGTCAGGAGAGTTGTTCTTCTCCTGAGTACTCTATGATACATCGGTGTTATGATGACCTTATTTGACACATACTTTTTACATAATAATTTCTGAAATGATACGATCCCTTATTATTTACATATTTTCATTCTTATATTTATTCTGATTCAGTCACTGTTGTTTGTCTTTACGATCGAGAGAATACGAGCAAATGATTGCAAGATACTTTCGTATCTGTATCTCATATATTTTCCCCTCTACTTCTCATCTATAGGAATGTACTTATTTTTCATGAAAAGATCATCATTTGAAGAAAACTCCTTTAATATTATTCTCATCTCTCTGCTCTCGGTGTATCCTCTGTTCCATATTGTCAGTTCTCTCTGCAAGCGAGAGATCAATACTCTTTGAGAGAAGATCAAAAATATGTTTTTGTATTTTAATCTCTGATTCTTTTTTCTCCTCTCGGTCAATATTCTTCTCGTCTCTTTTGGTTACGAAATCAGTCTCGTAAATCCCTGGACAGATCTGATTATCAAGCTGACCTCTATGCGGCACTCATACTCTTTTATAGAGGGAATGTTCTACATACTTGCCTGCTTCTTCTTTCTTACCTCCTGAGTTTTTTCGCTCAATACATATTTTGCAGAGGTTCAAAAAAAGAGAAAAAAGCTTCATATCTGACTCTTTCTTATTATTTGAGTATTTATACTGACTCTGGCACCATCACTTCTCGATTCATTTTATGATCTCCAGATCAAGAGAGCCTCTGAAATACTCACTCGAGAGGGGCAAAATAGCACAGGGTATGCACATGCTCAAGTATTCTGACTCAAAAGAGCATTTTATTCCAAAATTAAAAATCATGAATATATAGATCTTACGTTATTTAAGAAGATATTTGACAGCACTCCAGAGGAACTTTATGGTGAGGATATCGCTGATTATACAGACTCTCGTTCCTCCTTTGGCACCAATGCAAGTAAAGTTGGTGATGCATCAAATGTCATTTTGAGTCTTGCAGAGATAGAGAATAGGATAAGTAGTGGCTCACTGTTCCAGGTGCTCGAAACAACCTATCGATGGAGCTTTACCAATACATCTAGAACCAGTCAAGAAGTCATCCTGAATTTTGAAACCCCGACAAAACATTCCGTCGTTTCGAGCCTGAGTCTCTGACTCGATCTGGAACTCATAGGGCAGATAGCACCCCGATGAGCCGCCAGAAAAGTCTACGAAGAAAGTCTCAGAAAGAACATTGATCCTGCACTCATAGAGAAAATCTGACTCAATAGCTATACTCTTCGGGTATTTCCTATCCCATCAAAACAGGATCTAAAATCTCAAGGAAGACAACTTGTCGAAGTGAAGATACTTACGCCCATTTTGCACAACAAGGAAAAAATCGCCTATACCCCCAAGTTCTCTTTCACGAATCTCAAGTTCGATGAAAGTTCATGAATTATCTCCAAGATATACGATAATTCTGTGCTTATAAAAGAAGATATCGTGAAAAAAGACGAGATAGAGAAATACCTCACCCATGAGCACTTTATGGATTTTGGTGCGAGAAATGACTATAGTCTATGAAATATGTGTGTGGATCAAGAAATCTTTTCTTCTCTCCCTATTGCAAGCAATCTCATATCCGCTTCCTGAAGCCAAAGTACCAATAAAACAAGCATATTTTTTGATAATTCACAGAGTGTGGAACGTAATAAATCCCACGCCTATTACGAAGAGATATACGCAAGCATAAAAAACTTCTGAAATACTCTTCACGATACGGATATCTATTCCTTTAATTTTGATGTAGCTAAGATCCTTGCGCCAAATGATATACAATTCTACGGGTATTCAGATATAGATCGGACTATCGAATTTATCATCAATAACAAGATAGTGAACCAGAAAATCATCATCGTAACCGATGACGAAAGCTTTAATCTGTCTACTATTGAAAACAAAACCAGAAATTATGCCTCACTTATAACCAACCAGATATCGATAATCAAGATAGGACGGAAGGTGAAGTCGTATAAGCAAGAATTCAATAATCTTCTTGCAGCAACTCATGGGAATATATATGAGATGAACTCCCCAGATGATATAGAGAGGACTGTGGAAAAAATATATACCATGAACACAGAGAAGTCACTTGTTATGCCCATATGTACTACCGAGTCATATGATGAGAATTCAAAAAAAATTCTTGCATGATATATCTGAAGTGAGCTTCTATCAAATATTCATACTGAAGCAGATTGGCAAGATATTGCCCAGATACAAACGGTCGTAGCGCAAAAATACAATATCGTCAACCAATTCAACTCTTTTATCGCCCTCGAAACCGCTAGACAGCAACAAGATCTGGATCGCTATGCAAAAGATGAAAAGAAATATAATTCAAACTATAACAACCATGAGTGATGAATAAATAATACCCCAGGAAGTCAAGCATTTTTCGATAACAGAACAGAAATTCTGAATAGTAGAACAGAAATCATGAAAGAGAGTAGTGATTCAATAAGTCGCCCGAGTAGTATGACTTTTGGAGCAAGAAAAACATCCTCGTCCATCCAGTGAATGGTAAACAATGACTATTATTCACCAAAAAGAGAAATTACTCTATTTAATGGAAGTACAGAATTTAATTTCCTCTGACTTCTCATGTTTTTGGTCTATCTGACAGAATTTTATGGATTCGTAGCATTTGTGGTAAATTATGTAAAATGAGCCAAGGCAACACACAAAGTATAATTTTATATTTTGAAACTCTTCATAGATTGCTATAATAGCCCCATATTCATAACTACAGAGTCATGACAAAGGCGGAATTTGCAAATATCTATGAAGAGTTTTTTCCTGGATTATATCGTTATATTTTCCATCGAGTAAACGATAGTGTTGTTGCCGAAGACCTTATTTCTCAGGTATTTCTGAAGGCACTCAAAAATCTCAAAAAGTACGATGAAACAAAAGGGAAGATATCAACCTGGCTCTATACCATTACCTCAAACACCCTCATTGACCATTATAGAAAAGATGAGTTATTTGAAGATATAGATGAATATGAGGAATCCATCGAGGATAACCAGGATCTGAACGAGGAAATAGATTTTGAAACAGATTATTCGAGGGTAATTATAGCTCTACAAAAGCTCCCGGCTCGTACACAGGAAATTATCACGCTTCGTATATTTGAAGAATTATCATTTGTAGAAATTTCGAAGATTATATGAATAGGAGAATCCTGAGTAAAAATGTGATTTGCTCGATGAATCGAAGTTATTAAAAATTCCATGAATCTTCTCTCCCTCTTTATCGCTCTATTATTTATATAGCATGAAAAATCATACCGATCCTGAACAAATTGTGCGCATCATCGAAAAAATAGAACGATGAGAAGCACCGAGCCCGACTGAAAAAATATTGAGTCGGATTATTGAGGCGCTCAAAATACGCAAGAATGAACCAGTCGTCATTGATAAAGCCTTTCAAAACACCCTCAAAAAAGACCTTTTGATCCAGTATGACGAACTCTACCAGAAAAAATGATGGTACGAGAAGATAATTCTTGTGCTACGAGCACCTTTCTTCAGGCTTGTTGTTTCATTCTGTTTCGTGTTTATAGTGATGATTGGAGTATTTGATGGATTAAATTTACTGCCATACTCCAAAAAAAGCTCCATAATTGTAAATAATGCAATCATGCCATGAGCTCCTGCCGGAAGTTCAAAATTAAAATCTGACGACAGTGATTCATTTGCACCTTCTGCTACCGATGCAAAAAAAGAGCAACAAGAATCTGTTGCTCGAGAAAATAAATGAATGTCATTTTGAAAAGATCAGGTGAACAGTAAAATCATGTGAGTCACTCATGATTCTCCCGATCTGAATATGACTTACCCCATCGCAGGAATTATTCTCCTCTTTGTCATAATCATATGAGTTGTCTTTGTGCTGAAGAAAAAGAAAAAATAATTACATGTCTCCGATGGATTCATTGAGCTCCGTCAGACTAATATCCCCTTCAACTACTCGGATGATACCGTCTTGTCTGAGTGAGACCATACCCTCTTTCATGGCTTGTTCTTCAACCAGATTTTCGGACTGTTTTTCGAGAATGAGCTTCTTGATAGCTTTTGTGAGCTCAAAAACTTCGTATATTCCAATTCTTCCTTTAAATCCTGTATAATTGCATTTTTCACATCCATTTTCATCTTCCGCAAATAAGTGAAGTTCTCATTTGATAGATACTATCCTCCCAATGGTAGACTGTATCTCAGAGAGGACTTCTGGAGTAGGAAAGTATTTCTTCTTACAGTGTGGACAGAGTCTGCGGATGAGTTGCTGAGAAATAACAAGTTTCAGTCCAGATATGATCATATTGGAGTCTACATTGAGACTGATCAATCTCTGAACACTGTTCGTTCCAGAATTCGCATGAAGAGTCGAGAGTACCAAGTGACCTGTTATTGCTGCCTCCATACTGAGTTTTGCCGTTTCCATGTCTCGGATTTCTCAGACCATGACTATGTCAGGATCTTGTCGGAGGATACTTCGGAGTCAAACAGCAAAGTCAAAACCTATTCTATGATTTATCTGGGAATGTGTGACTCCGTTTATTCGGTATTCTATAGGATCCTCGAGAGTCGTTATGTTGTACTTTTCTGGATCAAACTGTTTCAGTATAGACACAATAGTTGTCGACTTTCCGGATCCAGTCGGTCAGACTATGAGGATAAGTCCATTCTTTCTCTTGATATATTTTTCTATCTTCTGTTCATGAAACTTGTGGATTCAGAGTTTTGTAGCAGTAATGTCCTCATTTTCAGTACTCAGTATTCTCAGTACTGCTTTTTCTCCGTAAAGAGTCGGAAAGAGGCTTGCTCGTATAAAAATCTCTTTATTTTCTACAGTAATGGTAAAACTTCCATCTTGTGGAAGTCGATTTTCTTCGGTTTTTAAGTTCCCTATTATCTTGAGCTTGCGGATCAGTAGCTCCAGATTTTCTATCGCCATAATTTTGTAGTTGACGAACTTTCCGTCAACTCGAAATTTTACGTAGATCTTTTTGTGCTCAGGGACTATATGGATATCGGAAGTACCAGCCTTGATGGCCGCAATAAATATGAGCGTCAGCTCTTTCTTCATATCAACTTCTGGGACTTCTGTCATAATGCAAATAGATAGTAGTGAAATATTCCCCTCTTATACCTCTTACAGTGAAGCTTCTTCTCCATTCCCGACAATAACTTTTGCATGACGAATCACTCGATCATGAAGAGTATATCCCTTCTCGAACTCCGCAATAATAATCCCTTCTTTTCCTGGCATCTGACTCATAACCTCATGGTGTTCGGTATCAACCTCGTGTCCAAGTGAGGCAAATGCTTGCACTCCCATAGATTCAAGTTGCTTCGAGAGTCCCTGAAGGGTCGCACGAATACCCTCTGTCCACTTTTGTTCGGCAATTTCAGCTGGCACTGTCGCAAGAGCTCGTTCGAGATTATCGACTGTTGGGAGAAATTTTTTGATAATATTGGATGTGATAAATGCGGTCATGTCAGCCTTATCACGATCGACACGCTTGAGAAGATTGGAGTAATCTGCCTGGGCACGAGAAAGAGAGCCACGGAGTCGCTCGAGTTCTTCTTCAGCCTGGGAGATCTCCCCTTTCTCTATGCTTGATTCTAGCTCTGCCTCTGTCTCGGTTGCATCGGTGATTTCTTGTTGGAGATCTTTTTCGAGGTCCATAATCTCTTCGACTATCGTTTGATCTTTTTGGGTCATATTTTATCTGGAAAATTTAATGTAAATAAAATATATGTTATTCTTTTTTACTCAGTGTTTTTTTGAGTTCGATGTACATAGCATCAAGTTGTTTCTTTGCCTGATCAAATACCTGACTTGCCACTTTTTTCCCTTCTTCTATAGCACTAGTACCATCCTCACGTGTCTCCTCGAGAAGCTCGAGTCCTTTCTTCTTTGCCTGTTCAAGAAGTTCTGCTCTTTTATTATAGAGATCACCAAGACTCACCTCTACTTCGTCCTTTTTCTGAAATCCTTTCTGTCTCCATTCTTCAAGTTTTATCTCTGATTCTTTTCGAAACATATCAAGTTCTATAAAAAGCTTTTCTTTATATTCCTTAATAAGTTTTTTATTTCCAGCAGAAAAAACGGATTCCTCTGCCATATCAAAAAGATTCTTGTGAATCGAGAGGAGAGTTTGCCCGATAGCATTACAACGATCCTCTCCGGAAGCAAACTCCTTTTCTAAGTCAGCTGGAGATTTTTTATTAAACCTCAGCGCTACAAGCAAGCCAGCCAGATAACCAGCTCCAAGCAAAATCATATTTCCTTTTTTCATAAGTGCGAAAGGTTAGAGTATATAAGAACGGGATTATACTCGATATATACATTTTTGCAAATATTTCCATAAGAATAATTCAAGACAATTCAATATAAAAAATAATCTATACGTAAACAAAATTATCTGTCAATATATTTATTTGGTATTCTATAAAAATATATGGTACATTGTATGTAATATTTAATAAAAATACATATATGGGAAATCTCTTAAACGCCTCTCCAGCCCATTGGGATGAGCCAAATACGGAAGAGCGCAACATAGATCAGACATTTTCGCAGAAAAACACCACCTCTCTCGACAAAAAAAACATAGAGCAAGATAAGACTCTTTCTTTTGGGGAATATTCTCTCAGTATCGATGAGGTGTACCGAGATATAAAACGTCTCACTCTCTCTCGTAATCCACTCGATCTGATTTTTAAGGCAAACGAGATTCGACAAAAATTTGCTTTTTTTATCAACTCTCTTGCGAATTTCATCTCTCAGAGCTTTTCTTCTTTTGAAAATGATAGCTTTATTAATGAACTCTATCATGATTCCAAGTACCATCACGTCTGGATGGAATTTGCCTACCATTTTCTCAAAGATGTACACTATTGTAGTAACAGATTTGACAATATAACCTATACCAAAAAAAATGCGGATGGTACTACAGTGGAATGTACGGTTAATAAGGATGAGATACTCAAAAGATTTGATAAAAACATGATGAATGATGATGACTTTATGGCCATTAAAACACTCATACAAATCATCATAGAAATGTACCGAGAAAACAAGAATCTCCAAAAACGATGGGACAAACAGGGTCTTCTTTGTAAAATCGATTCATCTTTTGAGCAACGTAGCCTTCACACTGTTTGTCGCGAGAGAATTCTAAATGCCAAGAATAAGATTTCTGAGCTTATTCCGCATTTTCCCTATGAAAAAGAGACTTTCCGTGATGAAATGGAAGCGGTGTTTGTAGATTTTAATCTTTCAGTACAGGACAGTGAAGAGCTTCGCGTATTTGCTTTCAAAGAAATTGCCGATCTCCACTATTCAGACATTCGATTTATATTTTTTGATACCAATCTACCGTTTATAAAAGATGACAATACCAATAAAGGGGAACAGTTTTTGACAAAACACAACTGGCTCCGACTCAAAGGGCTCCAAGAGCTCACGATTGATACCATCGGAACAGAAAAAGATGAAGAAACAATCAAGGCAAAAAACCAAGAATATTTCAAGCATATTCTCAACTGCAAGGACCTCATTCTCGACCTCGAGAATAGCATCGTCGCCCCTATTCTCTTGCCGGTTATCCTGAAGCTCGTTGCGAGTGCTATGACACTGGATAAAAAAGAGTTCTATAAATTCTCATATATCCTTCTTTTTCTTTTTGCCAACTCGTACGAAAATGAATATATTCCTCTTAGTCGATTCCTGAATGAACTCGAAGTATATATAAACTTCAACAACAGAAATCGAACTCTGGAAAAGCTCAAAATAGGATTTTCTCTCGTTATGCTTTTTGTGCTCTTTGTCGGTCTCGGATACTTTCTCCTCCCACCGCTTGTCTATATCCCCGGGGTAATCCTTACGGGTATTTACCTGAAAATGTATTTCATAGACAATTACACCTTTTCTGCAGGGATTCAGTATAATCTTGGAATGCGACTTTGGAGCACAGTATTCCTGGCAATATTTGGATACATCTGGATCACTAATATCGGATCATACACTCCATACTACACCAATCTCCAGAAAAAATTTGAAGGATTCGGTGTTCGTATCATGGCGGAGATGATCCCCCCAGAGAAAATAGCCGAGTGAGTAAAAAATGGAACCGCTTCAATACTTAATTGGGACAAGAAGACGAAATAATCACAAAAAACTCACCCCCCCCTACCCCCGTCCCTAAGCTCTCCCTGCTCTCCCTCCCGTATAGCGGGATCGGGACTGTGGGTTTTTTTACATTTAATTTTTCGGTATCGAATCCTCAACCGCCTTTATCATCTCGGGTGTAATTTCAATCGGAGAAGATCTATTTATATTTCTATGTATTACTTTGCCTCC
>CAZRBF010000029.1:2020-12913 GCA_964598195.1 uncultured Candidatus Peribacteria bacterium | reverse complement strand
CCGAGGAGTGTTTCGTTGTCGAGTTTCCCGTATCCCTTCGGGAGTATGTCTTTGAGTTCTGTATTCGAAACCTCCACTGCTTCCATCGCGGTATTGATTGACTGCCCGATATTCTGCCCGAGTGAAAGACCGAGGAGGAAATCATAGCGGGCATTCTCAGGGAGATAGATTACACCCTTCGCCTTAAAATCTCGCTCGCTAATAGGTTTTGCGATTCCTGCTTCATTGACGACCTGTTTTGTTTCCAGTTCTTTGCGGACTCGTTCAAAACGAACAAAGGCAAATTTAAGGAAGATAATACCGAGAACGGGCTCTCCGAATTCATGGAGCTTGAGATTCCCATTCGCTCGAAGTGAGTCAGCACTTTCAAATAGTTTGCTTTGTAGTTGTAAAAGGTCAATCATAGAAGTGGTTAATAGTGTGGTTATAAAAAAGCGACTTTTCTTTATGTGAAAGCCGCCAGTGGTTTTTAAAAAGTCGTGTGTATTGGCTTCTTCATATTGAGATATGGAATCAAAACCTTTGTGATTGCGACAGTATATGAGAAATTAAGTGAAAATCAATTTTAGTTCCATATCATGAATTCTGGGGCAGTATCTGCTATGTCCTGTCATATTGAAAAATAAATACATACTCTATTTTCCAACTTCATCCTTTACGGATATAATACCCTATGGAGCATTGCTCTATATCTATCCTATTAACCCTGGTAAAAACCATGGAAAGAGAGTTCACCTGTATATATGACGCGGTTGAAGGTGACTACGTCAAATTGGAACGAGAAGTACGTAGGTGGATATTTAGAAGGTCGAAGTCTACAATCGAAGCGATAGTTGTGGGCTTTCACTGTTCTTCAGACGATGAATGACATTACCATACGCTTGCGTTGGAAGTAATTCATTCCCAGGGCTATCAGGCTCCTAATATTGGTGATATATTGGAGCTTGAATATGAAGTTCGTGAATAGATGGTTAATATTCTATATAAAATAAGTTCACTGTAATAGGTGAACTTATTTTATTTTAAGAACCAATAAAGAATAGTGCTATAACAACATAGTTCGCAATCCGAATGCTGGTACTAATGAGATGACAATTTTCTTATAGAATCCGCTACGACCCCTTTTTACAAGCTATTCCTACTTTCTGCGGTACAGTCAGAACTCAGGATACTCCAGTTCAAATAACTGCTCAACATCGTATTCTGGATTCTCTGCCATAAAAGTTCGCAACTTGGTCATAATGCTCCACCATTTTGCACAAAAAGCCCCATTTTTATGGGGTTTTATAGTGCAAAAAAGATAGATTGGACCTGGGAACCGCCCGTCACGTTAGATTACTGGGCGAATGCAATTCGGCCTGTAATCGTACAAAGAGTGCCTTGAATGGCACTCTTTGAGTGGCGTGGAGTTTACTTTTTCTGAAAGAAAAATAAACTGGTTCCCGTCATCTCCACCATTTTGCACAAAAAGCCCCATTTTTATGGGGTTTTATAGTGCAAAAAAGATAGATTGAATAAGACCTTTAATGAGTAACTTCGTTCGAATAAATATTAGAATACTTCCACAATCCTCAGTTCCTTATCAGAAAACTCGTAGAGCTTCGCGGGTCGGTTGGAGCTCTCTCGATCAAGTTCATCGGTTTCACGGAGCATACCGGTGGAGAGGAATTTTTTGCGAAAATTCCGTTTGTCGAATGGGTGTCCGAAGACGGTTTCGTACACCTCTTGGAGGCGAGAAAGGGAAAAACGAGCTGGGAGTATGTTCTGGGACACATTCGTGTATTCCATCTTCCATTCGAGGCGCTGTCGGGCATATTTGATGATATCTGCGTGGTCGTAGGCCATAATACTCCCAGTGAAAACCTCTTCGATCGGCATCATGCGCGTACGTGTCAGATCGAGCGAAGAGAGGAGGATCTGCGAGTCTACAAGTGCATAGTACACGATTGAAATAACATGTCCGCGGGAATCACGCTCCGGATTTCCGATGGTCACGAGCTGCTCCTTGTAGATATTCGAAAGCCCAGTTTTAGTAAGGAGGATTCGATCGAATGCCTGATCGAGTCCTTCTCCTGTGCAGAGAATTCCTCCAGGAAGCCGGAGGAGGTTATCATCCGTTACTCCGGGGGTTGTATTGATGGTCACGATACAGAGATTTCCTTTGTAGATGGTAAATATAACGACATCGAGCGCGGGAACAGGAATGGAGAGCTTGAAGATATCAGAGGTAAAATTCTTTGGAACAGCGGTCATATTTAAGCAGTGTGAAAAAGTGTAAAATATACAACCGTTATTGTATGGAGGATGCGGAAAAAAGCAAAACTATATTGATTTTATCCATCGTCGGTAGTACGATACAAGCATTGTGACTTTTGGATCTATCAAATTTCCTGCCTGCATTTCTTCCATAAACCAGTTGTCCATATCTTCCTCTCGGATAATAATGGTCTCAATGGATTCCGAAGCTTCAGTTTGTGGTTCTCCTGTTTTTTCCGCACCGAGAATTATGAAGCAGTCCACTATCTCATTCGTGAGACCTGAGGAAGTCGGAACTTGGCCGACATAATGGAGTTGCGTCGCAGAATATCCCGTCTCTTCTAGAAGTTCGCGAAGCATCGCTTCCTCTTTCGTTTCGCCTATATCGACAAGCCCTGCGGTATTTTCGTATACCTTTCGTCCGAGAGGGATACGGAACTGTTGATTGATAAGGAAACTTCCATCTTTGGTAACAGGGAGTCCTGAGACGATGCCTCCCACATTGTTACGTACTGACATCTCATACTTTTTCAATTCACCGTCCGTTCCACGATAGCTTCGTACTACTTGAGACAGGAATTTTCCTTGGTGAACAATTTTATCTTCTGGGAGAATGATTATCTCGTTATTTGATGTCATATTTTCTGGAGTTATTGATAAAGATTATGTTCTTTGATATAAGCTTCTATTTTCGGATTCAGACCCGTAAATATACGGTTTTTGATATTTTCCCGTATCATCGTACTCGAGAGTGCTGCGATATCTTTAGGGAATTTCGGTTCCAGTACGGTATACTGATCAAGGCGACTCATATCCGGATGAAACCCTTCTCGGCTCACGAAGATCTTCGGAATCTTCTGCTCCACGTACTTACTTGGATCCCATGTGGGCATACTGGGAATGACATCGGTTCCAAAAACCTGCGTCGGAGAGTATCCGAGCTTCCCTTGGAAGAAAGCGTCCGTGATGAGGGTAGTGTTCGGGAGCTTTCCGAGGAGGAAATCTTCGCAGAGTTCGGTATTTGGGAAGTCCTCCTGGATGAATGCGACGAATATCTGCATTATCTTTCTCCTGTGTTCTCCGGTCACTTTGTATTCCTTATCCGATCGAGGTCCGCTCGGGACGATAATAATATTGCTCGGCTGGAACTTCTGGTGGATCTGTCTGACGAGATCCTGGTGTGCGAGTTGTGGTGGATCGAATGCTCCTCCGTAGACGATAGTGTTCATGTTTGGCAGTGGTTAAATGGTTGATATTGCTCGAGTTGCTCTCGGTAGATATTCATTTCTCATACTCTCCTAATAATTCACCTTTTATTTTCTCGTATTCCCTTGTAAAATAGACTCCTGTTTCGCTTCGACGAAGATCATATCCGAGGGCGCGACGACTGATGGAGAGAATAGTTGGGGTATATTTCCCTTTGATAGTCGATCCAATCCGGAAGAGTTTCCAGATTCGTTCGATGTCAGTTATCCACGCTTCGACAGTTGGGAAATACCCAATTTCTCCGATAATTGGCTTCTTCATAGTGTATTCCGCACCGACATCGTAGGTCCAGGAGTCGAGGAGTTTTTCGAGATTCCCTTCTCTGTAGGTCTTGAGAATATCGGACGGATCCTTGCGCATCTCGAGGAACTGGTACATGAGTCGGTCATGGTACTCGAAGGAGAAGGGATCTCCTTTTCCTTCATCGACTGCCTGTTCTCGGGAGAGTTCTGCGGATGGCGGGATATCGCAGATTTTCGAAAGAGTCGGAACATTATACAGTATACTCATGCTTTTTGAGAGTGTAAATATCTGTGTCTTGTAGAGATCGGCGATAGGAGCAATGGCGCCGTTGAGGTCTCCAGCGATGCTCGCGTATCCGGTTGCCATCTCGAGTTTGTTTCCATTATTCGTGAGGATACATCCAGGCTGTGCTGCGACTGTCATAAGAACACGGGAACCACGGTCCCGGGCTTGGATATTCTCTTCCATGAGTCAGGTGACTTTGATTCCGAGGATGTCCTCTATCTGGGCCTTGGTGAAATCCACACTTTCTTGGATCGGAATGATGGAATACTCGATTCCGAGCTCGTCTGCCAAATCCTTCGCGAGATCCTTCGTTGTGTCGGAATTGTAAACCGAGGGCATATTGACAGCGATGACATTCTCGGCCCCGATGGCGCGTACGGCGAGCATTGCTACGAGTGCGCTATCGATTCCTCCAGAGAGTCCTATGACGAGCTTTTTTTGCCCAGATTTCTGCATATAATCGCGGATTGAGTAGACGAGCGCATTTTCGATCTTTTCCATTTCGGATTCTCCATTGTTGATCTCTCCTTCTCGGATTTCGAATACTCCTTCCTGAAAAGATGGTGCCTGGAAAATCTTCTGCCCGTCTCGGTAGACTGGACTCGCTCCATCGAAGACGAATTGGTTCTTAGAGTTGTTTTGGGTCCCGACATTGTTCGCATAAATGAGATCAATTCATTGGCTCTGTCTCGTGAGGAGACGATCCCGTTTTCCGTGTTTTCCGATTCCAAATGGGGAAGCGGAGATATTCACGATCATATCGGCTCCGTTCTTGCGGAGAAGTTGTACTGGTTTGATCGCATAATCATCATCCCACATATCTTCGCAGATAATGACTCCGATTCGTCGTTTTACTCTATCGATTATCATCTCGAACGGCTGAAAATATCTGTCGATGGTTGCAAGACTTGCTCCTTCCTCGAATGCGAGGTCTTTCAGGAAAGCGAAGTGCCGCTTGTCCTCGAATTCACGGTAGTTCGGCATAAGAGTCTTGACAATGTGTCCATCGGATACTTTATTTGGAACCAAGACTCAATTTCGGGCTACAAACGCAGCATTATATTTCCGAATTCGCCCATCCTCATTTACTTTCGATGAGTCGGTCAGGATATTTCCCCAGATGACGGTCATCGCGGAACTTTTAGTGGCATCAATGACTTCCTGGTTCATGTCCTCACATTCTCGGACAAATGCAGTATTTTCCCATTCATCCCCGACCAGATATCCTGGGATGACGAGCTCGGTTGCGACATGGAGATCTGAATCTTTATCCTCTGCAATCCGGATATCTTCGAGAATCTTTCTGAGGTTTTTGTCCGGTCGTCCAGCTTCGACATTGATTTGAGAGAGTGTGATCATGGTTGAAAATGGTTATTAAATAAGTGTTATAAATACACTTATATTCCGATTTTTTGTAAAGTAAAATTTATTTGTGTAAATAGTACACTTACTCGGAGGAGATATAAAAGAGGATGGTGAGTTCCTCTTTTATATAATGGATAAAAGAGTATGATTGGAATTTGGAAATTCAATTTATCACTGCTTCTTCAATGCCCTGATCTCCGCGCTTAGATTCTTTTTCGCATTTTCAGCGAACCGTTCTTTTCCGGCTTCGGTCCGGTAGAGATTCTTGTCCTTGCGGAATCCCGTGAGGAGCTTGACGCGTTTTTCTTGGAAATCCTTGTTGGCAGTGATCCCGAGCTCGTCCATGATATCACTCACATAGAGCTTGTAACGTTTCTGGATAGAGCCGAGTACAGCAAGATCGGAGTCATGGAGTAGAAGAGCAAGCGGATCGTTTTCGATTTTTACTCTATTTCCATGAGCTGTTGAATATATGAGTCCGTAAATAGCGTCCACAAAATGCTTTCTTACGTGGTATTTTTCCAGGAATTCTTTCGCAAGATTGGCGCTGCGTACCTCGTTGTCGCGGTAATACACAGGATCGATGCTATAAATGCTGTCATGGAAGAGGATAGCTCCGCCCAGCGTTGCGAGCTCATCATCGGACATATTCGTTTCTGCGGCGTGCTCGAAGAGGAAGTTGAGCATCTCGATTATGTGTTCCCATGTATGATATCGTCTGTGTTCCTCTTCATGTTTCTTCTTGATGACCGCTACACATTGTTCTTTTTCGAATTCACTGATCCCGAGGAGTTCGAAAATAATTCCGGCACGGAGCTCTCCGGAGATATCGATATTTCGAAGCATTCCGAAAAATATCCGGCGAGCATCTATGGAGGCATTCTTGCTATTGTCTACTTCCGTAATACTTCCGTTGTTTTCTTTTTCTGCTACTTCTCCGAGTGTTTTTTTCTTCTCGGTAGCACTCGATTGTGATGCGAACATCTTCTCGATGGCAGCTTTGGTCATCTCCCTTCCCTTTGCAGCGTAGCGCGCTTTTACGCGATTCATACGGGTTTCCGGATCCGCATTCACGAATACAGCGTGGTGATTCGCGAGATAACTCAATTGGAATTCTGAGAGAAGCGCATTATCGGTCAAAATGATTCCTTCTTTTCATAGAATCATCTTATTGTATCGGTGGAGAATTGGTTCTCGCATGATACTATTGAGCTCGGCTTTTTTCTCGCCGGTTGTATCCTCACGGAAAATCTGCGCAAGCACACCAAGACTGATGTATCCATTTTCCAGTTGGATACTTACTCAAAAGGCCGCAACCAGTTTTTGACGGCATTCCTGATAGATGGGTTCATTGAGTTTCCCGTAGATATCGTGCGCGATCGTGTCCATATCCACATGGAAACAGGGAATATGGTAATAATCACCCATCTTTTTTATCTCTCCTGCGACATAGGACTTTCCGGAACCCATTTCCCCGGTTATCCCGACTGGATACTGGCGGATGATGCGGGATTCGAGCGCTTGCTTGACCCGGGAAGTCACGAATCCGGAAATATTGTGTCCAACCTTGAGAACGTCCTTCACTCCTGAAGAACTAATCTCTGCGACTCATGATCCTGGATCAGCGTTTATAGTCTCGAATTCTACTTCGGGAAATTCGCTCTTGTAGAAAAAGCGAAGCGTCGCTTCCTCAGCGGCATCGATAGAGTTTCGACAACCGCGCACTAGAGTCGGAATTCGGTTCTCTTTCATATAGAGGGCTCATGATCCAGAAATGATTCGGATATGGGATGGATCGACATCCTTCATCGCGTGTTGCGCGAGTCTGAGGCGTTCCCATTTTGCGAATGTATAGTTTTTTTTCGGATTATCGGCTATCCCGATCAGAGTATCTGGGCCTGCTTTTTTTCGGACATCGTCATGGCCGTGTGTCCAGGGGTCTCAGGACACAGCGAGGAGTTTCGAGAATTGATTCATAAATATATATTTTGGCAAATAAACTATCTATTTATAAGTAAAACATAACATAAGTCAAATCTAAATCGACCGTCTTTTTTCGTATGTTGAGTGAATGTATTCCGCCGCAGCATCCAGTGTCTCAAATTGCTGAATCCCATAGCGTTCACAAACGATATCCACATTCCCCTTTCGCCAAAAGCCCTGAGGACACACAACGAGGAGCTTTCCGGAACTGGCATAAAGTCCAAGCTCGAGGAGACTTATCGGAGCCTTCGTTTCTGGATGGAGATACATGATAATCGTCTGGGATTTCTCGAGTCCTTCGAGTTCCCACTCTACCTGTCCGCGGAAACCGGGGTGGTCCCTGGATTGTTCCCAGGAGCTGTCCCAATCCTTGCGTCGAGGATTCAGGATACAGAATTTCTTTGGATTGAGAATGTTTTCTAACGTATGGGAAATCGCTTCTTGCCAGTCTTCAACCGTCCCCATTTCGATACTCCCACCGAGAAATATGGGATGTTCGGGAAGGTTTATAAGTGGTTCTGGTGGAAAATATCGTTTCATAGAGACATTGTTAATAAACTTAAAATAATTCATCCACCTAATCCTGAGACGAAAATTGCACTCATTGTGAAATCATCTCTTCGATTGCACGCTCTCCATCTCCTGCTTTGAGGTTCACGGCTCGGATTCCTTGATTATAGACGATAGTCCGAAAGTCCTTTACTGAATCAAGTGCTGTCGCTTTTACACAGAAGTCAGTCGCGAGCCCGACGATTTTGACTATCTCGATATTGTAACGAAGAAGAACTTCTTTGAGTGTTTCCGAATCCATCGCCACCTCGAATCCATCGCTTGGATTTCCGAGAAGCTTGGTAACTCCCTCGAATCCTGAGTACCCATCGTCACTGTTTTTATATCCTTTGAATATATTTATGTCAATAAGATCTGTGTCGAGTCCTTCGGCGTATTCCACACCATCGGTTCCCGCAACGCAGTGGCGTGGCCAGGAGTCGAAGTGGACGCTCTTATCTGGATGCCAGTCGCGGGTTGCGATCACGATCCCCGAACACATCTTCACATTTCTCATGAGAGAGTTGACGAGTGGGGCGAGAGTTTCCCCACCACTCACATAGAGCGGAGCTCCTGGTTTTGCAAAATCTTTCTGATAATCTACGACGATGACAGCCTGTCTTCCGAGTTCTGTAGTTTTCATAGGGAGAAAAGTTAATGGATAATAATTTATAGTGCTTTTATTTAAAGGGGAACTAGACACTTACTTCCTGCCCCTCCATTCATGCCACTCCGAATGTCTGTTTGAAGAGATTGATTCTCTCTGGGCTTCCCATGGCCTTGTTTGGGTTGTCGGAAAGCTTTACGGTACTCACCCATTGGCTCTTGCTCGGTCGCCATACCGCATCTGGTTTTATCACTACAGAGAATGATCCGAATGATCCGAATATCTCTTTTTCAGAAGGAATAGTTCCTTTGGTATTGTTCGTCAGATTCGTCCCGATGCCGAAAGTGAGTTTTCCGACTTGACTGGAGCATTTCTGCATGATATCGACGGCCGATATCGCATCGAGCCCATCGGATGGAATGGCAAGTTTCTTCATCGGATCTTGTCAGTTTTTGAGAAGCCAATTCACATACTCGGGAATCGCTGTGCGCGGATCTTTGGAATCAAATCGGCATCCGATATGTCCTCGGATGATATCTTCCGGAGCATTCTCCAGATAGAAACTGGTACCGAAAGTATCTGGAAGGAGAATGGCAAGTTCTGGAAAATGCACCATCCATTCACGGTCTATTCGGTACATAGTATCTACGATGGATTTCGGATCATCGACCATCGCAGTTGGGATCATTCGGAGTTCGTGAGCATTGGTTCCACGTGGATTACTCTGTCCAAATTCACGGGCGAGCATGACGTTGGAAGTTCCGACGCATTGATTGGGAAGTTCCGATTCGAGTATTTCAAGAACCATTCGGTGGATATCGGTACTCGCGCTTCGTCTGGTTCCGAATTCCGAAAATGTGACGTTTCGGTGGGATTTGAACATTTCTACATCGTCGTACAATCGCGAAAATGTCTTGGTCATCATACCATTGAATTCACTGGCGGTAAATCGTGCTTTTTTCGTATAGTGGTAGAGATAGAGAGTATTTACGATTTTCAAAGCGAGGATTTCCCACATGATCGAAGTTTTCCAAGGTCCAGTGAACGAGAGATCATACCCGCCATTTCCATCAGCATTCAGACTATAATCTGGAAGCCGAAATGTCTCGAGAAACTTAAGAGTTTTTTCGCTGAGAAGCGGTTTTCTACCCGCTGTGAGCATACCGCGGAGGTAGGAGATGTCTGCCTGACTCACCCCAGAGAGTGCGCGTGCGGCATTCAATTGCTCACGGATGGCTCCTTCTGGAATAACATCCGCGAGATGTATATCGCTGTTTCGAACTTTCATCTTCCATCGGACTTCTACATCCTGGTATTCGGGATGAGCAAGGATGAAATCGAGCATGAGAAATTTATAAATGTCATTATTGAGAAGAGATTGTATCTCCGCTTCGTCGCGAGCTACAGCGAAGCAGTTCCCTGGAGTAAATGGAAGAGTAGAGCGCATAATGGTAAAAGTGAAGAAGTAAGAATTAATTGTAATTATTACACTTATGAGAAAAGAAAAAAATGAAGAAATTCGGGAATGTAATTTTATTTCTGGTCTTGTTTCTAATAAGTGTAGTTAATACACTTGTAAGATATTCAGAAATAAGAGGAAGTCAAAAGATTTATTAAAAATCTTTTTATAGCTATCCGCGTAATATGATATATTTCCGCTTTCTTACCCGATAAAATAATTCAACCTATTCATTCAATCATGAAAAACCCCCACTCGTAGAGTGGGGGTTTCGCTGATTTCAGGTGCGCAAAATTCGGACATATATCTGATATATTTGGATAAGCGGTTTCTTGCGAAACGGTTTATCCAAATATGCGCACTCATGAAAATCAGTTTTTTGTATTGCACGTAACAATCGAGGGGAAATACCACGATGCTATTATGCAATTATCGAGGGAAATGTAATTCCCTTGGGAGCCAGTATGTTTGACCATAATAGTGCACTTTTACATGCTTATGTTTATTTACTGGTATGTCTAATGAAACAAGTTCATTCTCCCACACTTGAACACTACGTCCGTTGTCATCTGTGACCCATATCACATCATCACTATAGGTGTAGTCGCCAAATAAAAACACTTCATAATATTTACTCATTTTATTCTCCTACTTTATGTATATCTGGAGTTTATTTTCCAGATACCCTGTGATAATATGGGGAATATCATGAAAGTCAAAGAATATAGTCTTGACTATTTAGAGGGTATAACTCTCGGAAAGAATCACAAATACATTTTAATTTTGAATAACGACAATTTTTCATATATTTATATGGAGTCTATTTAATACTCTATAAGTTCTCCTGATATGACCCCTAAAAAATATATCTTCTTTCTTG
>CAZRBF010000029.1:0-1920 GCA_964598195.1 uncultured Candidatus Peribacteria bacterium | reverse complement strand
GCAAAGACAGGAAAGACTCATTATTATGATCTGGTGGAAGAAGTGCGAGAAATGCGGAAAAATCTTCTCAAGACTATTATAAAGGACTATGAAGGAGAAGTTTGGTGTATTTCAAAGCACCTTCTTTCAGCATCTATGCGACTCATGGAAGTGGGGACAAAGGCCCAGAGTATGAAAAAAAATACGGAAGCATACGAGTATTTTGACAAGGCGTATGATCTCTATTCACTTTTCTGGGGACTTCAGATGGGTGTAATTGGTTCAGACATCGCCACAGATGCATCCAAAGAAGTGATGGACGGCGATGATATTACGAAGGTAGTATTGAAGGACGAACCAGAACAAACTCCCATGAATCAAGAAACTCCTGTACGAAAAGGGTTTATGGGGAAACTTTGAGTGTTGGTGCGCAAGGCCGTAGATTGTTGTATAGAATAATATCTATCTATTTGCTTTTTATAGCAAATGCGTACAATGGGACTTTACCAATTAATCCATTTACAAATTTTCTTATATCCATAATCCCCCGTTCTTATGTGAACAGATAATTTTGAAGATGTGACGTTGCCAAAAGTACCATCAAGTATAGAAACAAAGCTTGATAAAGTATTGGGTGAGACAAAACAGGCCGTAGGAGATATACAAGATTTTACATGGAAAGAAGAATACAGTGTATGAGTTCCTGAACTCGATGCTCAACACAGAAAATTTATGGATATAATTAATGAATTATCACAGATAGAGGGTCATGACAAACAAAAAATAGAAGTAGTTTTGGCAAAACTTTTCAATTATATAGTTATTCACTCTCATCAAGAAGAAATATTTCTACAGAAAATTGGCTATCCAGATCTCAAAAAACATAAGGAGCATCATCTCTTGTTTTCCTGAAGATCTGATGAGATTGACCGGATATTTACGAGTGCAAATATGGTCACAAATACATCTGAGCTCTATGCCTTACTGAAAGAATGGTGGCATCAGCACATGCTTATATGTGATGGTCGCTATCGTACATATATTCAAGAAAATAATATCGATGTAACTTCCGTCGATCTCTCATAATTTGTTCTGGATATATTTTTCTCTCTCTATGACATTTCTTTCCCCGTATTTTTTCCTATTTCTCCTCCTTGTTCCAGTCCTCATATGGACGGATTTTCGTGGACGAAAAAAGTGAGTGTATTTTCGTAGCTCGGAACTCTTGCAGAAAATCTATGGACAGAATAAACTCCAATATTTTTACCTTCCACTCTTTCTCAAAATTGCTCTATTTTCCTTTTTTGTCTGTATTCTCGCCAATCCTGTTAGCATATCGACACGAACAGATGTTTCGAAAAAGGGGATTGATATCGCGATCGTGTTCGATATATCGAAATCCATGCTCGCTGAAGACATTAAGCCAAATCGCATAGAAGCTGCAAAAAAGGTTATGAGCGATTTCGTGAGTCGCTTTACGAGCGATCGACTCGCGATTGTACTCTTTGCTGGAAAACCATTTCTCTCAACGCCACTTACATTTGATTACACAGCTCTCGTAGATGCGGTCGAGCGCATGACAACAGATTCTATCCGCCAGGATATCCCTGGACTTTCTGGAACTGCCATGGGGGACTGACTCCTCGTAGCACTCGACACCCTTAAATGAGATGAAAAAAATTCCCCTCGCCTACTAGGAGAGGGGGTAGGGGTGAGGTGAGAAGATCGCCAAAAAGTGATTATTGTCCTCACGGACGGTGAGGCAAATATGGGAATCAATCCAAATATTGCCGCAAAGCTTGCGAAAGAACAATGAGTAAAAGTCTATACCCTTGGTATCGGTGATCCAGCTGGAACTGATTTGTATGTAACTGATCGGTTCTGAGAAAAACAGTATTTTCTCGACAATACAGGTAAGCCAATTCGCGCGACGCTTGACGA
>CAZRBF010000028.1:6625-12934 GCA_964598195.1 uncultured Candidatus Peribacteria bacterium | reverse complement strand
TTTGATACCTGAGAAATATTCGTTCCGTCATTGAGTCCACGATAATTATTGACTCGATCCATAACATCGGATACTTGCTTTGGCACAGAAGCTTTAGCCTCTGGGTCGACTTTCAGGTACATATTTCGTGCATCACCTGGAGCCCCGAGGTAGGCGATTTCATAATCATTTTTCTTGCCATTCGCACTGATTTTATTTTCACCATCTCTATCCAGACTTCGCTCGAGAGTATTACTATACTTGAGTGTGGCATTTCTCATATTATTCCACAGTACTCACTCGATGGCAGCATTGATGGCTTTTTGGTCAGCACTCAAAAGTGCATAGAGATCGATACTTCCACCAAGTGTGCGTATCTCAGCAGATTTTGCATCCAAAAGATCTTTGATCTTCTGGTTTGCACCCGGGTAATTGAGCTCAGTTCCACTCAGTACGATACGGAAAAAATTCGGATACACCACCTTTTTGTAAGACAAATTTTTATCAAGAAAATCAATATATCTGTCCCGATCGGATGGAAGCGAAGGGGTTACCATCTCTTGGAGCTGTAAACCATATTCTTCATCGGTCGGAGATTTATGCTCCATAATGGACTTCGACAGAGTTTTGAAACTATACACTTTCTGATAATTTGCTTCTGCTGTAGTTTCGTCACACAACTTTCCCACTGATTTTTTTTGAACTCCATCTAGCTCCAGAGTTGTAATAGTACAGTCCTCAAAAGGAGGTGTTTGTAAATTTTTTAATATTGTATAATAATCAGCTCATGGGAGCGATGGGGGAAAGGCAGTAATACAACTAAAACTCTTCCCCATCGTCTCATATGGCCAAACAGAGGCAGAGAGAAGAAAAAACCATTCAGTATCGCTTCAGGTAGGATCCGCATATGGTTGCTGAAGCATATTATTTTCGAGACAATCTTTTGGTGTAGCAATGTGAAGAGGAGAACCTGCTTCCAGCTCGCGAGACCCTTTTGCATCGTAAATAGGTTTTACAAAATCTTTATATGTGTGAGATTTAAGAGCAATCTCCCCTGTCTTCATCCCATTTTGATCGAAATTTAGAGGAGAGTTTCCTCACCAATATGAAGTGACTGCTGGAGCACCACCACCAAAACACATCTGAGCGGATTCTGCCTTGAGTGCATTGACATCTCATTCAACATTTTTAATGTTATATCCACGATTGGATTCCACCTTGAGGGTACTTCCACGAACAATAGTACATTGATCAGCATCGGTAACTGTACTAGCTTCTTTTCCAAAAAAGTAATTTTTGTACTCTCTTTTACTTGTATACGCACGTAGTCCCGTACGAGCTTGTAGTTCATTTGAAGCCTCTGCATTACTTCCATTGTCATAATAAGTTGTATCAATCCGATACGATGTGGCAATTTTGAGTGCTTCCGCGAGAGTATTTTGAACAGTGGCATCTATGGCTCACTCCAGAGAAGTATTTACATCCTTGAGTGCTGTTCTCATGAAAAGATCTTTTTTGGCAATCACAACAGGAACACTATCCACTCGCACATTCGTTGCACTTCCATACCGACCAGCATTATGGATAAAACGGAGCACATCCCCCATATATTTTGCATTGAGTACCTCAAAAAATTGTTTTACAGATTTTTCTATAATATCTTTTGTGGTGATATCTGGAGTCTTCGCAAGATCCATAGTTGCACTGGCATTTGCCTCCAAAATAGATTTAATACCCGGATCAGATACAGTATTTTTATCGATTCCATAATACCCCTGTGAAGCATCATAGAGCTTCTTCGCGAAATATTTATTGAATCGTCGATACGCAATATCTTCAATATTATCGAGATACAAATTATACGACTTCCAGATATCTGGACTACTTGTCTCTTGATCGTGAAAGGCATCCATATAAAAAACTCGTGGTTCTTGCGGGGTATTTTCAGAAGAAAAAAGTCCCTGTTTGCTATAAAAGTCATGAGTTTTATCAAGGAAAGTGAGTAATTCACTCTCATCTTTCGTTACATCACCAGTATTTGGTCGTATAACTGAATGCCAGATCTCAGGCTTCTCACTGGTCAATAATTTACTCGTATACTCATAACTTTTTTTTGTCTGATCATACACGAAACTCTTGGCGTCAAAATCCACATATGGATACACGCTCATAAAAGCCTTGCCTTCTTTGTGAACAACCGGAAGTGGTACTTCTCAGATAAGAACCGTTCCGATAAGTCTGGAGAGTCCCGACTCATCATCCCCTTCATAAAAAAGCTTCTCGTTGATAGAAGCAATCGTAAAAGGATTGGTGGTTTTTTGAACAGGGAAAATAACCACACGGGTATTTGGAAGGTACGCCTGTATATCTTTTGCATATTGAAGAACTTTCGTTTGTACTGCACCCCCATAGATATCCTCATCTATGATGAATGATACAATATCCGCATTGATCTTGGCTTCTGCCCGGGTCGAAGAGAGCATTGGTACCTCAAAAGTCTGGAGGAAAAGTATGGAAAAAATCAAAAACGAGGAGAGCCATTTTTGAAGCCTTGAGTAGTTCATAAATTTGTTTGAGTACTATAATAGAGAAAGTCTCTTGTATAGTATCATATTTAGATATTTTTGCAAAACATTTTGAAACTACGGAAAAGCTCGTTCTTCGACCTTAAATCTCATCTTCCGTGATAGCAAGATCGTAATTGAACGATCCACAAATAGTGATGACAGTGATTTTTCCTTTATACCCAGCTTCTCGAATCTTCAGAGCAATCGCATTCGGAGTAGCACCAGTTGTAAAGCTATCGTCAAGGATGAGGATATGCGAAAGAGTTAGAAGATTTTTTGGGATATCTACCACGATGCTTTGCTCAGCATTTGCAATGCGGTTCTTTCGGTCTCGAATATCTTTTTGTGCACGGAGGATATGGTCCGGGGAACGGATTTTTTCCGCATGGATTTTACTTATTTGGAGGGCTAATTTTCTCTCCAGAACATCACGAAATTGAATATTTCTTCCCTGTGTCGGTGGAGTATATATAATTGCATCGACAGTATTCTTGATAATGTATGAGTGAATTGGATCGAGACTATTATTCATAGCATGTTCGAGCAGTACCATATCTCCGTTTTGTTTCCCAAATGCAAGTTCCATCGCGGTGCGAGTACGACCGAAGCTGTTAGGAATGTTGAATATATCATGGAAATAGCATCGATCCATGCCAATATGAGTATATTCCTTCAGATTCGCCCGAACACTCTCTGTACCATCAAAGAAGCCGTTTTTATTACGGAGATATTCAATACTTCCGACCAGGTTAAAATATTCAAGGGCTTTCTCTCGGATATTTTCCATATAATTTCGATTCGAGTTCATACACCAGGCGATAAAACCATCTATCCCGACCAAAAATCTATCCTGACTGTCAATAAAGAGGAAATATCTAGAAAACATGTCTTCTGTATCAGAAGCATATATTTCTTCACCAAAATCGTCTTTGATACGATGGATGATATATTCAAGAATACTCGCTTTAGTAACAGAAAAATCCATATTGACACGAGTATCGATGAAATAGCGCGTACTGGATGCTGCGCCAGTACTGAGAACCTTTCCTGTTCTCATCAGTTTTTGTAAATAAAGAAATGCTGTTACACGCGTCAAATCGAGTGCAGATCCAATCTGTGGTGCTGAGCTTCCTGGATGATCGAGAAGATACGTATATATCCTTCTCTCTGTGACTTCACTTTTTTTCATAGTATTTTCTGGTTAATATTTAACATAATAAGTTAAAATTTAACGAAATTATATACTATTTTTTGGGTAATACAAAAGATTTTTTCTCTGGTAAATAATTTCCTTTGGAGATAATGCTTCTTCATAGTTCCTTCTCAGTTTCTTTCCTGGCTTTTCCAGCAACACCTCCACCCCGTTTTGCTACCTTCTTATTCTCGATCATACCCTTTGGTTGTTCATTTTCCGAAATCTCTGTCGTTACTTTTTCTCAAAGCATGGTAAATATAAGTTCCAGATCCGTCATATTATCGCGAAGATTCGCTTTTGATTTGTCTGGAATATTTTTAAATGTTTTGTACTCACTGGGCGTCATACCAAAAGTTGCTTTGGAGATCTCAGC
Source organism: uncultured Candidatus Peribacteria bacterium (assembly GCA_964598195.1). GTDB lineage: Bacteria > Patescibacteriota > Gracilibacteria > BD1-5 > UBA2023 > UBA1545. The sequence goes on along the minus strand of CAZRBF010000028.1, from coordinate 8,820 downwards.
TGTTAAAATCGCGTAATCTTTTTGGCTGGTAATTCCACGATTTTGCCACTCGTCAGTGAGATTTTGGCGAACAGCCATTCCACGAAGTCTCTTGTCAATCCAATCTTTTGGATATCCTTTTTGTTCATAGAGCTCCTTAATCCGCTCCTGTGCCAGTTCTGGATTTTCGATTTCATCGAGTCGCTCCTTCCCAATCTGAGCGAGCCACATTTTAAATGGTTCAGCTTTTTTACTGGGGATAGATTGGATGAGGCGAAAAGCACTTTTTGTATTCACGCAATCGGTAGCATATTTCTTACCATCAGCACTTTCTAATTTCAGTTGTAAACAAATTGTTAACAACTGAGGCTCCCGTATCTTTAGCATACCCCAGTATTGTCGTGGAGAAGGACTCTCTGTCAATATCTCGACGATATCAACTACTGAAAAAAACCATTCATCTTCGTGCCAAATACGACGAATTTTTTTATCCTGAAAAATAATGAGAGTGTTTTGTGTCATAAATTTAGTGATTATACATTGATTTGTTCATCATATACAAAAAAACCAGATAATCAAATTATTTTACAAAAAAATATTATTTCCGTAAAAGATTGAAAAAATATTCCCCCAAGAAATTCTCGGGGGAATATTTATTTTAGAAGTTTCTCAAAAGCGAAGTAATTCGAGTGCAAATTGAGTATCGAAACGAGGCGTACGACTGTACGATGAGTGAGACACGGAAATTTAAGCTCGAAAGACGAGTTTTTCAGAGACTTTTCCTATTTTTCCTCAACTTCAGCATCTACCGTCCCTTCATCCTCTTTCTTCTCGTTGTTGTCCTTTACCTTCACTCCATCATCTCCTTCAGGGGTTCCGCCTTTGGCGTAGATTTCCTGACCGATTTTCATCATAACTTCGTTGAGTGGATTCATGGCAGCATCAATAGATTCCTTGGAAGCATCCATTTCTGCAAGCACCTTTCGGAGCTCTTCGATCTTGGTAGTTGCCTCTGTTCCAAGAGCAGCGTCAAACTTTCCTTCGTTGTCTTTAAAAGTCTTCTCGGCTTGATAGATGGCAGAATCTGCATGGTTACGAGCTTCGATGGATTCCTTTTTCTTCTTGTCAGCCTCTCGGTTCGCTTCTGCTTCTTTTACGAGTCGATCCACTTCCTTGTCATCCATACCAGTTGAACCCTGGATGGTAATCTTTTGCTCTTTTCCCGTTCCCTTATCTTTAGCGGTTACATGAAGAACTCCGGAAGCATCGATGTCGAATACGACCTCGATCTGTGGCACCCCACGTGGAGCTCCAGCGAGTCCGTCGAGGACGAATCGTCCGAGAGATTTGTTATCATTGGCCATCTCACGCTCCCCTTGGAGAACATGGATCTCTACGGATGGTTGATTGTCCATCGCGGTTGAATACACTTGAGATTTTGATGTTGGAATAGTCGTATTTCGTTCGATCATGCGAGTCATAACCCCACCAAGAGTCTCGATACCGAGCGAGAGTGGAGTAACATCGAGCAGAAGCACGTCTTTTACATCTCCTTGAATGATACCAGCCTGAATCGCTGCTCCGAGCGCTACTGCTTCGTCTGGATTTACTGATGCATTTGGTTTCTTGCCAAAGAATGCTTCTACTTTTTGGAGTACGAGTGGCACACGAGTCGAACCTCCGACGAGGATAACTTCGTCGATCTGTCCAATACTCAGACCAGAATCTTTCAGAACCTTACGACAAGGCTCCATAGAACGCTCTACAAGATCTCCGATAAGTTCCTCGAATTTCGCTCGAGTAAGTGTGACATTGAGGTTACTCGGAACTCCATCGTTCATGGCGATGAACGGTTGGTTGATCTCGGTAGAAGTCGCGCTCGAAAGCTCGATCTTTGCCTGCTCCGCAGCACTTCGTACACGTTGTACCGCGCTCGCATCCTTTCGAAGGTCGATTCCTTCTTTTGCCTGGAATTCTGCCATAACCCATTCAAAAATACGTTGATCAAAATCATCTCCTCCGAGGTGCGTATCACCATTGGTGGCAAGTACTTCAAATGTCCCTTCTGATCCGATATCAAGAATAGAGATATCGAAGGTTCCTCCTCCGAAGTCGTATACCGCAATCTTGTGATCATGAGATTTATCGATACCGTACGCAAGAGCTGCGGCAGTTGGTTCATTCACGATTCGTTTAACATCAAGTCCGGCAATCTT
>CAZRBF010000028.1:4911-6525 GCA_964598195.1 uncultured Candidatus Peribacteria bacterium | reverse complement strand
ACGTCCGATAAAACGCTTCGCTGAATAAATAGTCTGAGCAGGATTCACTACTGCCTGACGTTTTGCGGGCATCCCGACAATCGTTTCTCCCTTCTTATTGGCAACTATAGACGGAGTTGTTCGCCCTCCTTCGGAGTTTGGAATAACTTTCGCCTGACCTCCTTCCATAAAGGCAACACACGAATTCGTGGTCCCAAGGTCGATTCCTATGATTTTAGACATAATATAATAGATAATAAATTAAAATGAGTTACCATGAACTCTTGCTCCTATAATATTCATATTTTTTATCCTGTCAAAACTTTTTTAGCACATTTTATGTTTTGGTGCTAATATATAGATTACTTACATATTTTAGAAACATTATCTAAAAAAGTAACTTTAACTTGTAAAGTATAAATTCATATGTTATTATAACTCTATATATAATCATAACTTCCTATGTCTCAAAAAAATATACCCCTTGTCAGAATGTTCTCTTTGCAAATAAAGGAGAATGAAATGCGTGCAATAAATGATTCAAATATCATTTCAAAAACAGATGTGCGTTGAATTATAACGTACGCAAATAAAGAATTTTGCAAGATATCAGGATATACAAAAAAGGAACTTATCTGAAAACCTCATAGTATCGTCAGACACCCCGATACGCCAAAGGAAGTGTTTAGAGAGTTATGGAATACTCTACAAAACAAACAGGTTTGGAGATGAGTGGTTAAAAATATGAAAAAAGATGGAAATCCTTATTGGGTAAAGGCCATTATAACACCACTACTGGATGAAAATAATGAGATAGTGGAATATATTTCTGTGAGAACAGATATAACAGAACTGGAACTTACGAAACAAAAACTCAAGCTTTCACTCGAAAAACAACAAGAGCTCAATATTAAAAAGGATGAGATTTTAAATATTGCCACTCATGAGCTCAGAACCCCTCTCACCGCTATAAAATGATATATTTCTATGGTACTGGGTGGTGATTTTGGAGATATAACTCAAGAACTCAATTCTCCTCTTTCTATTACCTATGAAAGTATAGGAAGATTGATAAGTCTGATTAATAATATGCTAGATATCTCCAAAATTGAATCCTGAAAAGAAGAGCTTATAATGAGTGATACTCATATAGATCTTCTTATACAAGAGGTTGTTTCAGAAACAAAATGACTATTTGAGACAAAAAAACAACATCTTATCATCTCAAATAATCTTCAAAATTTTGTATATTTTACCACCAAAGACAAGCTCAAGCAAGTGCTTTTTAACCTTCTCTGAAATGCTCATAAATTCACTCAGGAATGATGAAGTATAGAACTCGACTTAAAGAAAACAGAAAAATCTCTATCTATTAGCATCCAAGACAATGGACTCTGAATAGAAAAAGCATTTCAGAAGAAGATATTTGAAAAGTTTTCGCAAGTAAAAAATTCCAAAACAAAAGGTATTACTGGAACCTGACTCTGACTCCCCATTGTCAAGACTATTATCGAACAACTCGGGTGAACCATAACCGTCAAGAGTACCCTCTGAAAAGGGAGTAAATTTACGATATGCTTGCCTATAAAATAAAAAGGTTGTGATTTTTTGACAAAAAAGAGAGAATAGGATAGA
>CAZRBF010000028.1:0-4811 GCA_964598195.1 uncultured Candidatus Peribacteria bacterium | reverse complement strand
AGAGAGAATAGGATAGAATGAAAGCATAAATCTTAATAAACTTTTATGCTCTATCTCATAACACCAGAGAAAATCGCCTCAGTTCCAACCGAACAAATGGCTGCCGGACTATTCCGTGATTATCCAGATATCATCGCCTATTACCATCGACTTCTCCTTGTCTTCATAGGAAAACCAGAACTTGAAGCGAGTCTTCGTTGAGATCTTGAACGATACAATGCCTCAATCATCGAGAAACAATCAGAGCTCGCCACACTTGAGCCTCACATCGTCGAACAAATCCGCAAAAACTTCCAGGATTTCTACAGCGAATGCGAATCAAAGGCGAAAGTTATGTTCCTTCAGGAAAAAGAACGAGACGAACGAGAACAGGAAACACAAGAACTTCAAAGTGTCGGATTCGAATTCATTTAAATATCTTTAATTTTTTACTATTACCTATATGGGAACCCTAAATACTCCTGATACATCAAGATTTACTGGTGTAGAAAATGAACTTCAAAAAGAGGCACAGAAAAAATCTCCAACACAAGAATCTGGGACAAATACTGCAAATATAGCGACAGAAACTATGTATAATCCTGATGTAAAACAAGCTTCTATAGAAGAATTAGTTGAAAAAGCAAACTTACTAAGTACGGCGAATAATAATATAAATTCCAGTTTAAATGACCCAAATGCAACTCCAGAAGAGGTGGCGCTATTGAAAGACTTTCAAAGCAATAAACTTCCTACTTTATCAAATTTAGAAATCAGTAATCTTAACCAGAAATGTAAAATTCAAGTAGCTGGTCCCTGAATTGCATTAGGGGCTGTTGTAATATGTGCAGTCATTATAGGTGGTGCATTTTATATAAATAAACCAAATCCTAAAAAAGATGCCGAAAATCTTGCAAAAGCACAGAAGGAAGCAGAAAAGATTCTCGCTTCAGAAAACAGTAAACAATTGAATTGATACACTGGCTCCAAGGAAGATATATTGAGTGATACTGGAGTAATAAGTGCTGGGAATGATTATATAAACACTATCACTAGAACTACTAGTGCTGGCTTAAATCCGAATAAAGAAACACTAAAGATAAAAGAAGGTGCTTATAGAGAAGCTCTACAAAAGGCCATAACCAACAAAACAGAATAGCAAGATTTTAATGGTCCAGAAACCGGAAAATTAATCATGAAATTATGGCCATATCCCGTCGCGATTTCCTTATCTCCGGATGAGCCCTTGTATTGGGTACATGAGTACTCTCGAAACTCTCGTCCCATCCGCTCCGATTCGAAGAAGGAACAGATCAAAAAAACACTCTCAGAACTGACCGACTACTTCCTCCTTTTCTCGGTGAGAAAGTGGGATTTTTGAGAGGAAAAGAATCTGTAGAACGTTTTGCGGAAACCATCGCTGATATAGATGGAAGTGTTCGGATACTTTCTACTAGAAAAAAATCACGATTCGAGCATGCGACACTAGAGATACAAGCGGGCCTTACGTATGCTGATATCCCTACACTTCTCATTTCCGTTTTAGGAGCAATCCCTAACTCAGTCAACGAGGAAAAGATTCGAGATTATTCAAAAAAATATCGTGAGAAAAGTTTACTTCTCGTGCAAATGGCACACAATTCAAAAGATACAGATGAGAAGGATTTTCTCAAGCAAAATGGTTTGCATTATTTTTTCGTAGCCTGTCTTTTTGAAGGTCGTCCGATTTCGAAAAATATCCTAAAAGATTTTGAAAACCTCATTCTTCACGCGGGAGAATGAGCACGAGAAGTATCGGAAGAAACGAGATCTAAAATTACTACCCTTGTTTCTGGACTTAAGAAAGAGTCAATTATTGTATCAGGAAAACCTTTTTCTCTTGCGCTAGAAAAAAAGGTTCAATTCCAAAAGGATTTCGAAAAAAATCCAGAAACTGCACTAGTGGAATATCTGAAAGTGATAGAAGATTTCATACTAAACTCCTATCCTGAACAACAAACACTTTTCCCGATTATTCGCAATATCCTCATTGTTTCATTCAAAATTTCCGAAACATTTTCCGACTTTCAAGAACAGAATACCAAGGGTCTGATATTTCAGAATTTACATGATAAAACCGTAGATTTCTTTGCGAATAAGTTAGAAAAACAAAATGAAAACAAAATAGAGAGACTCAAAAAGGCACAGCAAGATATAGATACAGATATCCAAAAGGAGATAGTCCGGGATTTCGAGTCTTCCCTCTATTATATGATGATGGACGATTTCGTGCTAAAAAACGACCTTCGGAGTGCTATTGCTGAATCTTTTAAGAATATACAGACAAAACTCGTCATCAATAGTTATCTTTCAATGTTCGAATCGAAAACTCTGAAAGGGAAGCGGAAAGAATTCTTCGAACTCAAAGGGAAGCTCATTCAAGCGCCCGAAGTTATGAAGGATATAATCCATTCAATCCAAAACCTTTTTCCGAAAGAAATTTCCGAGGAAATCCGAGATTTCCTTCTCTTTCTCGAAACGAAAACATATTCCAATATCGTAAAGGCTCTCGCGAAGGGGGATTTCGATTCCGCAAAGAAAAGGCTTTGAGAGACCCAGGGGAAAGAACGGAGATATCTCCTCTATATCCTCACGAGTACGAGTGGTTATTACATCAATAATATCAGTAAAGGAAGCTCTATACTAGAAGGGAATTATCAGGCAGACAAGTTCGAACTCGCAAATCTCAAGAAAAAAGAGACGAAATATAACTGCATGAGTATTAGCGCACTCAATAATTATGCACTCGAAGAGTTGTTCTGACTCACGGGTCTTTGAATGAATTTCCATAAATATCAATGAGTCATACAGTCACACCAGACAAATGCTATCGATTCAGGCAACGGAGAGGTTCTCGTTTCGGACGTGACGAACGATACCTATTTTTTCATAAAGAACGACGGGCTCCACCCAAAATACACTTATGATATTGATCGATATGCGAACACTTATATGAGTGGGGCATATTTCAATATACACGGGAAATATGCACGGAAATATTTCGACAACATCTTCTATCAGGCATATACAGAGTTCACAGGAAAACAATATTTCGATTATATCCTGAAACTCCAGCAATCCGGAAAAAATAATACTTATGCAATAGCCTGAAGAAAGCGTCTAAATGAAAACATATAATAAATAAATTTTTCCTTTTCTCTTAAAATCTGTTATAATTCACTCACGCCTGATTTTAACTAAAAGGAGGATTATCATGAGCGAACCTGTGAAGGTGGACGTAGATGGGGTGACTTACAAGATTCACTCCGATGGGGATGTATTTCGAGTCAACCCGGGAGTTATCTCGGATTCAACTCGTAAGGTGGGACGCATTCCACCGAGTACACCCCAGAATAAATTGGAGGAAACTATTCGTAATCATCCGAATAAGTGAGTACTCCACTACGAAAAATACCGCGATCGCTCGCGGTATTTTACTTTTTTTAGAACTTGAGTCCGAGTTTTTCCTTTGGTAATAGCTGAAGTTTATATATCTCTCGTCCGACGGTCTGACCTGGGCGACGATAGAGGAGACTTCCGTGTTCAGTAGTTCTGAATGGAATATGCTCACCGAGGAGTTCTTTTCGTTCGAATCCGTAGCGGTCTATGATGGCGAAGATATCTTCGAAGAAGACATCCTTCCCTCGGTTATCCCAGAATGGGAAACAGATGACTACAGTTCCACGAAATCCAATAGTTCGAAGATCACGGAACATACCGTCATAGATTCTTGCAAGCTTTCGACACTGCTCGAGAATCTTGTCTGGGGTAATAGTTTTCGCTCCCATAACATCTCAGAGATACCCTTCGGATACTATAGATGTTGTATTGATATTCATCGCTTCGGGAATAGTTGCAGCAATTTTTGAAGCATCTGCCTCAAATATGAGACCATCGAGATCGATATCGTTCTTGACCGCGAACTCCCCCATGCTCTTATTTGCTGCGGTGACCATAGCTGGAGAAACATCGCTTCCATACACCGTGTCATATCCCATGTGAGCTGCTTCGATGAGGACCGTCCCGAGTCAGCAAAAGGGGTCGTAAATAGCTCCTCTTTTCTCATTTTCCGTACTGGATTGGCTTCAAGCACGATGAGATTCTTGTGAAGAATGAGCATCGGAACGATCCGTACGAGATAGTACGGGGAGTGATGAAGCGGAATTCTGAGCATGAATATCGCATGATTCAACCAATCCAGCGAGATTTACCATCGTCTGGGCAAGCTTCGGTGGCAACATCCCGACTCCCATATCTCGAGTCTTGTCCATATCTCGAGCCGCATACGCATCGACATCCTGATAGGCAATCGTTATTCCTATGTACGAGGTCTTCCCTATTTTCACATAGTTCATCTCCGTGTTGGACTCTGCGAGGTGTTCCTTTTTATACACGGCCGAGTTAATATTTTTTGGTTCCTTATTCACGAGACGGAATGACTTATCTTCACAGGGTTTCAAGAACTTTTTAATACGAAGTCCGGTCGCGAAGTTATCAAACTTCTCACCATATCCAGCCACCGCAAAAGGTACTTTGTTCGTACGGTCTACCCGAGAAAGATACTCTTTTGCCACGGTCATGAAGTCAGGAACATCCTTTACTTCATCAAGGATTTTTATCACCTTGATAATACCCCCCATATGAGCGAATCGAGCACACACTTCCGCTTCAGAAACGTCCGTTATAAGAGCGATTTGCTCGTTCGTCGCCTCAAAAACAGCTGTTGGAAAGAGACTATAGATTTCTGCGAGTGAGAGTCGAAACTCTCGACCGAGGATGAATACAAACATTTT
>CAZRBF010000027.1:0-13543 GCA_964598195.1 uncultured Candidatus Peribacteria bacterium | reverse complement strand
GAGAAGAGTGAGGTTGAGAGGGGTTGGGGGTGAGGTGAGAAGGGCGATGTCCTTTTCTCATCCTCGACATGGCAGCAAGTCCAGGAGGTAAGACCACCCAACTCGCCGAGCATTTTCCAGACTCCATTATCGTAGCCAATGAGCCGACTCGCGATCGTATGGCACAGCTTGTTTCCAATACGGAACGTCTTGGTAATGATCGCATTATGATCACAAATTATGATGGTGGATATTATGGAAATCTTCCAGAAACATTTGATCGAATCTTGCTCGATGCCCCATGTTCAGGGGAAGGAATTGGATTCAAGGAATCCCAGACAGTGAAGTACTGGAATCTCAAGAATATTCACACCATTGCCAGACTCCAAACCAAACTGCTTGATGCGGCATTTATTTCTCTCAAAACAGGTGGAGAGATGCTCTATTCTACTTGCACACTCAATAAAATCGAAAATGAATGAGTAGTAAACGAGATACGGTCTCGATATCCAGACAGCTTCGAGATTGTATTTGAGAAGCGTTTCTGGCCCCACGAAGAGGCTTCCTGAGGGTTTTTTGTGTGTAAAATTCGGAAAAATGAATCCCCCCAACCCCCCTTAGTAAGGGGGGAGACGACGAAGGAGTCGGGGGGATTAGAGAAAACAATCCGACCTATCAAACTTAACGAAGAGCTTATTTCCCTCTCCAAAGATCATGAACGTCTTGTAAATAAATTCATAGACGCAACATGACTCGATCTCACCAATTATTCCCTTTTTGAGTTCAAAAGAGATGTTCTTGCTATACGGAAAAATGCTGCAGCAAAAGCCCTCTTGCAGAAAGTCTTCCCCATTCGTCTCGGGCAGAGACTCGGGCGAATCGAGGAAGGAATATTTACTCCCGACAATCGAATCGGTCGAGATTTTGATCTCCCAAAAACACTTGTTTATGATATCCAGAGTGAGCAAGAGCTCGATATCTATCTGAGATGAGGAGAAATATCCCACCTCTCTCCTTTGGGAGAGGGGTCGGGGGTGAGGGCGTGAGAATGATACTATATCCTCAGATACGATGGACTCAACATAGGACTCGAATCAGTCCATGCAAAAAGTGGCCGCCTTACGAATACATTTCCGAAAGAATGGCAGAGAAGATAGTCTCCATAAAAAAAACAAAATACCCACGAGGGGTATTTTTGATTTTTCAAATGGCGGAGAGAGGGAGACCCGTTTCTCTTCGAGAAAACGCCTTGTGATGAAAAGCCAAATCGTTGGCTTTTTTCCCGATTCATTTCATTCATCGGTATCACTACGGTTTCGAATCTCCCATTTCATTCTCCGCATGAAAACAAAAACACCCATTCGGGTGTTTTTTGGTTTTCAAATGGCGGAGAGGAAAGGGCGGTGTTAGAACTTTTCTATAAGTGAAGCACTGGGCAAGCCTTATTGGAACTGAAAGAAGTATATTTTAGTGAGTAGCGGTTTTGCCACCATCCCAATTTTATCCAGCAAGTCTTCAAAGAACTTTAATACTCTGAAACCCTTTATACGAAAGATATCTCTTCTTGTTATAGATACCCAGAAGGATTATAACCTATATACTCTTAATACAGATACTTCTCATATAGAAGACTTACTCATACAAAGACTTATGTCTATCAGTGTAGATAATACAGAAGAGGGTCTATAAATCAAGTTTGTTGCAGATGTTCTCTATCTCGTCCATAGTAATTCAGAGATACCTCTGCGTAATTGAGAGACTGGAATGATTAAGTTTGTTTTGAATGAGTTCGATCGGCACTCAATTCGTTCGAGCCATAAAGCCCCAGCTCTTTCGAGTGGAATGCGCTCCAAACCTTCAAAGCAGACTGACCAGTCCGGATAAAATAGGACACACGAACTCGAAAGCTCGGTGACTTATTTTTCATTCATTTGAATAGAAATAAAATGAAATTTGAATAAGATGCCAAGAAAATGAGAGTTCAATATATTTATATTTCTTTACTTTTTATATATTTTTATGCCAGGAACATTCCATAAAATCCCTCCCGAGGTAAGAGCTACTATACTTCGTCAAGTAAAGCTTGAATGAAGAAAACTATCAGATGCAGCATCTGAATTTGGAGTCACGGTTGAAACTATTCGGTCGTGGTTAAAAAAAGAAGTAGATGAGAGTGGGATTACTTCATCGGCCTATCTTGCGAAGATTCATAGGCTCGAAAAAGAAAAAGAAGATCTTGTTCAGATTATATGATCGCTCAGCGTGGTAGTTGAACGATTCAAAAAAAAAGATGAGCAAGATTATGCTCGCTCGAGAGGTCCTCTCTCATAATCCAGATTGCAATAAACTTCTTCTTTGTACAACGCTCAAAGTAGCAAGATCACTTCTTTATTATCGCTCCAAGATAACAGCGAAAGATACTCTTCTTCAATCACAGTTGAAATCTCTCCACGAAGCCCATCCATGGTATGGTCATAGACGCATTGCCTGGAGTATGGGAATATGTTTTGAAAAAGCTCGAAGACTCATGAAAAAATTCTCCATTTTCGCAAAAGTGCGGATAGGAAGAAAGTTTACAAAGAGCGCAGATGTAGGGCTTCCAGATACTAAGATACCAAATCTTACAAAAAATATATGTCCCATACGAGCGAATGTTATCTGGAGAACGGATTTTACTCATATTATTTATCACTGAATTCATCTGTATCTTGCAACTGTTCTTGATGCGTATACAAGAGAAATCATTGGATACTCCATATCTTTTGTTCATACGAAGGAATTTGCACTTGAAGCTATTAAAATGGCTATCAAGTACACGCAAGCTATTCCGCAAATCTTTCATTCGGATCAATGAAGTGAATACAGAAGTTTCTTGATTATGAGTTATCTCAGAGAACAAGGTATACAAATATCCATGAGTAAAAAATGATCTCCTTGGGAGAACGGAGGACAAGAGTCTTATTATGGAAAATTTAAACTAGAGCTTGATTCTCCAAATGCCAATGCTTGTATTGAAGATCTCATTGCAGCAATTCATTATCGAATCTATTATTACAATCACGAACGCATTCATACGGCTCTAAAAATGCCACCAAGGAAATTTGCATCCATTATACGTGAAAGAGAAGAAATTCTTAAAAAACAAAGTATTAGAGAAGTTTGCATTATCAATTCTAGTTCTCCTCCACAGGAATCCTTGCTCGTTTTCGCTCAGGAAACTGGCGAACTCACAAGCATTCCTGTAACCCCATAAGCTTCATAGTTTGTGTGTCCTAAAAAAACGAGACTTGACAGGTCTTTATAGGTAAGAGATATTTGCTACCTATTCAATTTGGAAGAGTCTTCTATCAGAGAACAAGAGGAAAGCCTGATAAGCATACAACGCTCTCATTTGAGGAGTTTCGGCAGTCTTTCCTTTCTCATGGATGAGATGAAATCCTATCTTGCTTATGTAGTCGTAATAGATATTGTGAACCTCTTGTGTGGTAAATCCAGCATCTTCCGACAGTATCTTCCCGTTTGTCCTTGTTAAGAGCTCTTCGGTGAGCCATTCGTCAAATTGGAGCTCTATGAGGTCTCTGTTCTCCATAATCCAAACATACGAACCATCTCCATACAGCCTTCGAATGTATCCGAACGGCTCAGTATTATTTGAGAGTGTTTCTATCCTGCTCCTGAGAACCTTTGTGTATTCTATGAGGAACAAACATCGTTTTCTCTCTTTACAGGTTCGGAGTTCATCGTTATGTTTCCGGAGTTCATCCATAAATATGGAATGGGCGTCAGGGAACTCGGAATGTTCGGGAGTGGAAAACTCAGAGAAAGATTCTTGTAATTTAGGCGTAATAGATGAAGTCAGCAGGAAAGATGATACAAAACCAGCAACCCCGAGTGATAAAATAACTCTGTTAATAGGCAACATAATAGTAAGGATAGAAGTAATAATGAATATATACACCTTTTCCGAATCGATATGAGCAAGGCAAGAGGACTCTGTATATATAGTAGCATCCTATCCGCTAATAATCCCTATCTATGACACATCCAACCTTTGAAATCCACGAAGTAAAGCCAGCAAGGAAAATCCAATTATGCGGCGACACAATCAATCTTGAAAATATCCTCACAAAGACTGTATCGGCAGGATTATTTCGGAAGTCTTCAATCACACTAAAACTTCGAACAGGGGAAGTTTTAACCTATGAAGTTAGCAAGGATGAGATGGATACCCTATTTAAGAGGTAGATTTTTCATTATTTTACTGGAAACCAGAAATCAACTAAATATCCCGACAAAGATTTTCGAGCTTGTTCTGATAATCAAGCTTCTTTAATGCGATTCAAAATATTCTCAAACCGTTTGGTTACAGCCCCTTCCAATTTATATAACTCTTCACTATATTTGCCCCCTGTATTATCAGGACGGGTATAGAGAAAGAACCCCTCTTGTCATCGTAATGAAGCTATTGAATTCACAAGAGAAAGGAGGATTGGGAGCTTATCTATAAGCTCTTCTGGATTGATTGTATCAAACTCATCCATTTCCTTATCCACAACCCCTGATAACATTCTGGCAAGATTTAACCATTCTTCTGGTGTTTTTGGGGCATGTCAGCAGATACTTGGTGCCGTATCTTTGGAACAATGGATGTCGATATCTATAATCCTTTCCTGATGAACATAAATAATTTCTGTATCTTTATATTTCTCTATAAAATCCCCTTTATCGTAAGTATGCCCATGAAATACATATCTTGGTGAGACTCTGTCTATATATTCACGAAGTCAGTCAAAGCCAATATGTGCTGGATCATCATTATTATTGATTCCATGAGGTGGACAGTGAGCTATGAGAACATCATATCGTGGAACGCTTCTCATTACATTTTGACAGTATTCTTGTGTCGTTTGGAGATCACTCTCTTTATATTTTACACACCCTTGATATCCAATAAAGGAGACTCAATTTATTTCTTTTGGGGAAAGGTGTAGATTCGATATCCCAAGAGTTTCCATATACCGCCCATCGCAATGATTTCCATATACCCCAATCTTTGGGATATATGTTATATTTGAGAGTTCCTGAATGTCATAAAAATAGAGATCCCCGAGCGTGATAATAAGCTCAATATCTGGATTATCCGCAAGGATTTCTTTGATAGGTCGAGTTACTGGACGATCTGCAAGGACGAGAGTTTTCATAGATTGGATTTGGTAAATTATATCTTTAAGTCAATAATTTTTTCTCAACTGACATATCGTATTTCTGTTTCTTGATAATGTGTCATAAATCGCTCATCTTCATAGGTATGTCAATGGAGAAGATACTTTGGGGAAACCCTATCAACATATCCTCTGATACCCTCAAATCCATAGTGTCAGATATCTTCGTTATCATTGATGTAACGAGGAGGGGCAATGAGTGATAAATACATCCACCTTTTGAAAATTCAACAAATCTTTCTTGGATTGTTCTTGTGTGATATGAAATGGGTGCTCAATATATTTAACACATCATTGATAGCCACCAAAGGTAATTCCTTTATAAACACCAGCTCGCAAGTGTAAATTAGTTATCCCGAGTCTTTCCATATATGTCCCATCGCAATGGTTCCCATATATTCCAATCTTTGGTATATGGAAAATATCTTTCAGGTCTGCAAGTATCTCATAAGAAAGATCTCCAAGAGTGATGATAAGCTCAATATCTGGATTATCTGCCAATATTTCCTTGATTGAACGAGATGCTGGCTGGTCTGTGAGGACAAGAGTCTTCATAAATTTGGTAAGTTATTATATCTTTGTTTGAAAAATATCTTTGATGTAGTTTACGAGATAGATATCTTTAATTCAACTATCAGTATGCTTTTCAAAATAGGTTTGGATAGCAAGATGAATTATATCATTGATTTGTCCGTCAGAATCGGGAAGATAATTCGCTGTAAGTGCAGATATTGCGATATCAGGGAATAATCGCTCATCACATATGGTCAAAGCACTTTTAACCACTCATTCTATCCCAAAGATAGTAAGAAGTTTTATGTCATAATCGAACGGGCGCCCAAAGATGAGATTATATCCGTCTCTTGGAAAAAGTCTTGCATCACATTTCTCAAATGGACCACTTGCGAGCACTGCTTCTTGAAGTTCTGATCCGAATCTTTCCGCCATCGTCCGTGCTGTTGCGCCTTTCAAGACCCCATTTTCTCCGATAGATATAAGGAGGGTTTTTGATGGGGTGTCGAGGATGGAACCAGAGAAGATATGGAGATTTGGCATTTTTTAAAGACTTTTATTTATAAAGCAATCTTCTTCCACGGATACACCTGAATAATCTTCGTGTTTCACAGTTCTGATTCTTCTGGATTGTGCATGTGTCAGTGAAAAAAATAATCTGGATGGTTTTTTTCTATAAAGGAACGGATAGATTTCAGTCAACGATACATGAGATTATCCCCTGACATTATTCAGGCACAAGGGAAATGAGATATGAGAATATCCACACTTTCCATATTTACAAAATCTTCAAGCTTTTCTTGTATTTTAAGAACTCATGGATGAGTAGTGGTTTTCGGCAGTGTTTCAGAAAGCATATAGGAAACACTGCCATCGATACCAAAGAAGCTTTTACCCTCTATTAGAATGCGTTTAAAGGCAATATCTTCAATATCGTAATGCTTAAATATATCAATCTTCTCTGATAATCCTTCGGACGGATCATTATTTCCGAGGATTCCTATTTTCCGAATAGGAATCTGCTTCAATAACTCAAAATCTGCAATGAGATTATCTCACAGGAATACAAGAAGATCAATATTTTCAAAGTTGATTTCATCGATGTATTTTGAGAGTTCTCAATGAGTGTCAGAGAAAAGAAGAAGATTCATTAAATGAAAGATTACACTTCTGATAAAGCCTTTATATTTCTAATTTGAAAATTTCTTTCTCAACCTCTTAGATGACAATAGCATCTAATATACCAATGGAATCATTTATATCAAGCCTTGCTAATATACTCTTTTTTATATAATTCCAGTGGGGTAATTATTCTATCGGTAGTTTCATTTTTGTATGTATTACAATAAGTGAGTTTTATTTTCCTCCCATTTGAGATAGTTTCGTTTATTATAGCCATTTTTTCATTCAAGGCACTCTTTGAACCTTTTTTATCGTCATTAAACTCATATCAATGTTCTTTTTCATGACAATTTTTACATAAAACCATGAGATTTGCCATACTATCATCACCTCATGCGTGTCTTGGTTTTTTATGATGCACCTGTAAATCATCACCAGCTCAACAATTACTACATACATTTCAATAATAAGATAATGCATCGTTTCTAATTCTGTCCCACTCAGAAAAAAATAGCCTTTCCCTATCCTTTGTTTTTGATAAAATAACCCAAATGAGTATAAGGATGATAAATATCCATAGATATACATTTCAAAAACTATCCATTATAAAATGTGTATTAGTCATTAATACTTATATTCGCAATCAAACCAATATTTATTGTATAAAAATCATTGTTAATTGATAGTTTATTTTCAGTTCTCCATTGAAAAAACTCTTCCACAGTCTTGTTGTGCTTATCCCTATTACAGCTACGGCAGGCTAAAACAATATTGTCTGGATTATTAGTTCATCATCTAATCAGAGAGATTTTATGATCCTTTTCTTGTGTTTCATCTAATATGTTCGCGCAATAATAGCATTTATTATTTTGGGAAATTCTAATCACAGATATATCTTCTTTTGTATGGGATCATGGTGCGTTTTTTAGTCTTTCACTTCTTTCCTTATCCGTCTTGGATTTCATCTCTGGATTATCTTTTTGCCAAGATCTGACATTTTTCACCATACATTTTTTACACTTTCATCTAAATAATGTATATTTTGTGCCATCGGGTCGTTTATTATTTACAATACTGAAAAATTCCAATGTTTCAGGCTTTTCCACTCAGCATCATTTACAAATCCTTGTTTTATTATCAATTCAATTTTTACTGACATCTTCTCCGCAAAATTTGCAGTTCATAACTTCATTTTCTAATTCTTCTTCACAGAAAGGACATATTTTCATAGTTCAAAAGTTGAATTTGTTAGATAATTATTTCTCTTACTGTATTATTTTTAATAAAAGAGCTATTCTTCTATACTAAAAGCAAAAAAGATCAATGCACCCATAATACCAAGAAATATCACTGTTGAGAGAATTAATTGAAATCCAATAATTCATAAATCTGTTCCGTCTCGTGGGATCCAAATAGAAATAATCCTGATAATAAAATAGAGAAAAGCCAATCAGGAAAAGATATATCTTCAAATATTGATTTTTGGACAAATCTTAACCATATATCATATGGGAATAGTTATTAATGTTATCCCATATATCAAAAGTCATCAAAAAAAGAATAATGTAAGAAACAACGATGTTGTGCCCATACTAAAAAGAAATAGGAGAACATAAATAACAATCTTATCGATGATAAATAATCACAATAAAATGATAGGAATATATATTATCCATCGTAGTGCATCTATAAAAATCTTCTTGATATTGGATGAGTTTTTTTCATTTTTCTCTAAAAACTCTCCACAAAATCTACATTTTATCGCTTCATCTTGTATTTCTTCGGAACAAAAAGGACATATTTTCATAAAACTGAAATTAAGATACTAAAATATTTTTTGAAAGTTTATTTATAGATAGGAAATATTCCTCATCTTCATACATCTTCTCAAACAAGCTATCTACTACATTGGTATCGAAAAAATCGTATGGATTATAATTAGACCAATCATCTTCCTTTATGTGTAAATGAAATTTGCTCACTATTTCCCTTAATCATTCTTGAAATTTTTTGAGAAATATATTTGATATCACTACATTAGTGCTACTGTTAAAAAGTTTTTCTTCTCATTTTATGAGAAAAATTTTCTTAGTTGTCGGAATGAGAACTGAACACAACCAAATATCCTGCTCTTTTATCACTCAACTCTCCATATTGAGCATCTCCATCCTCATCCATGCATTATTACAATAATTTATCTTATATTTAATACAATCATCCTCAGAATGTTTTTTCTTAAAAAAGACATCTTTTAGGTAAAGGCTCATCTTTTCTCAGGAATGATCCTGTAAAGGAAATATAGTTCTTAGTTGTTTTTCAATTCAGTTTTTTACAAAATCATCATACAATTTAATCTGTAAATCATAGATATCCTCTATTTCACAAATCAACTCATTATTTTGTTCTAATTCCCTTCACTCTATTATATCAGTGGCTATTTTTCAGATGACTGGATGATACTGGATTTTTGAAAGAATGCTTACATAATCTTTGTTGTTAATATTGCTTTCATTAACCAATAACGACAGTCGTTCTATTTCCTTGTCCTTCTCTTCTATTTCAGATATATTAAACTCTTCTCCATTCACTGTTTTTATAATGTATTGTCAGAGGATAGGATGTTCTTGTAGCTTACTAAATATATCTTCCGATTTTTGGAATTGATCTTCCAAGTTTTTAATTTTGGAATTTTTATCATCCAATTCCTTTTTTAATTCATTAACAACATCATTTTCATTACCTATGCCGTCATTGTCGTCTATAACCTCTACTTTCTCTTCATTTAAAAATCTCTTACAATACCTGCATTTTATAGCAGAATCCTGTATTTCTTCTTCACAAAAAGAACATTTTTTCATATATAGTTTTTAAAAGATTTATTGAAATAGTATCATATACTGCAAGCGAAGTCAATAAATCAGACTTAAAGACCGAGGAAGGTCTTTTGAAATTATCCCAATCTATCTACTTTTTCACATATACCGGGATACTTTTTCGAATAATACTATCTTAGTATCAAAGCAAAAAATACCATTCACACTCTTGGTAATCTTGGGGTAGATTTGCTTTTTTCCAACTTTTTCATAATATCTGTCAGTTAATTCTTCAAAGTTATAACTAATAACCATAAACCTATGTCGAGCGTAAACGAAGATGAGTTGATACGGGCAATTGCCGAGAAACTCATACAGCAAGCGAAGAAAAGAGGTAAGCCACTTCCTATGTTAGAAGCCGTTGCACAGGCGGTAGACCACGTCGCGACGATAAATGGAATAACTTCTCGAATAAAGAACCAACCGTCAGAAGCCGAAGGTATATTTGCTTATATAGAAGATATCGTCAATTGAAGCGAAAGCCTACGAATGGGGCTTGCGAAGTCTTACGATATGGACGAGGACGAAGTGGGCGGGAAAGTGAATATGGTGGAAATAATGGCGATGCTTCTGTATATCCTATTAACACAGTATCCCGACGTATATCTTTATTACATTTCCAAAACTGGCGATCCTTATCTTTACGAGGTGTATTTCAATTACGGTTCCTCCTAATCCTAACAACAACCCCTATGTCCGAACAAAAGAAAGTTTTTATCTACGCACGACGCAGTAGTGAAAAGAACAAGGACCGCTCCATATCCATTCAACTCCAAATAGATACCGTCCAACGGGAATGTCAAAAGCTGGGTTTCGAGGTCGTAAAAGTATACAAGGACAACAAGTCTGGTTTCGTGGCATGAAAGCGTGACGAGTTTACGGAGATGTTGAAAGAAATAGACAGACGGAATGTCAAAGGTATCGGGGAACGGATAGACTACCTCTACGTGTTTATGGGTTCGCGTTTGGCCCGCAATATCGACGAGGCCCATCTCATCACGAAACTCATAATGGAGAATACCATCGAGGTCCTCTCCATCAAGGAAAATATGATGGATTGTAGCACGAATGCGGGAAAGAAGGCTTGGGCGGAGACGATAAAGGAGGCAATTTTCGACAGCATAGAAAAATCGGCGAACGCGAGCATAAATATGGATACGGCTTTCAGGGAGAAAGGGAGCATATCGGGACACCTGAACAAAGGATATATCAAGGTCGGGAACGGCGACAACTCACGCATAGAGGTAGACACAAAATACCACATCAACGAAGCCGTAATACTCTGCTTCGAACTCTACGCGACGGGGAGGTATACCTATGAGGAAGTGGCAAAGGAGCTCAACGAACGGGGGTTCAAGAAATACAAGACGACCAAGGCGGGAGACATCTTCTACTCCTTCAACAAGCGGGATGTAGATCATATCCTGACGAGCGATTTCTACTGGGGGCGCGTCGTCATCGACTACCGAAACCAGAACAAGGACGCACTACGGCATTTTGCCGAACACTACCCACATCTCAAAATGAAGAACGGAGCAATAACCGTTGACTATACCGAACGTTTCAGGGAACTCGGAACCTTCAAGCCCCTCGTTTCCAAGACCCTTTTCGATAAATGTAAGGCGATCAGGGAATGAAAAAATGTATGACCGAAAGGCAAATGGGGAGAAAATGGCGAAATCTATACATGGAAAGGCATTCTCCTTTGTCCTTGTAAAATGAAGGAAGGAATGACTTTTGACGACAAGGACTTACAGGACACTCTCCATAATTTCACAGGGCAGATAAAGAAGGAGAAATACCAATACTACCGTTGCTCTTGTAATGACAAGACTATGTGTGATAGAATGAATATATCTGGAAAGCTTACTGACGATTTAATTTTCGACGAAGTGATATCAAAGCTCATATTCAATGACGACGAACTCGAAATATTGGAATTCGGTATCAGGAAGAAACTTGAACTTGAAGGAGAGATTAAGGAGGATATGGGCTCGATGCTTCGTCAAGGGCTCGCAAGGCTTGAAAACGACAAGAAAGAAACTGCTTCTGTTTATGTAAAGGCAATCAGCCAAGGAAACAATGTATTGGGAGATGCTCTCTCCGAAAGTATAACTGATATACAGAAAAATATAGAGGCAATCAAAAACCAACTGAACAACCTTCCAAAAGTTATGGAATGGAAAGCGGATCAAATAAAGGAACCACTATCTTACGCCAAAGATCTTGCTACGAAGTTCAAAGAGTTCCCTCAAAGAAAAAAACGATGAGTGGCTCACGCTATATTTGAGTATATCATCGTCCAGCGTAGGAAAATTATAAGTTTTAAGTTAAAACCGCTATTTCAAGGGATTTATCAACGAGAAGTTCTAACTCGCCCCAAAAAGCAGAAGTCGAGTTGAAACAATAGTTCGAACTCCGGAGACGGCAAAGGGGAGCCATTACAGGCTCCCCTTTGCTATTCTGACCAATTTGGCGGAGAGAGGGAGATTCGAACTCCCGGTGGGTTGCCCCACACACCCTTTCCAAGGGTGCGCACTAGGCCACTATGCGACCTCTCCGTATGTATGTCTTCTCGAGAATCTCCAGGAGATTCGAACGAATCGGTGGGTTGCCCCACACACCCTTTGCCAAGGCGGGCGCGACGACGCCACTATGCGACCTCTCCGTATGTATTTTTCTTCATTTAAAATATATTTTATGAGCGCCACCGAGGACTGTCTGAGTCATCATTAATAGACGAGTTCCGCAGGCAGCGAATAAAGATATATTTAAAATTTCCAAGCGTGGCTATTTATATGGAAAAATAGTTTTTTTGCAAGAGATTTGCAACTAAAACTTTTGTGGATATAATTTCCAGATTCTTACTTCTAAACTTTTTTTCTATGAATACACGAGACTCCAACACAAAGCTTTCAGCTTTTGTCAATGCACAAGCACAAGTAGAGAGTACAAAGGCATATTTGAATACTAATGGAGAGAATACTGATTTTTTTGAGATCCTTGCCTTTCCAGAGCGCGTTCTCGAGATAGAGATACCAGTCCGGATGGACAGTGGAAAAGTGAAAATATTTACTGGATACCGATCACAACACTGCAGTGCTCGTGGTCCCTACAAAGGAGGGATACGGTTTCATCCAGATGTGAGCAAAGATGAAGTACAGGCACTTTCTGTCTGGATGACCATCAAGTGTGCCACACTTGATCTGCCACTCTGAGGGGGAAAATGAGGGGTGATTGTTGATCCAAAAGAGCTATCAAAGTGAGAACTTGAGCGTCTTTCTCGTGGGTATGTTCGAGGTCTATATAAGTACATCGGCCCTACCCAGGATGTACCAGCACCCGATGTAAATACCACTCCGGAGATTATGGCATGGATGATGGATGAATACTCTCGTTTGACTGGAACATACTCTCCTGGGGCTTTCACCGGAAAACCACTTTCCTGTGGTGGCTCACTCGGTAGAGGAGAGGCAACCGCTCAAGGTGGACTCTTTGTCTTGGAGGCCTATCTCGAAACCAAACTCACGAGCCTCAAAGATAAAAAAGTCATTATTCAATGAGCAGGAAATGCCTGACTCACCATGGCAAAACTCCTTCAGGATACGGGGGCCATACTCGTCGGAATTTCGGATTCCAAAACTGCTCTCTACAATCAGAACGGCCTCAATATTGGAGAAATCCTTCATTGGAAATGAGCAAAGAAAAGCTTTGATGATGCAGGATTTGGCAAAAAGATGAGCAATAGTGAGCTTCTCACACAACCATGTGATATTCTCATCCCAGCAGCACTCGAAAATCAGATTACCCTGGAAAATGTTCACCAGATCCAAG
>CAZRBF010000026.1:4434-13550 GCA_964598195.1 uncultured Candidatus Peribacteria bacterium | reverse complement strand
GTATCTTTGCATTTTGAGTTCTGACTTACAAATTTGGGAGTACCTTCGTGGTACTCCCTATTTTTTTGTGTTGGATTTCTTGATATTACAAAAGATTTATCAGCAGAGAATAGTCATTGTCACTCGTTATTATTTTCATGGCATGAACAAAATCTGTTCGATTAACTCATCGAAAAGTGGTGACATTCATGTCGTTTTTTAGCAGAAATAATAGTCCGATAAGGCGTACTACGCGTCAATTGTAGTCAAAAAATGGATGTATCTTGATAAACTGATACATTATCTCTGCAAGAAATTGTTTCTTATCCTGTTCTGTTTTGAGAATCGGAAGTCTAAAAGTAATACTATCATCTAATTCCTTGAGTTGTACTCGTATCTCATAAAATTTTGCGACAACGAGATCTCAAACAGTAACTTCTCACTTTCGTGGCACCCCAGCTTCTTCAAATAAGTCAGAACAAATTTTCTTGTGCAAAAGAAAGAATGTACTGGAATCCAGTGGAAGTTTCTTATAATTAAGAAACACAAAAGCAGTCACCTTAGAGACATTGGAGGTGATAACTTTTTCTATTTCCTCTATGGAAAGAGTGCCTTTTTTAGTTACTTTGTATTGTGGCTTTGTTTTGCTCATTTAGACATGTATATCATGATGTATTCCTTTTTTGATCATATAGTTTATACGATTCCTATTTTGTTTAAAGATCTCATCTTTTGAGAGCACAGCTTCTCATTCTATATCCATAGTATCGTAAACATAGTCTATATAAAACGATATAAACTTGTTTTTTTGAACATCTCGAGAATATGTTCGTGTGAGTTTACTGAGTTGATTCATGGGAAGGCTATGGTTAATTTCTTACTCTTAAGTATACAGAAAATCAAGAAAAGACAACTTTTCTTTTGCTTTTTTCCGCATTCTCTATACAATACCCCGCGTATGCACCTATCCTGACTGTGTTTTTCTGCCGATGGGGGCAATTTTTGTGTTTTCTTTTAGTTCCCTATTCCCACTGTATTTATGGCAAAAAAACAAGGATCTATTACCTCCACTGCACAGGTGTCACCAGAAAGTCTGGGCGCACTGTATGAAGTCAATGGACGGTATTTTTTTACGGATGATCGGTCTATCTTGGAGCTCCCAGAACTTATAGAAGTTCAGCTCGATAGTTATCGTGATTTTCTGAATGTAAAGCTTAACAAGGCTTTTGAAGAGACCTTCCCTATTCAGGATTTCTCTGGAGAGAAAATCGATATCTATTACAAGGGCCTGACTATCGAGGAACCAAAACTCGGTATGGCCGATTGTAAGAGAAAGAATCTCAACTATGAGGCACCTATGAAGGCACGCCTTGAGATGCTCAATAAAGAAACTGGAGAGATCAAGGAGCAAGATGTCTACATGGGAGGAGTTCCTATGATGACAGAACAGGGAACATTTATCGTCAATGGTATCGAGCGAGTTATCATCAATCAGATTATCCGTTCTACTGGTATCTTCTTCACTCCAGATGCAAAAACTTCTGGAACTTTTGCCATGAAAGTTATTCCACAAAAAGGAAGTTGGTTCGAGATCGAGATAGAAAAAAAATGAGCCATCAATGTAAAGATCGATAAAAAACGTAAAATTGCTATATCTGTTATCCTTCGTGCATTCGGACTCGAATCCGATTCAGAGATTATTGGAGCGTTTTCTGATAATAAGGAATTTATCTCCAAATATATCGGACCTACTCTCGAAAAAGACAAGACCAAGACTCGTATGGAGGCACTCTATGCTATATACAAGCTTCTTCGTCCAGGAGATCTTGGAACCGATGAGCGAGTAGAAGAGCTTTTCAAGACAACCTTCTTCGATACGAAGAAATTTGACCTTGGAGAAGTGGCACGACTCAAGATCGAGCGAAAACTTGGTATCAAGACAAAGTATGAGGATGAAGGAGGGCGTTTCCTCTCCAAGGAAGATCTCATTGCAGGACTTCGTTATCTTCTCTCCCTCAATGAAGAGCTTCCTGGATATGATTGGGATGATATCGACCACTTGGAGAACCGACGTGTCCGCTCGGTCGGAGAACTCGTGTACGATAAAGTACGTGTGGGTCTTGCTCGTATGGAAAAAATTGCCAAGGATCGTATGACAATCGTAGAGCTTACAGATGCTACCGCTGGTACATTCATCAACTCACGTCCTCTGACGGCTGTTATGAAAGAATTCTTCGGAACGAGTCAACAGTCTCAGTTCATGGACCAATCCAATCCCCTTTCTGAACTTACACACAAACGACGTATTACCGCGCTTGGAGTCGGAGGTCTGACCCGAGAACGGGCCTCATTTGAAGTACGTGACGTACATTCCACTCAGTACGGACGAGTATGTCCGATCAATACTCCAGAAGGACCAAATATCGGACTTGTACTCCATTTTGCGAGTTACGCTCGAGTAGATAAACACGGGTTTATCGTGACACCATTCCGAAAAGTACAACACACGGTTGCAAACGATGGAAAATCCGTCATCAATCGCATTACTCTTGATGATCTTCTCGATCCAAAAGGAAAGGTTATTGTTCCAGAAAAGACTCTAATGACTCTGGAAGATGCAAAAAAACTCGAAAAAGAATGTAGTGATAAGATGCTTGAAGTTCGAGGATTTTTGACTACCGATTATGAATACGTTGATGCTTATCAGGAGCGAAAACTCGTTATCGCGGAGGCAAATTCTCTCTCAGATGAATTTGGAAACTTTCGAGAGACTCGAATATCGGCTCGTAAAAACTCCGAGGCAACATCCGAATACGTTCGTGAGATTACTCATATCGACGTTTCGCCAAAACAGATCATGAGTGAATCAACGGCACTTATTCCATTTCTCGAACATGACGATGCAACTCGTGCCGAAATGGGAACGAACATGATGAAACAAGCAGTTCCACTTGTCAGAGCCGAAGCTCCAGTAGTCGGAACAGGAATGGAACGACTCATAGGTGAGAAATCTGGATACGTGGTACAAGCAGAAGAAGACGGAGAAGTTATCGGAGTTGATGCGAAGCATATTTCTGTTCTCTACAAGAGCGGGAAAAAAGCACTCTACGAACTTCGAACTTTTGAACGATCCAATCACGACATGCTTATCCACCAAAAGGCCAAGGTCTCTTCTGGACAAAAGATTACTCAAGGGATGATTTTGGCAGATGGACAATCTATCCAAAACGGAGAACTTGCCATTGGTAAGAACCTCACCGTTGCGTACATGCCATGGGAGGGGTACAACTTCGAGGATGCGATCATCATCAACTCTCGTGTTATGCAGAATGATTACTTCACCTCTGTTCATATCAATGAATATGTACTCGATGTTCGAGAAACCAAACTTGGTCCTGAGCAAACAACCAATGACATCCCCAATGTGGCAACCAATAAACTCAAAGATCTCGACGAAAGTGGTATCGTCCGAATTGGTGCATACGTAATGGGTGGCGACATCCTCGTCGGAAAGGTTACTCCAAAGGGAGAAATCGAACTCTCTCCTGAAGAACGTCTCCTTCGAGCGATTTTCGGAGACAAATCTAAGGATGTTAAGGACTCTTCTCTCGTCATACCCGCCTGATCCGGAGGTAAAGTTATCGGAACTCACGTACTGCGCCGCGAAAACGGAGATAACCTCCCAACTGGAGTATTTGAACAGATCAAGGTATATGTAGCACAAACTCGTAAGATGGAAGTTGGAGACAAGATGGCAGGACGTCACGGTAACAAGGGTATCGTCTCACGAATCGTACCTCCGGAAGATATGCCATTCATGGAAGATGGAACGCCAGTAGATATCATATTGAATCCACTCGGAGTTATCTCTCGTATGAATATCGGACAGATTCTCGAGACCCATCTCGGAGCTGCAGCAGAAAAACTCGGAATTACGATCGCAACACCTATTCTCAATGGTATTTCTGTTGATAAGATCGGAGACCTTATGGAAATGGCAGGACTTCCACGTGATGGAAAAGTACAACTCTTCGATGGAAAAACCGGAGATGCTTTCAAAGAAAAAACGATGGTAGGAGTAAAATATATGCTCAAACTCCACCATCTCGTAGAGGACAAGATCCATGCTCGAAGTGTCGGACCATACTCTATGGTAACACAACAACCACTCGGAGGTAAGGCACAAAATGGAGGACAACGTCTCGGGGAAATGGAAGTATGGGCACTTGAGGGATACGGCGCTGCCAATATCCTCCAAGAAATGCTCACCATCAAGTCAGATGATATCAATGGACGTGCACAATCGTATGAAGCCATTGTCAAAGGAAAGCGTATCCGCCGACCAAATATTCCAGAGTCGTTTAATGTACTGCTTCGAGAGTTGCAAGCACTCAATCTCAATATAGAACTTCTTGAAAAGGGGGAACTGGAAGAACAAGAAGCAATCATGCTCGAACGTTACTCTGAACTTGAAAAACTTGAAGGACAATACGATATAGAAATGGATATTCCAACGATAGAAGAAAAAGTAGAAGGTGATGTTGTAGTAAAAGTTGAGGAAGATACAGAATAATTCTTCGTTTTAATTATTCATTCTTAATTACTAAATTAACTTCCTTATGATTCCAGATTTCAAAGATAAAAACTTCGAGAACTTCTTGAATGACAAAATTACTGACTATTCTCAGATTGAAAAATTTGCAGGACGACGAGATATTACCCAGGGGAAAACCCTAGATAACCTCGCCGGAATCAGTATCGGTCTTGCATCCAAGGAACAAATCCGTTCTCTCTCGTATGGAGAAGTTCTCATTTCAGAAACTATCAATTACCGAACACAACGTCCTGAGCGTGCGGGACTTTTCTGCGAGCAGATATTTGGTCCTCGCAAGAATTTCGAGTGTGCCTGTGGAAAATACAAACGTATTCGATATAAGGGAATTGTGTGTGAGAGATGTGGAGTAGAAGTAACTACTAGTCAGGTTCGTCGTCAACGAACTGGTCACATCGAGCTCGCTGCTCCGGTTGCTCATATCTGGTACCTGAAGTCCGTTCCTTCTCGTATTGGTCTCCTCTTGGATATTTCCGTAAAGAAACTCGAGCAAGTTGTATACTTTGCTTCGTATGTCATCACTGACGTGTACGAAGAGAAGAAAGAAGAGAGTCTCAAGGAACTCGATGTTGCGTACAAAACTTCCAAGGTAGAGCTTCAAAAACATATCCAACAGGATATCAATGAAGCGAAAATGCAACTCGAAGGAAAAGAGATTTCCAGAAAAGTTTTCAATGACACAGAAGCAACTCTTACGGCTCAGCTCGATCATCTCGATGAAGAATACAATCGAATGAAAGATCTTTTGAAGAGCCTCAAGGAATCCACTGTTATCGGTGAATTCGATTACCGAATTATGTACGATAAATTCCCTCATGTATTTAAGGGTGGAACAGGTGCAGAGCATATTAAGACCCTTCTCCAGAGAATCGATATCAAGAAGTTTATCTCTGATTATCAGAAAGAACTGAAGAGTGCTCCGAAGTCTAAACAGAAAAAGATTCTCCAGAAGCTCAAGCTTGCTTCGAGCCTCTTCAAGTCCAATCAGAAACCAGAGCACTTCATCCTCGATGCGCTTCAGATCCTCCCACCAGATCTTCGTCCGATGATCCAGCTCGATGGAGGACGATATGCCTCAAGCGACCTCAACGATCTCTATCGTCGTGTTATCAATCGAAACAACCGTCTTCGTAAGCTCGTAGAGCTTGGAGCTCCTGAGGTTATCCTCAAGAACGAGAAGCGTATGCTTCAAGAAGCCGTTGATATGCTCATATCCGGAGACGTGCGATCTAATCGTCCTGGGTATACGAGCGCGACCAAGAAGAAGCTCAAATCTCTTGCGGATGTATTGAAAGGGAAACAAGGACGTTTCCGTCAGAACCTTCTCGGAAAACGAGTAGACTACTCAGGTCGTTCGGTTATCGTCGTTGGACCAAAACTCAAGATGAATGAGTGCGGACTCCCAAAAACTCTGGCTCTTATATTGTTCCGTCCTTTTGTAATTGGAAAATTGATCCAGCAAGAAATGGCATACAATGTAAAACACGCAGAAAAAATTATCGAAGAAAAGGGGAAAGAAGTATGGGATGCTCTCGATAATGTTATCGAAGGAAAACACGTTCTTCTGAACCGTGCACCAACACTTCACCGACTTGGTATACAAGCATTCAAGCCAGTTCTTATCGAAGGAAAGGCTATCCAGCTCCACCCTCTTTGTTGTACTGCCTTCAATGCCGATTTCGACGGAGATCAGATGGCTGTCCATCTTCCGCTCACGGAAGAAGCACAAAAAGAAGCCCGTGAACTCATGATTACATCGAAGAACATGCTCAATCCATCAAACGGTGAACCAATCGTTATGCCGGAAAAGGACATGATTCTTGGATGTTATTACCTCACAAGACTCGCCCCAGGAGAAGCTACTCTCGCATTCAATTCCGGAGATGATGCGACTCATGCATACGACAACAAGGCCATCACCCTCCACACACCTATCAAGATGCGTATAAACGGGGAAATCATCACTACAACTTACGGACGATTCCTCTTCAATGAGATTATCCCAAATGAACTCGGGTACATCAATGAAACGGTTGCCAAGGGAGTTTTGAAAAAAATCCTCGCACGAAGCTTCTTGATATTTGGAAGTGAAGAAACCGCATTCTTCTCAAATGAGATCAAGAATATCGGATTTAAGTATGCCACCATTTCTGGGCTTACGATCTCCAAGGATGATATGATTATCCCAGATACAAAGCATACATTTATCAAGGACGGAGAAGAAAAGATTAAGGAAATTCAAAAACGCTTCTGGAATGGGTACTTAACAGAAAAAGAACGTTACGAACAGTCTGTAAAGGTATGGAGCAAGGTTAAGGGAGAAATCGAAAAAGTCATGAAGCCATTCTTCAAGGCAGAAAATCCGATCTACAATATGATCGATTCTGGAGCCCGAGGTAACTGGGGTAACTTGACTCAGCTGTGTGGAATGAAGGGGCTCGTAGCATCTCCAACAGGAAAAACTATCGAACTCCCAATCAAATCCAACTTGAAGGAAGGATTCTCAACACTTGAATACTTTATCGCAACACACGGAGGACGTAAGGGTAAGGCAGATACGGCGCTTAAAACCGCTCAATCAGGGTACCTTACACGACGTCTCGTGGATGCAGCTCAGAATATCCTGATTCGATCAGATGATTGTGGAACGCATCATTACGAAGAGATCGCGAAAGCAACTTCTAAGTCTATCTTCGGAGAATCGTTCGAAGAACGTATTTATGCGAAGTTCTTGGCAAAAGATGTAGTAGCAGGAAAGACGGTTATTGCAACAGCAGGAACGGTTATTGATAAAGAGCTTATAAAGACTCTTACAACTTCAGAAGTTGAATCTGTATCTGTTCGCTCTATTCTCACATGTGAAACAGAAGAGGGAGTGTGTCAGAAGTGTTACGGACTGGACCTTGCCCACAATACTCTTGCTGAGTTCGGTACGCCAATTGGTATTATCGCCGCTCAGTCTATCGGAGAACCAGGGACACAGTTGACGATGCGTACGTTCCACTCGGGATGAGTTGCGACCGCAGGAGGTGATATCACGACAGGTCTTACTCGTGTTGAAGAACTATTTGAGGCACGTAATCCAAAATACGAATCTGCAATTTCTGAACTCGATGGAGAGGTTGCTCTCATTCAACATGAAGGAAAGAATGTAGTGGTAACTATCCAGGCACACGAACTCACCAGCAAAGATTACTACCTTCCAGATGATAACTACGTAGCACTCGTAAAGAAGGGTGATAAGATTACCGAGAAACAGATTCTCGCAAAATCAAAAGAATCAAAGGTAAAGGTAAATGCTGAACAATGAGGAGTAGTAACAAAAATCGAGAATGGTGTTATTACCATTCGAGACGAAGAACCACAAACTCGTGAATATACCGTAGAATCCGGAAGAAATCTCTTGGTTGCCGAAGGAGATATAGTACAAGTCGGAGATAAACTTACCGAAGGACATATCAATATCCACCACCTTATGGAGATTGCCGGAGTTCTCAAGACTCAACTCTATATCGTTGGAGAGATCAAGGGAATCTACTCTTCTCAGGGACAGACGGTTAACTCCAAGCATATTGAGCTCATCATACGACAGATGTTCTCAAAAGTGAAAATCACCAATGCCGGAGATTCCTCGTTCTTTCCTGGAGATATCGTTGATATCATCAAGTTCAAGAAAGAGAATAGTCTTATGTCCGAAAGCGCTCAGAAACAAGCGATTGGAACACGACTTCTCTTGGGTCTTACGAAGATTTCTCTCTTCACGGATTCTTGGCTTTCTGCAGCATCGTTCCAGGAAACAGTACGTGTCCTTGTGGATGCCTCTACTGCTCGCAAGATCGACAAGCTCGAAGGACTCAAAGAAAACGTTATTATCGGACGACTTATCCCAACACTTGCCTACTTCGAGAACAATCGAGATGTGGGAGAATACTTTGGATCGGAAGTGGTTGATGAATATCAGCCTCGTAAAAATTACGATCGAGAAGAAATTCCAGAAGAATACATGACAGCATAAAAAAATCAGAGTCAAAAAAATTCCATTCCGAATACTCGGAATGGAATTTTTATTTGAAATCTATTTTTTGTTTTTCTTCCTGAGGAAATATATGAAGTATGCGATAATTCCTATAACCACCACTATACTCACCTCTTTCGTATACTTGGCAAATATATCCGCCATCCCCTCTCCAAAATAGTAACCAACAAGCAGGAGTACCAGACACCACATCCCCGCTCCGAGTCCAGTAAGTACGAGAAAAATCGGAAAATTCATCCGAAACATCCCGGCAGGAATGGAGATGAGATGCCGAATAACCGGTATGAATCGGCCAAGAAATGTGTAGAGTCTATCATTGGTAAGAAAGAGTTTTTCTGCTTCGAGGTATTTCTCATGATTAATAAGGAGATACTTCCCATACTTAAGCAAAAATGGTTTTCCGATAAGCTGACCAAGGATAAAGTAATTGAGAACTGCTCAGAACATACTCCCGAGTGTTCCAGCGAGCAAGGCTCCTATCATACTGAG
>CAZRBF010000026.1:0-4334 GCA_964598195.1 uncultured Candidatus Peribacteria bacterium | reverse complement strand
ATTTTAACAGGAAATACCAAGAGAAAATGTGTCATGAATTTCTGATTTCGGAGCTTATATACCCCATACGATCCGATAAGTCCAATAAGATATCCAACCAGAATATCTCCCGGGTAATGTATCCCTGCAAGTACGCGAGAGAATACCATAATAATCCCTGTTACAAGAAGTATGGACGCGATCCATCGACGAGTATAGAAAAATGCCGCAAGCATAGAAGCACCAGCAAAGATCGCATGTCCAGATGGGAAAGAATTATCTGGCAGATGGTCTACGAGCGGACGAATAGCAGAAACAGTCTCAGGGCGTGGTCGAAATGGAAGCCCAAGGTTCAATATAACATAAATAAAAAATGCAAATCCGATAGAATAGAATATCATAAGTGCATCTACTTTTGATTGATTATCTTTTTTGTATACACCATAGAACCAAAGGCCAACAAGTACGAGCATAACAAGAATTACCTCGATATCTGTTCCCACTTGAATCAGCTTCACTTGAATAGGCGAATTTGGGTCAACAAAAGATCGGAGAAAATTGAGAAGTGTAACATCCATGCTTATAAGAGATTCTATCATACATATTCAGTGAGCGAATAACAATGGGAGTATAGCGAGAATACCGAGAAAGGCAATTATTTTTTCTCCACAGGATCATATCCACCACGACTCCAAGGATTACATCGAAGAACTCTCCAGATTCACTTCAGAACACCAAAGAGTATCCCCTTCTTCTCTATCGCTTCGATCGTATACTCACTACAACTCGGAATGTGTTTACAATACGGTGGTCGATTCAAAGACCGAGCCCAGATGGAATGGTCAGGCGAAAGGTATTTTTGATACACTCCGAGGATAAAAAGTATTGACTTTTTCATAAATGCAGATATAAAGAATTCACCTTTCAACTAGGAGTAAACAAATGGACGAAAACAAAGTAGCAAGCTGGTGCGAACCAGCATCCAAGACACAGTTTCAATATGCACAATTTGGAGTAATTGTCGTAACCATATTGGTATCGACGTTTCTCATTTTCATATGGTGGGGCGTGGAAAGTCGGAAACAAGCACTTGCCCATGAAGAATGGCTATCCAGCACAACTCAAACCCCAGATGGGAAGCGTATCAAACTGGAAGTTATCGTCGATGGCAATACGTGCGTCATTCGCACTATGGAGTTTCTAAGGCAACAGGATGGTACATTTCATCCAGCTATCTTCAAAAAGACAGACCGGGTTTGTTCTTCTAAAAAATAACATGCTCATTTGTCCAAACAAAAACCCCGCTTCATGCGGGGTTTTCTTTTATTTTACGAAGTCAACGATTTTTGCAAATACAGCTGGATGGCTGATGGCAAGGTTTGAGAGAGCCTTTCGGTCGATCTGTACATTCTTCTTGTAGAGAAGGTTGATGAAAGTCGAATAGTTGAGTCCAAGAGCCCGAACCGCATTGTTGATACGAATAGTCCAGAGAGCACGGAAATCACGCTTCTTGAGACGTCGTCCGATGTAGGCGTTGGTTCCTGCCTTCATGAGAGCATTTTTTGCTCTGGTGAATACATTTCCATTCATCATGCGGAATCCTTTTGCACGAGCAAGAAGATTATTGTGTCGTTTCTTGGTCATGAGACCACGTTTTACGCGAACCATATATTGAGTAATTAATTATTTAGTAATGAATTTATTATTTAACACCGTAAGGGAGGCATCTCTGTGCGGCTCGTACGTTTGTTGAGTGAGCAACGATACCGTATTTGTCTCGTCCTTTTGCCTTCTTGCTCTTATCAGAGAGAAGATGACGCTTACATGAGTGAGCAAATATGAACTTTCCAGTTCCGGTAACCTTTACGCGTTTTTTTGCTCCTGAGTGAGTTTTTTGTTTCATATACATGAATTACATTAAAAATAAAAGTATTATTTCTTTATATGAAGAAGGATAGAAAAATTATTCCCTGCCTTCATAACCTTTCCGTCTGCTTTGTATACTTCTGCGAGAGAAGTAACAAATTCATTGACCTTGTCCATAGCGAGTGCCTCGTAGTGATTCTCTCTTCCTCGAAGGGAAAGGATAATTTTTAGAGGGTGCCCTGCGGCCGCAAACTTGACTGCTTGATTCTTGCGAATCTCGAGGTCATGATCACCAATCTTATACGTAAGCTTGATGGTCTTAACTTCGGTCTTTTTGGAGTGAGACTTGTTTTGAGACTTTTGTTGTTTGAAGAGAAACTTCCCATAATCCATCATCTTCGTCAGCAGAATACCATCTTGCATACCTATCTCCACTATATCCATATCCAGAGCACTTGCCTTGTTAATGGCCTCAGAGAGAGACATAATACCAAGCTGTTCGCCAGACTCAGCAATTACCTGAACCTTGTCAGCTTTGATATGTTCATTGATACGTTTTGCTTTTGGAGCCATCGATTATGCCTTAGTGGATACAGCTTTGAGCATCTTTGCGAAACGAGACTTTTTTCTCGATCCGTTATTGATGTGGAGTACATTCTTCTTTACGAGTGTGTCTACACGGGAGTAAAGCTTACCGAGAAGCTCAGTTGCATCTGCAGACTTAGCCTCTACAGCCTTCTGAAAAGCCTTGAGAGTTTCCTTGTAAAGTGCGTTGAAGCGTCGATTTCTTGATGCTTTTGTCTGACTCTGCTTGAGAGCTTTTTTTGCCGACGAAGTATTTGGCATGGAATAGAGTAATATATAAAAATAAAAGGGATCCAGTATTGTTTTCCATAGTATTACCCAAGGGGATAAAAATGGTACTGGATTAAAAAAGTACGGGTATTGTATGGAAAAGAGCCCAAGAGTCAAATTTATTATAGAGGATTTCCGAGTAATTTTTCAAATTGCTCCTCTAGCTCCGTAATCGTCCCGTTATTCTCGAGAATAATATCTGAAATATCTTTGAGTTCACGGATTCTAGACTCTGCTTCTGCTTCGGTTTCTCGGATAAATTCTTCGATAGTTTTCGTCGTATCAGAGGCATTTTCTCCACGAAATGTTACTCGAGTATAGCGCGTAGAAATATCCGCATCGATATACACGAGCTTAAACCCCTGAAGGTTTCGGAGGTATTTTATATCACTCTCTCGCCTGACCCCATCTATGACGATAAAAGGCGATTCACTCTGTCCGACGTCTGCGAGGATAATTTCCGAGAGAATATCATCCCCAAATACATTCCTGAGAGCCGTCGAAAGCTGCTGCATGGTATCACGACTCTTCTCTTGATGCATACGATCAAGTATATCACGAAGAGGGTTCGAGAACCGATAGATCTCAGCGTTATATTGCTTGACCAAATATTTTGTCAGAGTCCCTTTTCCACATCCCATCTCTCCTGCAAGTGCGAGGATCGTTTTTTGCATATATTTTTTTGAAGGTCATGAATACATAAAGGGATATTATCGAAAATACTCGGGAAGACAAGGGGGATTTAAAAAAAAGTGTCGCACGCGACACTTTTTTTGGTTTTTTTATTCCCGACCAATACAAGCACATTCACTCGACGTATGGAGTTGTGCTTCTTCAATCGCAGTAATAAGTCTTTCTTCTGTTTCGAAGAAAAGTGCATCTTCATCACCATCATCGAATAGCCCAAGAGAGTATTCCTTGGCGGTTTCTGGATCGCCCTGATCAATATATACATTACACACAATGCATTTTTTAAATGCGCCAGAGCGGTGGCAAATCCTTTGTGCAACTGCGAGTTGATCGAGGTGTGTATGTATAGATTCTTTTGCTCGTCCCATAGAGATTCTCCTAAAAAGTTTGGAAAGCCTCTGTATGGTATGGAGGAAAATGAGAAAGTCAAGGGGAAAGAATTATTCTTTCATACTTTACTTTTTTTTTTGCAAATTATTCGTATACTACCAAAAAGCATATCATTTCGATCCTATGTCCTTCGTTCATCTCCACACTCATACTCACTACTCGTTCCTCTCCTGACTCGGAAAGCCGGGGGCTTTTGTGAAGCAGGCGCAGACACTTGCCATGCCGGGACTGGCTATCACGGATGCGGGTAATTTGTATGGGGCATTTGAGTTCTACAAGAAGGCAAAAGAGGCGGGGATCAATCCGATTATCGGAGTCGAGGCGACTATTTCCAAGAAAGGGAAGACCAATCGAGATAAGGATAACGAGCTCTTTGAGATTGTACTCCTCGCCAAAAATATCGAGGGCTATAAAAACCTGATCGATATGGTAACAGATTCATGGCTCCATGGCATGTACAATGGGCGACCACGAATTGACTTTGAACTTTTGGAAAAACATAAGGGACACCTGATATGACTCTCTGGGTCTATCATGGGGGAGATTCCACAGCA
>CAZRBF010000025.1:2077-13662 GCA_964598195.1 uncultured Candidatus Peribacteria bacterium | reverse complement strand
TGGTTCAATGTACAGAAAATGAGTTACTCAAGTTTCCAAATTTGTGACGTAAGTGCTTGCACGACATTAAGGTGGTTCTTGCTTCTCGGAATCTTATTCTGGGAAGGAAAGTAGAAAAGTGGATACAACAATATAAATCATAGTACTTTACTATAAAGATTTAATGAAAGAATATTTTATATTTATTACATTATAATATTATGACAAAACTTAATAATGTGCTTGCGGTAGGTGGTGGGGGAACTCCACCAGAAAATCCTTCAGGATTGGAGAAAATTAACAAAGTTGTAACTCACACACGCAAGGCAGTATCGGATGCTCTTGTTTTAGATGAAAAATCCATTATAGACGCCTTTGTAGCTAAAGAAAAATTTGAACCCAAGGATTTTGAAGGACTTCCGAAAGAGTGTCGAGGAAAATATTTGATACTTGAGGTAATGAAGAAAGCTCAGACATTTAGATTTATAGATCAAGCTATCGATACTTTTAGCGACCTTGATATAGACGTAGCGAGAAAAGTCATGGAGCTAAACGAATGACATTTTATTGCAAAGCGCCTCGATAAATTTCAGGGATTAGATCACAAAGATTTTGCAAAAGCACTCATAAATAAAGGAGATCAGCATCGCGTAGTATTTAATATTGATAAATTTCAAGAATTAGATCAAGAAATAGCAGAAATGCTCATAGCTTTGAAATTAGGATTTTACGTCGCATGTAATATTGATAAATTTCAAGGCTTGGATGATAATAAGATTGCAAAACTCCTTATAGATGCAGGTGACTGATTATATGTCGCTTATGAATTTGAGAAATTTAAAAAACTCGATCAGGAGATTATTGACTTACTGACAAAACCAGGTCAAGAAAGCACTAAGTATGCACGGAGGTATCTTAAATAAAAAGGAAATTCCAATGATATCTATGGATATACACTTGATACTATCCTTGTGGATAGTAAAGACAGAGCTTCATCTGAAGTTCTAATCCACGAAAAAGAGGCGCTCGAACGCCTCTTTTTCAAAAGTACCTTATTTCCATCCCTCATCCTGTCAGGGTTTGGGATCAGACATAAATATTAGATCATCGCCTCATAAAATCGTACGATTTTCGTGTTAATATCTTCTCCAACAAGAAATGGTCGTATCGACTCGATATCTTTGGCGATAAAGTTTAAACGAGCTATCAGATCGAGTTTTTCTATAGCAGTACCAAATTTTGTCTCAACTCATGCAATGAGTTCCTCCAGACTCACCTTTTCATAAGTCATGATGTAATAAATATCATAGATATCCTTCACTTCTCGTCTTTCCGTGACTGCATGTATTTTATTGATACCGATATCTATGGGATGATCTATGGAAAGCGATTGTTTCCAGTTTACCCCAGTTTTTTGCCTCGGAAATGGAAAGAAAGTGAATTCCATCTTCAGATTATCAAGATGTTCATCAAAGAGAAAAATATTGCGATTATATACATTCTGTCTTGTTACTTTTTCGACTCCAAAATGAGTTTTAATATCTTGAATGAAGGGGAGTAGTTCATAGTCGGCAAGGAAATCAAACGAAAAAAAATCCAGATCCGTGGATAAACGATGATTGTATTTATATGCAAGTGCCGTCCCACCTGTAAAGTACACCTTCTGTCCAAATGAATGGCTATCGAGCCAATCGAGAAACCTTGACTGAGTGGGGGTGAGTATCATATTTTTTAAAATAGAGAGAAAAGTAATAACGCCAGTAGTCTGTCATATCGAGTTCGTCTAAATATTTGTGAATATCCTCTATATCATCTGCATCAAAAACACCAAACATGATTTTTCGATTCAAAGAAATAACAATGCCAGATTTTTGTGCTGTATCAAGGGACTTATAATCCCAGAAAATATTGGACATAGTACTATTTTAAATAATGAAATAGCTGGTACTTACTAGACCGGTTATATAAGATGCTAGAAATACTTCTATTATAAGGAAAAGCAGGAAAAATCAAGCACATTTTAAAATCAAAAATGACATGGTTCATATACACGTAAATGCCTTAGATTTCACACACATTCCCCATCTAGTGGCAAATATTGTTGCTATTTTTTATAGTCGACTATACTTTTGTAGAAAGGAAAATTACTGATATCATGTATAATAGCGTTGACAATATATTTTGTTTTTTCTTCGTATCTTATATAATGCTTACATATATCAACGGTACTACTTGTACCAATACAATTCCAGGAAAGGATATTTTATAAATTTTCCCATTCTATGTTTTTTCTCTTCAAAAATCACACTTGTACATATTACTACCTCTTCAAAAATAGAGGTACATTTTTCTACAGATAAAACTTAACACTATAAGTTTTCGTAGGGTCCTCTGTTTAAAACACCAGAGGCCCTTTTTTATTTATTCTCTCTAACTTTTACCATATATGATTACTCTACACGGAACAGACTGACAACATGCCACAGACCTCAAAGAACGTGGATTGTTCAAGAACATTACAGAAGGCGGACATGTTATAATTGTCCCTATATCACATACGAAAGAATGTGTAACAAAACTCCTACAAGATGGAGTCCCAAAAAATCAGATTGTAAATCTTTCTGGTGTCATGAGCACCTCGCCACGAGAAGTTCACAATCTCCACTTTCTTTTTGGCCCAGGAGCAAAAAAAGGTCTGACAGTTGCAACCACAGAAAACATCTCTATTCCAGGCAGATTTCTCCTGGATAATGCAGAAAAATGTGGAATACGCATCGTACATATCAACCAAGAAGAGCATGACAAAAAAATGGCAATAGTGCAGTGACTTTCTCATCTGTTGCTCATACTTGTCTGACAAGAGCCGCACTCAGAAGTACAAAAATCACTTATCGTTCCCTGGATAACGGGAATCGGAACTATACAAGAAATGATTTTTCAGAATCCTTTTGCGAAGCCTATTATCTGAGAGTTTTTTGATCGGATACAACAACATAACGGCGATGCTCTTTTGGGCCTAAATAGCATTATTGAAGATCATTTAACACAAAGAGACAGAGATATTCTTGGTACTCCAAATTTTCGAAGAATTCTGGATTTCATCCAGTTGGATGCAAAAATTCGAATCCCCGAGGAAAGATTATTGCTTATTCAATCGCTCATTCATGAGCAGAAAATATCTGCCATACAGCAAGAAGTGCTTTCAATTCGAAGATAAAATCCAAATTGTGGCAAATTTTGTTGCCATATTTCATGAGTTATATAAGTCTTTACAGAAAAGAAAACCCACGAAATGATTTATATTGGTATTGACAACATATTTTGTTTATTCGTCATATATTACATAATGTTTATGTATTTATCATGGCCTATGTTGCCAATAAAATTTGAGAAAGAATATTTTAATCCATTATAATTATATATTATGACCAGATGACTTTCTATGAGAGATTTTGATAGCCTCATTCGTTACAGGACAGATCTGATAACGAATAAATGAATCCCTCCTAATAATCCACGAATTAAAGATATTGAGACACAGCTTCACGAAATTGCATTTCCTCTGCTCAGGGCTTTGCCAGATAAGGATTCTCGAATAGAACATCTTTGAGTTAATGACCTAAGTGATAGATGGTTACGTTTTTATGTAAAATCGGAGCTACATCGTCAGATACTCTCAAAAGTAAACAAAATTTTAAACTCCATTTAAAATAAGATTTTATATATCATTCTTGTTAAAAATTGCACTTCGGTTTTGATTATACGGACCGATAAAAATTCTCTCCCAACAATGTCTTGACATTCTCCCAAATACGCCATAATACAATGTAACGAAACACTTACACACTCACCCTGAACTCCTATGAAAAACTGTACTCGAGAATACATATAAGAACCGTCTGGGAATCCTCTCTTCACACAAGCGAGGGGTCTTTCTGGGGCGATCGATTTTCCAGATAAACTCTTCTCGCCCGTTACTGACCAAAGTTTACATGCGGCGCGGAAGGTGAGTGATCATCTCCCGGTCTACATCGTATTTTCCTGTGAGTGATATTGTTTATAAATAACCTCAGTTAACGCGAGTTAATTGGGGTTTTCTCTTTACTTTTCTCCTCTTTTTCATACACTTGATTTTCATATATCCTTTACCATTTTTTCTATGAATAATAACCATACAAAAATATTTATCACTGTTTCTCTCGTGATAGTTCTTGCTATTCTTATGTTGCCAAAAAAAACAACAGTTCCGCCAGTAGTAATCCCTACTGTGAGCACATGATCTACAGCGCCAGTTTGTTCGACTGGGTGGCTTCCTGTGTGCGGTGCAGATGGGAAGACATATGCAAACAGCTGTACAGCCGAGAAGATCGCCCGAGTAAAAATTGCCTCTACGGGTGAATGTAAGGATGAGGCCAAACCAACAGAGTCTACCAGACCAGAAACAATTAACAGTGAATCCACAGGAGTTATCTCTTCTTCTGAATCTATGAGCCCAACAACTTCGGAACCTCCTTCTCTATCGCCAGATTCAGAGACTTCACTTTCCGGAACTGTCAATACTTCGACTGGTTCGACCCAGTCTGGATCTAGTCTCGTCCCATACTATAATACCAATTTTCATTATGGATTTAGCCTTCCAAAAAAGAGCTATTATTCTGGATTTGGAGCACAAGCTGGTGCAAATCACACGGTTGGTATTTCCACTGGAACGGGTGTAGAATCACTTGCCGAGAGTGAAGTACGAGTGTATTTTTATCGTAATACTGTTCTCGATGAGCTAAACGGAGTGGAGAGCAATTCTTTTACCGACCCAGCAACGGGAACAGTGTACATTCTCCTTGATCAAAAAAGCTCTGTCAAGATCGAGTCCATAAGTCCAGCTAGTCCTATTGTACAAGCTATCGTAGAAACCGTTCATATGGGAGAATAATTTTTTCTCACAAGAAAGTATCAAATGTATCACTTTAAATTATTGCAAAAATCATGCAACAAAATAATAGAAACGATGAGATTCTCCACGGAGTCACGCTCGCCATGATTCTCGATGTTTTGATCGAGGTGTATGGTTTTGAGGAGCTCAGTAAACTCATTAGAATCAACTGCTTCAAGAGCCATCCGAGCAAGGAATCGAGTCTCAAATTCCTCCGAAAAACCGAGTGGGCACGCCTTCAGGTGCAGGGCTTGTATTTACGAACCATGCTGGAGAATAGGTAGGATGAGGGATTGGAATGTTTAATTTTTGATACAACGCACAGACAAACCAAAATTTCGATACATACCACCAAATGAGTATGCTCCTCAATATAAATCCACTGTTCTTCAGCCTAATAAATCATCTGTACTGGATGACCAGTAGTTTCAAATAAGTCCCTGATTTCAAATCTGACCACTTCACTTATACCGGTTGCCTGTCGCAGGAAGTTTGATAATAAAATTGAAATCTAGTCCTACTGTAAAAACAGCAGCAATCCATTCAGAGTGAGTTGGCACGTGGTAACCGAGAGCACAAGGACCTCTATTATCAGTAGTACTCCAGTCATGCCAACGATTGACCCCACCAGACATAGTATCACTTACAGTAGCAGGCCAGTCAGATAATGCAGATGATCCGCAGGACTGGGTATCACGATTCCAGGTACAGTTATCGGCAGATCCTGTGCCTCCATCGTAGTCCCATGCGACATTCTCTCCCCATTGGAAGTATTTTCCATTAGTTGTTTCTGTTCAGATAGTACTATCACTTGAACCAGCTATACATCAGGTTGATACAGTTGTAGCTCCGACATTACACGCTGCCCAGTATCTTCATCCGACAAAAAAATCGGGGGCACTACACCCAGGGTATTGTGGTATTTGCGTATTTACCATACTTCCCCCTACACTACTTCCCGCATTTTCTCCAAGACTCGCAAGAGTATTGGTATCATTGGTTGAATATGCGGCAATATATGGTTGAATATTAGAACTCGTTACGAGACTGCTTCCAGAATAGGCAGTGGCGATACCGGTGGCAAGAGCAGTTTTCTCGAGAATGTTGGAAGGAAGAGAGCTAGCGGCATAGGCTACTACGGGATTGTAGGTTACTCCGGTAGTATTGGATCATCCATTTGTAAGAAGGGCTCCAGAGAGGGTTTTCTGAGCTGAATCTATGGCAAGGATAACTCAAACAGATCAAGTGGATCCGGTATTGGACATGATACTCGGAACTGCGAGGATGTAGGTCATGGTTCCGGTTTGAGTTTTAGCGACTACTCAGTTGTAGTTTCCTACGATGTAGGCAACAGTGGGATTTCAGGAAGCTGCTTGGGCTTGGGAGATGAACGGAAGTTCTTTCACCTCACCTCGATCCTCTCCTAGAAGGAGAGGAGGAATATCCTTACTCCCTTCTCCTGCTAGGAGAAGGGTTGGGGATGAGGTGGAAAGGGTGAGATTTCATGGATTATGATTGTATGCTATCTTATCCCCTTCCCAATTCGCTTTGAGCTGATAGGAATCTTTGGCATAGGCTACTTTGGAGTAGGTATACTTGGCTGTGGTTACGAGAGGATCGAGTGGTTGCTTGGAGAGTTTGGCTCAGGCAGAAGTGAGGATATTCATGACAGTGGTTCCTACTTCTCATTGGTACCATACAGCTCATCCTGAGTAGGTGACAGTAAAGTAACTATCTGGCATGGGATAGGAACTGGTTTTGGCATAGGCTATATCGAGACCTTTGGATATATTGGTAAGGTCTGATATTCTGGAACTATCTCTGGCAGAGCCAGAGTAACCAGAGAGACTCGTAAATGCTATAGTTCAGAGAATAACGAGAATGGTGATGACGACTATAAGTTCGACGAGGGTGAATCAGAAGGGCTTACGAATAAGTTTTTTAAAGGTACTCATATATGTAAATTAATGATATAAAACGTGGATAGTATACACAAGGGGGGGGGTGAATGCAAATTTATTTGGATTGACGACGTATCCACATGTGTTACAAAAAATAATATTTTCTCTTGATTTTTAAATTAGCACGTATATAATGTACG
This sequence comes from uncultured Candidatus Peribacteria bacterium, assembly GCA_964598195.1. Classification (GTDB taxonomy): domain Bacteria; phylum Patescibacteriota; class Gracilibacteria; order BD1-5; family UBA2023; genus UBA1545. The sequence goes on along the minus strand of CAZRBF010000025.1, from coordinate 6,652 downwards.
TGCTAATTTATTTCTTATCTTCAAAATATATGAATACCGAACGTTATACCATTTCGGCTTCCAAAAGGCTTGAGGAAGCGCAAAACCTGGCGATACAACAATCCAATCCCGCACTTGAGAGTATTCATCTTCTCTCGTCTATCCTTGGCTCAAATGAAAGCATTAATCGCGAACTGCTTGGAAGAGTAGGAGCGGATGTAGAGCTCTTTGCCAAGAGGAGCGCTGAACAGCTCGACAAACTTCCAAAAGCGAGTGGGCAGTCGTGAATCACTCTTTCTGGTGAGCTCAATACTGTTATCGTGTATGCCGATACACTTGCAAAAACTATGCAGGATAGTTATATCACTGAGGAGCATCTTTTCTTGGCGCTCATAGAAAAAGCGAAGAGTTTGGATGATATATTTAAAACTTTTAGCATTACTTTTGCTGTCTATAAGAAAGAAGTGGAGGCTCTCCGTGGCGGTGAAAAAGTGACATCAAATGATGCGGAGAATCTCTATGAGGCCCTAAAAAAGTACACCATTGACCTGGTTGAGATGGCCAAGAAAGGGAAGATCGATCCGGTGATCGGACGAGAGGAAGAAATTCATAGGACCATTCAAATTCTGTCTCGACGAACCAAGAATAATCCTGTATTGATCGGTGATCCCTGAGTCGGGAAGACAGCAATCGTTGAGGGGATTGCCAGAAAAATTGTTGAAGGCGATGTGCCTGACGTGCTTAAAAATAAGCGAATTCTCACCCTTGACCTCGGGGCTCTTATAGCAGGTGCGAAGTACCGTGGGGAGTTTGAAGAACGACTCAAGAGTGTACTGAAAGAAGTCGAAAAATCAGACGGAGGAATTATTCTTTTTATCGATGAAGTTCATACCATTGTCGGTGCCTGAAACCAGGAAGGTTCGGCTGATGCCGGAAACCTTTTGAAGCCAGCGCTTGCCCGCGGGGCGATTAAGGTGATTGGAGCCACAACCATCAATGAATACCGAAAATACATCGAAAAAGATCAGGCTCTCGAGCGTCGATTTCAGCAGGTCATGGTCGATGAACCAACTATCACGGATGCTATTGCTATCCTTCGTGGAATTAAGGATAAATACGAGACTTTTCATGGGATCAAGATTACCGATCGGGCAATTGTGGCTGCGGTAGAACTTTCGGTCAAATATATCCCTGATCGCAAGCTCCCAGACAAGGCCATCGACCTCATAGACGAAGCGGCTGCAAGTGTGAAAATGAGCTCGACCAGTAAGCCTATTGAGCTCGATAAACTCGAAAAAGAGATTCGTTCACTCGAGATTGAAAGAGAGGCTGTTAAGGCCGAGAAAGTGCAGGATGCAAAAATCATGAATGAACTCGAAAAAACTCTGGCAGAAATGCAAGAACAATTCCGCACAAAGCTCTCTAAATGGCAACGAGAAAAGGATCTCATTATCTCGGTCAAGACCAATAAAGAAAAGATTGAGGCGCTCAAAAATCAAGCACTCGAACTCGAGCGAGATGCAGACTATGCGGGAGTTGCGCGTATCCGTTACGGAGAAATCCCTGTACTGGAAAAGGCTATTGAATCGGTTGAACAAGAGCTTGGAGAGATTCAAAAAAAAGGAGAATCTTTCCTCAGAGAAAAGGTGGATATCGAAGATATTGCCACGATTATAGCGAAATGGACGCGTATCCCAGTCGGAAAGCTCGTGGAAGGCGAAGGTGAAAAATACCTCCATCTCTTTGAGCGTCTCGCGTCCCACGTGGTTGGACAGGACAAGGCATTGAAACTGGTTTCCGAAGCCATAGCACGAAATAAGGCGGGTCTCAGTGACCCTGAGAAGCCTATCGGAAGCTTTCTCTTCCTAGGGCCAACGGGGGTTGGAAAAACCGAAACAGCAAGAGCTCTGGCTGAAGAACTCTTCAACGATCCTCATGCGATGATCCGCATAGATATGAGCGAGTATGGAGAGGCTCACACGGTCGCACGCCTCATAGGTTCACCTCCTGGATACATATGACACGAAGAGGGTGGACAGCTCACCGAGGCGGTCCGCAGAAAGCCCTATTCAGTGATACTCTTTGATGAGGTGGAAAAAGCTCATAGAGATGTATTTAATGTATTTCTCCAGATACTCGATGACGGAAGGCTTACTGATGGAAAATGACGAACTGTGAGCTTCAAGAATGCTATTATTATCATGACTTCCAATGTCGGAACTCATCTCATTTCTTCCCTCTCCTCCGAAAGGAGAGGGACTGAGGGTGAAGTGGAAAATCCTGAACTCACCAAAGGCATCATGAGTGAGCTTAAAAACTATTTCCGTCCTGAGTTCTTGAATCGAATTGATGATATTGTTGTCTATAATCCTCTCTCAGAAGACGTTCTCTCAGGTATCATAGATATTCTCCTTCAGGATGTTACCAAACTTCTTGCCGAAAAACACATAACCGTGACTTATGATGAGAGTCTCAAAAAATCGCTTATTGCCACCGGATATGACAGGGAATTTGGGGCAAGACCTCTGAAACGGGCCATTACTCGTATGGTCATAAATCCACTCTCAACCATGATTCTTTCGGGAGAATTGACCGAAGGAAAAAGCATTCATTTGGGTATACAAAATGATAAACTGATTCTTATGTAAACATTTTTGAACTATTTACGAGAATCTTTTGAATTTTTGTTATTTTTCGTGTATACTGGAGTGAATAATGTTAATAATCCTGTATCATGACCCCAATTTCCATATCTATAGACCCACCAGTTCTCGAGGAAGTGGCACCAAATGTCCCTTGTGTTGTTTCTGCTTTGGGGATAAATCAGGATTCATCTCGGGAGTTACGACTCCTTCAGGAATATCAGTTTGCTGTGGATCAGACCAATAGTGTTATTGTCATCAGTCCAAATGCGACTCTCTCATATGTAAATGATGAGTATTGTCGTATCTCAAAATATGAAAGGGGGGAAGTTATTGGGAAGGTTCTCAATACCCTCCCTTATTTTGAATCAGACGGTGTTATCGTGGACTATATTTTGCATGTACCAGAACCGAATAAACTTCCATTTAGTGGACTTTTGAAAATGGTAGACGCTACCGGAGAATTGTATTGGCTCAAATCCAGGATTATTCCTATTTTCGATGAGAATGCCAAGGTGATAGAATATATTTTCATAGGAAATGATGTCACTAAAAGTCATTTACTCGAAGAAGAACTTCGAAAATCGTTTGTGAAGCTTCAGGAGCTCGACGAGAAAAAGGATGAGTTTATAAATATAGCGAGTCACGAATTCCGTACTCCTATGACTGCTATATCTGGATATATTTCCATGATTCTCGATGGTGATGCCGGGGAAATCAGTCCCGAATCCCGAAGATATCTCGAGCAGGTATTTAAGAGCTCTAAGGAGCTCCTGACGCTTATCAATGACATGCTGGATATAACCAAGCTCGAATCTGGAAAGTGAAAACTGTTCTACGAAGATATAGAGATGAAGGGATTTATAGGCGATACGATCGCAAACCTCAAACCATTAGCACTCCTCAAAAAGCAAAATATTGAGATTGTCATAGATTACGATGAACTCATATACAGAACCGATAATCGAAAGTTTCAACAGGTGCTCATCAATATCGTCGGAAATGCCTTGAAGTACACTCCTGAAGAGGGATACATAAAGGTTCATTCGTGGATCACAGACGAGAGCCTCTTCGTCGAGGTGGCAGATACGGGAATAGGTATCCCGAAAACACACCTTACCCATATTTTTGAGAAATTTGCTCAGGTCAAGAATCCACTCACGAGAGATATTAATGGTACGGGTCTCGGACTTGCTATTACTAAAAAGATAATAGAAAAGTTTTTCGGAACAATCAAGGTAGAGAGTGAAGAATGACAGGGTTCTGTATTTACCATACAGCTCCCACTCCAAAGAGATTAATATTTATCCTTTATCTTACTTATTATGATACCAAATCAATCCAGAAAAGTCCTTATCGTCGAGGATGATCTTACTATATCCATGCTCTACTCCATCAAATTTGAGAAGGAGTGATACATCGTAAAGGTGTGTAACGATGGAATAGATGCTGTGACAAAAGTCATGGAATTTGCCCCAGATGCCATACTTCTCGATATTATGATGCCATCCATGGATGGATTCGAGACACTTCGGGTTATCCGAGAGCTGGCCCCTTCCCTCAAAACGAAGATCGTTATGTTTTCAAACCTCAATCGTCAGGATGATATCGATCGCTGCATGCAAAGTGGTGCCGATGCTTATCTCCTCAAAGCAGATACCACCCCAGCCGATGCTGTGAGAAAGATAGAAGAACTCTTTGCCACCACGCAAATGAGACGCGGAACCGACATGGTCCGTGCCGAAGACCTCGCCAAGCCAAAGACCTTTTACTGCAAGTGCCCAAATTGTGGGGAAGAGTTTGAACAGGATATACCGATGTAAAGGTATAAAAACTTCTTGACTTTTCCAGCTTTTCTATACAATACCTGCATTCAAAGTAATAGTGCACACTCTCTTGAATAATCATCCCAGAAAGCATGTTTTTGGGTGGTAGTGTGTCTGCTTAGGGATCT
>CAZRBF010000025.1:0-1977 GCA_964598195.1 uncultured Candidatus Peribacteria bacterium | reverse complement strand
CTCAATTATCTTGCCTGAGTTGGTCGGGCCTATCGCGGAGCACTCGATGCAGTCGAGAAAGGGGAGTCCTATGACGCAGACGAACTCGGAAAGGAAGTATTTGCGATATCAAATCGTGGATATACCCCAGGATTCTTGGTCGGGAACCCCGGAGAAAAGGGAATCTGGTTTGAGAAAAATGGAGAGATCAAGGAAGAGGATTATCTTGGAATCATCCGTGAATACGATGCGACTCGCCAGATGTGTCGAGTGGAAGTGAAGAATCGCTACGACCTCAATGATCTCGTGAAGATCATTGGACCGGATCGAACATTTGAATTTAATGTAGAAAAGATCCTCGACCCAAAAGGCGAGGAAAAAGAAGCCGCACACGGTGGAAACTTCGATATCTGGATGAACTGTCCAGAGGATCCAGGAGAATGGGCGTTACTGAGGAAGAAAGCGTCTGAAGTGTAAAAGTCAAAAATTCAGCCTTCCCTGGGGGCTGAATTTTTTATTAGATGAGTGGTGTTAATTACTGGTAACATCGTAAAGTTCTTTGACTTTTGAATCCGAAAGAGCGTTATTGTAGATGCGAACTTCGTCAATAGCTCCTGCAAATGGAGCAGTGTTGTTATATTGTGTTCCAATGCGAAAATCCGCATTTGTATTTGAGGGATTGACATTATCCGAAGCACGTGTGTTTTTTAATACTCCATCTAAATACAATAACATTTTCGTATTTGTTCGATCGTAAACTCAGGTTATCTGATGCCAGGCATTATCATTTGGATAGGGGATTGTTAATCCGTAAGTCGAGTATCCCGTACAATTTGCCACTCAGGTAGTAAGAGACATAGTGAGGAGATTGGTGTTTGCAATATAAAAAGCCCATCCTAGACATGAGGCTTCTTTGAAAATAATGTATCGTGTGGATTGCTGTACTCATCATTTCATCCAAAAAGATACTGTTTTTTGCTTATTAACACCTATGTCGTAATCAGCAATCTTCCCCACTGATACAAAATCATTAATTCAATCAAAATTTGTACCTTTTCATGTTTTATTATTCTTTGGAGCATCTCATATTGATAGATTACCACTACCACTTCCATCATTTCTATTTCCACTCATGTCTTTCAATTTTCCACCAGAAGTCAGTGTCTCCATATCCCAATACCCAATTAAAGAACCATTGGCTACATCAACAATAGTGGTTGTATCAAGTTTTGGGTTATTTGGGTAGATTATTTCCAATCGCTTGAGATTATTTCCTGTTCCAGATATGATATTTTTGGAACTCAATATTGCCAAATATCCACTCCCAGTATTTACCACATCCACTCCAGTAAAACTCCCCACACTATAATTCTCTTGTATCGGTTGATTTAATTTTCCTATGTCTGACGAGAGAAGAACTCCCAACTGACCTCACTTCACACCAATACTTCGACTCTCGTATCCTGCATATGTTGTTTCTATTCATTCGATTGATGCTATGTTCGTACTCGAATCTTCAAATAATCCCAAGAGTTGGTACTTGGTATATCAGAGATTGGTAGCATACGTATATGACTTTTTATCTAGTGGATCTTTCCCGTCTCCACTCATCTTTACAGCTGACAGTATATTAGGTCCAACTGCTCACTGGAATCCTATAATAGTACCAGAAGCAGTAAGGGTTATCACTCAGAGATTCGTTCCATTTTCTGGAGGAAGAACGACATTATTCTTCGCATAAAGTATGTCCAATCCCTTTGCAATATTTGTCAGATCCGATACCCTCGTTGAGTCCCGAGCATTACTCGAGTACCCTCCAATGTTCACAAATGCTATGGTTCCGAGTATCACAAGAATAGTGATGACGACGATGAGTTCGACCAGGGTGAAACCGGAAAGGTGATGTGCAGATGTAAGTTCTTGTCGCATAAATAAGAAGATAAAAAAATTATCGGGCACAACGAAAGCCAATACTACGAGAATTATATGTACCTTGTC
>CAZRBF010000024.1:5981-13673 GCA_964598195.1 uncultured Candidatus Peribacteria bacterium | reverse complement strand
GCATATCTTCGCTTTTTGCTGATCTCGAAAACGACAAAACTCTCGAAATATCCCTCGAGAGGATGCTCAAAACCCTTGAAAGTCCGAAGATACAAGCACTTCTTCGTTCTTTTGACCAAAAGTCACTTGAGCAGATCGAGGAAGATCTCGGCCATATTGAGGTCATCAAAGATATGATCGCATCATCAAAAAATGTGCGACTCCCGAGAAAAGCTATTGCGAATGAGCTATCACCCGTTCTCCGATTTGATACGGGTGATGGATCCAATGTAGTTTGAAAAATTATTTCTGCTTCACTCCTCATTGACAAACTCGCTCTCCATTCAGAGAAACTCGACTACATGCTCATCTCTGCGGGATATGATCTTTCATCCATTTTTGATAATGCCGAGGTTATGCAAGAATACGAACGAAGCATTATAAGAGTCAACAATCTTCGAGAAGATCAGATGCTCCTAGCGCTCGCTGAGAATTTTATCATTCGAATATCCGAGTGACTCACTCAAATAAAAATGCCAACGAAAACAGTTTTCTACAAGTCGTTCTTCAGTCCATGAAGACATTTTGGACGTACAAATTATGATAAAAGTGTATTTCTCACACATTTGAAAGATTATCGTGAAGCTATGGAGCCAGGGAAAATAGAACCAAAAGTGCAGTTTTTTGTAAAAAAACTCGACGCACTCATTTGGAATATGGAAAACCGCCCAGGAAACACCAACGAAAATATTTATAAGTTCTTACGAGATAAGGAATTTCGTAACTTCCTACAAGAAGAGGATATTGATACTCTTCTTCTGCCAAAAAAATCAGAATGGAACAATAATAAATTCACTTATTCGATATTTCATTATGTGAACAAACTACCACCACTTTTTGCCAAGCAAAAGAATCTAAAATCCCAAAAAGTACACGAGGAATCTGACGATGAATAAATATAGTTTTACCCTTACTGTATGTCCCCTCTCGCAGAGAAGCTCTACCAAACACTTCAGACTCTTCCGCTTGGAAAAGTGACCACATATGGGAGTCTTGCAAAATATCTCAGTACTTCCCCGCGAGCCATCGCCAGCATGCTCGCAGCCAATACCGAACTCGATATGTATCCCTGCTATAAAGTAGTCCATACCGATGGACGAATTGGCTGATACCGTGGATGAGTTCCTGAGAAAATCCGAAGACTCGAGGCGGATGGAGTGGTGATTATAGATGGAAGGGTGGATTTGGAGAAGTGTGGATTTGAGTTTTAGATATGCCCCAAATATTACGAGCGAAAATGTACCTGTGTCACTGCATGATCACTTCCGAGTCATGTTTCAAGTGGTCAAAATACTCGGGATTCCGCATGAGCAATGCTCTGACTCGCATAAAACTGATCAGGATGACTGAGTATCTGTTTTGAGCTATTTGCAAGATTATGTAAAGTACGTGAAAATATCCCATCCCGTTGTCCATAGTATGGAAATGTTCTCTGGTCTGGGTCAATATAATCAAATCCTTGGCCTGCAAGAGACTTTCCAGTCTCCTGTGACACATTAAAATCTCCTCAGAGAATACTTTTGGCACCATCTGGAATACTCTCCCGAAGGTTTTCTACAATAGAGCTCGAGGTTGCATGAGCATGAAGTAGTCAATAGTGCACACCATCTATTTCGCAGTGAGCACCTGCTCCATCGAGAATACCCGAGACAAATTTCTTCGTTTTGAGCTCAGTATACGTTGCATCGTCCAGTTTTTTTCAGAGCCGATCATATATTCGTGAAAATGAATAAATTTTCTCAGCGGTCTTATTTTCTACCCTCGATTGAAACTCATTGTGCGTAACGATTGGAGCTCTTGCAGCAACGATGTTATAGAGAAATCGGTGAGATTCTGCATCCATATTATGGAGCTCAAACGCTCTCATAAATTGTAATTGATACCCCTTCGACTCTAGGAAATTACAAATATCATTTTTCTGATCCTCTCAACATACCTCGGTTAAAAAAACTATATCTGGGCTTTGTTTTTCGATATAGCGACAATAACTTTGCACCTCCGCATATTTTCTAAATACTTCAGGGTCTCTTGTCAGAAAGAAAGCACCTGCCGCACGTAGAATCGTACCAGGAGTTCATTGGTGATCAAGTCACATACCAATATTTGATTCTAGGAGATGTACCATAAAAAATTGGATAATAAAAAGCACTACTATTCCCAATTATAGCTTATTAAGTTATTTTTTGCAAAAAAAGAGAATGTTATTTTTTTCTCTTCCACAACCACCACCCAATAGAACCCAAGGCAAAAACGCCAATAAAATATACGAAATAACTCATATACTTCTCGGCCTGAACGCCGAGAAATGCATAGAGCATGACGATAGGGAACTCTCCGGCAGTGGCGGCAAGGAGAAATTTTGGAAAATTGTATTTTATAAAACCAGCAGCATAGCAAACAAGATCAGTTGGAAGAGATGGGAACATGGCCCCAAAAAATATAGCCTTTGCTCCATTTTTCGTAATCTCTTTATGGTGTTTGGTGATAATATCAAATGATTTTTTTCTTTTTAAATCTTCTCAAAAGAGGTATCCAATGGCGTAGGTTTGGATAAGTCCTATAATAACCCCTGTCATGGCGATAACTGCAGTAAGAGTAAAATCTTTGAAAACAATCCCCGAAACGATAATGATAACCGTAGATGGAATAAAGAGATAATTTCTGAATGTGTAGAGAAATAAGACAATTCCAATTTTCCCATAAATTCCCACGTTAAGGCTTGTGAGAAATTTCTCGAGATCGAATCCTGTCGTATAGAGATACACGCTTGTTACAATCCCCAAAATAAAAAGGAGCAATATGATCGTTGTGAAAAAAATTTTACGAGTATGGTTCATAGTTTTTTTATTTTTTACAAACATATACAAACGCTGGTGGCAGATTCAGGAGCGTGAACTTATAACGCACCTGGGGGAAGGTATCATGGATATGCTTCTTGTTCTGGAGAAAGTATTGAAACTGGATGAACTTTCCATGCTCTTTAAGAATATGTTTTGCACTTTCAAGTATCCGAAGGATAATTGGTTCGCTCATAAGACCGAATGGGAGAGAGCTGAGAATATAGTCAATGCTTCCAGCCTCAAAAAACTTTGTGGATTCTTCTGCACCAAGAGAGTAGACTACGACTCGACTATCGCTCTTGTATTTTAGTTGAAGCTTCTTGATAAAAAGCGGGTCAATTTCAAAGATGCTCAGTTGTGATCCGGGAGTAATTTTTCGCAGGAGCGCATCAGTAAATGTTCCACTCCCCGCACCAAATTCTACGATATGGATATCGTGCGCAAGATCCATCGGACTGATCATTTTTTTGTACAAAAATCGTGAAGAGGGGCTGATGGCTCCTATATTACGATAATTACTCAGCATACTCTTGAAAAAAGACATAGATGATGGTGTATCGAATTAATGTGTTGACTATATACAAAGTCTATAAAATGCAAGTAAATTATCTTCGATGGGCATATTTTTAGACATTTCTACAGATCTTTTCTATAGGCCTTTTGTTGTTTATAAAAGTACCAGAGCTGGTACATGAGTCGATGTACCGGAACAATCGACAGCAAATCATAGACCATTCGGATATCTCCCATAGTTCCTTTGATAAAACCATATTTATATGCTTTTCTCGGTGTAATGACACCAGGGAAATAGACAGATTGAACTCGGCAATTATTCTCGATTATCTTCTCGTTCATCTTCACTTCCAGTCCAAATCATGGACCAATAATATAATACGATTCGTCTTCGAGTAAATAACGAGGAATAACCCGTTCTCAGGATACAAAATCAGAGAGAAATAATTTATAAATTCACAGACTGTTTTCTCTCAGGGAAATAGTCACATCGGCTACTCCCAGATCGATAGGCGAGAGCAGACTGCGGATGTGCTCCGATTTTAGATTCAGGAGATCTGAATCTATGGTCACGATATAATCCCCTCTCGCTGCACGAATACCCGTAAATATAGCCTTTGTTTTCCCTCCATTTTGATCTAAACGAATTTTCAAGAGTCTTGGGTCTTCTAGCTCAGAAAGCACCTGCCAAGTATCGTCAGAAGACCCGTCATCAACGGCTATTATTTCTCATATCTCAGGACACTCCAGGAGTGTGTTTATAACATCCACTATTCTTCTTCCTTCATTGAAGGCAGGAACAACACAAGAAAATTTCATATTTTTATAGGGATAATAATATCAAGGGTATTAATTTTTATCTCCATGCGATGCACTCAGAACTTTTTTTGATTTTTTTAATAGAAACCATCCGAGGACGACACACAGGATTATAATGCATATCGCCAAAATGAACGTGGCTATAATATTGCCTTTGGTATGATTACTCAGAACATTATTTATCTGACCCAGATAGTATCATGTCATACCAAAAGCAAGTGGTATCGGAATGCAAAGAAGAGTAGAATAGAGCATGTAGCGCCGAAAAGAAATGTCACTCTTTCAGACAAAAGTGAGTCACAAGGGCTGAATATACGGTGTAAATTTCACCACGAAAATAGACAGAAAGAGATTTGAGTGGATAAGGGAATCCAGCCGGGACAAAAAGTCAGAGTTTTTTTCTGGACCTTTTTTGTGAGTTTTAGTAAAAAATTGTATCCCAAACCGTCCTAGAGAAAAATACAAAACATCCCCCAAAATATCCCCAGCCCATCCGAGCATTAAAACTATAAAAAAATCAAAGAATCAAATCGATGCCAAAAAGGAAGCGATAAAAGTCACGATCGGTCATTCTAAAATCATGAGTCCGAGCATTAAAACATATCCACCAGTCTGGAGTTTTTGTAGAGTTTCGGGGTTAAGATACGCAGCAAGGTCCATCGAATTATATAAATGAATAGGTATTTTCCTGTCTATATTCTCTATTTCCTCCTGGATCCATTTTTTATGACGCTCAGATATGTAGACTCCAATGTGTCTGTGAGTTTTGCGACATCGTATTTTTTCACGATCTCCAAACTTCGTTTCGCAAGCATTTTCTGAAGTCCCGAATCTTTGAGCAAGGATATGCAGTAATTCGCAAGCGACTCAATATCTCCTGCTGGTGCCTTAAATCCATTGTCCTCTATCATCTCCCCGACTCATTTTTCATTCACTCACACGATCGGGAGTCCAAAAGACATGGCTTCTATAATAGTAATTCATTGAGTTTCGGTCGTCGAAGCTGTCAAAAAGAGTTTCGATCGCATAAAGAGATCTGAGTTCAGGAGCTCCACGTGTGGGACTTTTCCGAGGAATAAAATATTTTTTTCAATCCCGAGCTCTCCTGCAAGCTCTTCGAGTTCTGTTCTTTCTGGACCATCACCGACAATAACAAAACAAATATCTGGGATGGTACTCGAGATTTGGGCTATGGTCTTCACACACACCTCATAACTTTTCTCCATCGAAAGCCTGCCAACAGAACAGATAATATTCTCGGTATTGGGAAGATTGCCTAGAGAGATCATCGGGAGCTTTTTCTCTGTTGGGAGAGGATTTGGCAAAAGAGTAATTTTTTCCACGGGAATTCCATGGCTCGAGAGCTCATGAAGGGCATTATTGCTTGGCACTATGACATGCTCGCAATGCTCATAGAAAAAATTATTGTACTTCCATCCGAGCTCTCAGAAGATCCGAAAATGATCAAGTCCTATGATTTTTAGGTATCACTCATCCGCAATATATGTATGAAATGTTCCTACTCTTGGTATGCCCATAACTCTTCCGAGAATAATTGCCTGCCACCCGAGAATGAACTGTGTATGATAGTGAATAATATCGGGTTTGAATTTACGAATTTTTTGTATGAGAGTGGGAGTAAAACCGAAAGTGATTTTAAAATCTGGGTAAAAAAAAGCGGGAAATCCTTTCACCGGGAGGATCTCAATACCCGGGTACTGAAAATCCAAAACTCCAGGATTATCTGGCACAACGATACATATCTCATGCCCTCGATCTGCGAGTTCTCGAGCAAAGGAAACAATACTCGTGACTATTCCATTCGTTGTTGGGTAGAATGTATCCGTAAAGTAAATTATTCGCACAAAAGACGAGTAAGTTAAAAAATATACTATCCTCTGAGTCTCTTTTCCATCGTTTCTCGTCCGAGAACTCGCATCGTATAGCACAGATCTGGGGTTTTTGCCGAAGCGCAGAGCTGTAAACGGAGCATCATGGCGATATCTCCGACCTTTCCGATGTACTCACCTGTTTTCCACTCATCTCCTGTTCGTGCAAACTTGTGGGCATGTGCGATATTTTTTAACTGTTCAAACCAGACATCTCGCTCCATGGTTGGGTCATAGCTCTTCAGATAATCTTCCACGAAAGTTTTTTGTATGTCTGTAGTTATGCATTCAGGGAGTGCTGGAGCACTCTTCCTAAGCTCTTCGAAAGTTTCCTCATAGAAGAACTGGAGTTGCGCTCGAAGGTCGGAAAATTTCGTGAATCGACGTGGGTCTTTTTCAGTATGTCGCTCGATATCGAGTGCATTATACGTGATCTCTGGATACTTTTCCATAAGACTCGCGACCTCGCTGTCATACGCGCGTGCCCATTCAAGGCCTCGTTTTTGGAGCTCTGCAGTCGACATGCGTGTCAAAAACGCATTCGCAATAGAGTCCAGTTTGGTTATGTCAAACAATGCCCCAGAAAGCGGAAGTTTTTCAGTCGTAAGTGGGTATGTTTTGTAGTCTGCATCCGGATTTTCCAGTCTCCATGCCTCAAATCTGGAATCCATAATCCCAAACATATAATCAATGAGTGCCTCGATTGGGTATCCTTCCTGAAAAAAGAACTCCACATTCGCTTCGGGATCTTTTCGCTTGGAAATTTTACGCTTTCCTCCACCATCAGCTTTTAAGAGAGGAGAAATATGAAGATATTTTAATGGAGTAAATCCGAGCATTTCTGTCATTTGAACATGAAGTGGGAGGGATGGCACCCATTCATCCGCACGAGTAACCAAAGTGGTACGCATAAGGTGATCATCTATAACATGAGCAAAGTGATATGTTGGGATTCCTGTTTGCTTTAAAAGAATGGCGTCCATGAAATTGTCCTGCATTTCAATGTCTCCCCTGAGTTCATCATGAATCGTTACTCGTTTACTTGGATTTCCATGTGATCTCAGTCGAATAACGTATTTTTTTCCTTCGTCCAGAGCTCTTTGTACTTCTTCAAATGTCGCAACTCGCCAAGGCGAATAAGAGCCATAAATTCCCATGGGTTGCTTTGCAAGAGTCTGTTCTTCTCGAATAGTAGCCATTTCTTCTTCGCTTAAAAAGCATGGATATGCAAGTCCACGTGCAATGAGGTCTTTTGCATATGTCTGATAAATGGGACCACGCTCAGATTGGGTATATGGTCAATAAGAACCGACCTCTTCATAATGAGGACCTATAATTCCCTCATCGACCTCTATTCCAAATTTTTTGATCCCATCTATGATAATATGAGCCGCATTTTCAATCTCACGTTTACTATCAGTATCTTCATTCCGAAAATATAATACTCCACCATTGAGGTGGGCAATACGCTCGGAAAGAAGCGCTGCATAAACGGTCCCAATATGTAGAAATCCTGTTGGGCTCGGTCACTGTCGAGTCACAACCCGAGCAGTTCTCGGTGGATATAAGATCTCAAGTGATTCAGGTGTATG
>CAZRBF010000024.1:0-5881 GCA_964598195.1 uncultured Candidatus Peribacteria bacterium | reverse complement strand
ATGCTCGCAGTCTCACTGGTACATATACTCACAGAATCCCTCGAATCAAGTGAGTTGGCCATATATGCATTTATGGCTGGTTTTCTCGTTATTTATCTCGTGGAAGAACTCTTTACTAGACATAAGCACGATCATAAACATGGGGACCATGTTCATGAAGATCCACACGAACACTACAATCATGTGGCACTCATTACGGGAGTGGCTATTTTTATCCACACGCTCTTTGATGGACTCGGCATCCGAGCAGGTTTTGGGATTTCAAACACCCTTGGATATTCTATACTCTTCGGGGTTGCCATCCACCAGATCCCCGTTTCTCTCTCACTTGCTGCCATCTTTCAAGAGTCCCGATTTCAGAGAAAGCATCAAATATGAGCCCTCATGCTTTTTGCATTTGCCGCACCTCTGGGCTTCTACCTCTCAGACATATTCCTCTCCCATACCAGCGCTATTTTTACCGCCATCATCACCGCATTTGCCGGGGGCTCGCTCCTGTATGTTTCTGCCGCAGACCTCCTTCCCGTCGTTCATAGCCAATCCAGATACAAGTACCTTACTATAGCATGTTTTGTGATCGGTGTGGTAGGAATGAGCGCGGTAAAATTCTTTGAATAAAATTAAAAAGGCAGATTTTTTGATTTTTTTCGTATAATAGGGTATAATTCGAAGGAGTTTATATTCTTATAGTGATAATTATGACAAGAAATAGTGCAGATAATACACCTGATGTAGCAGAGGCAGTAAATGCTCGGAAGCCAAAACAGGATATAGAAGATCTTCGTGTAAGGTCTTATAAGGCATTTGTAGATTTTCAGATGAAGCAAAGAAATGCTCCTGGCTTTATTGCGTCTTTCCGCACTCAGTCTGCAACTACTGGAAACTCTTTAAGAAATCAATATATAGATTTTTTGAAGTGAAGTAATAATTTTATACCACTTGCTCCTGTTGAAACGGATCCGACAAAAGATGAAAATCTCTTGTTTATCAATAAACTCAATATGCACACGGTATTGCAGAGCTCTATGGAGCAGCAAGTGGTTGCTTATAGTACCAAAAAATCTTCTGTTCTTGCGAGTATAAAAGAGGCATTTGAAGTGAGTCCGACCCAAAATAGAAGTCTAGAAAATAAATTATCTGAACTCGATCTCGACGAGCTTAATGGTCTCATGAAGCGATGAGCTATTGATATTTTTGCGGGGAAACTTCATCTTGTTATGAAAGAGGATGAAAAGTTTATCGGACTTATCGATTCTCTTGGACTCAATGAAGACAATTTGACTGATACCCAAAAAAAAGGAATTAAAATTATCTCAAAACGAGCCTTTCCTATTGGAGAATGACAGGCAGAACAAATTCTGAGTCTTTTTAAGAATGAGAATGACAAGAAGAAACTTCTTCCTCTCGTGAAACCTGTTATTTCACTCGAAGAGCTTATAGAACTTGGACTTCTCAATAAGCATCAAGCGAGAAATGAGGTGATTGCATTATTGCGAGATGATCATACAGTGAGTTTACTTGAGCAAGCCGAGCGTGAAAAACTGGCGAATGATCCAGTATTCTTGGATAATATTGTATTTTCAGAAATTTATATTAAAACTCCAGACTTTCCGCATGATGCTCTCACGAAAATTATCGAAAGCAAAGCATTTATAAAGTCCTTTGAAGGGGAGGTAAATGCTGCACGTAATATGGTAGCAGAGAATATTCTTGAAGATATTCCCAAGGATATCGGACAAGATGCAGAGAAAAAATTTGCTCCAGATTTCCTCAAAAGCTTAGAGGAAAAATGTGGCAAAAAAATTGGGGGACTCGCTCTTCTTGAAGGAGCTGATCACAGAACAGGAACAAAACCGCTCTTTCTCATCTGAGAGTGTAAGATCGACAATAAATTACAAAAAATTTGTGTGAGAATCGATCACTGGAATGAGTTCAATGCCCAGGAAAATGATCGACGACCGACTATTCAGACTTCATTTCTCAGTGCTCGTGGTGGAGGTATTAATAAAACAGGGAATAAACGTACCCTTACTTACAAAGAGTTTTACAGCCTCATTGATAAGCTTGAATCTGGGGATATTCTTGAAGAAAATTCATTTAAAGAGAAAACGAGTACCAATGAAATTCGTGTACTTGGTGAGTCGGATGAATCGGGAAATATTGTGAATATTAAAACACTTACCGAGCTCAATAACGAACTCGATCTCAAGGACAAAGATGGAAAAGGCTTCCCGATAAAGCTCAACTCAGCTTTTTCTGCAAAAATGGAAAAGGGTGATGTTCAGTTATTTACTGTCACCAAGATAGACAATGAAAAACTCTTTCTTTCAGGTGGTTTTTGACCAGAGGAATGACCATTCTATTTCACTGATTTTTTTCATAGATTTGTTGAACTCTCTGGAAAACGCTATCCAAACCTCAATACTCCAGAAGAGTGCCTAAGTACTCTCAAAGAACACGGATCGAAGAAAAAAGGTTTTGCTGATCTCGAGTACGATGCCAAGAAAAAGTGTTTTGTTGCCAAGAATAGAAAAGATGATCCAAAGTCGACTGGAGTCAAGTATTTCTACGGAAAAGCCAAGGATGAAGATGGGAAAGATATGACAAATGTTATAGAGGTCATCAGTGCCGAACCGAATAAAGTAAAGATAAAAATTCATGGTCATATCAAAGAAGAGGATATTAAGGATAAAAAAGGAAATATTACCAAAAAAACAACAGCCGGTGATTCTACACAGGAACAATGGGTAGGATATCAATCATTTTACACACTACTAGAAAATGCATCATCCGTACCAAAAGAGGAAGAAACCCCAATAGAGCCGGTCAACGCCAAAAATCCACACGTACACATGCACAATGGTTTTCTCGGAAAGTGGATGCAAGGTCTTTCCCTTCATGATATCCTCGCTGGATGAAAAAGTTTGGTTGATTTTGTGAAACATAAGCTTGAACATTCTTCTAAGCTTCATAGCGCTACTGCATCTGTAGGACTTGCCAAACTTATCTGAATGGGCTCATGGAATCCCGAGTGGCTTATGGAACAGGAAAGTCAGATACAAAATGATAATAAGAAGCTCATGGAAGAAGAGCTTGAAAAGATGGGGAAGATGAATCCACCAAAAATACGACATAAATACATATTTGCCATGCTTCAAGATAAAGGATCTCCCCCTTACCATCTGCAGGCAGCAGCAATATGTATGCTCCAGAAACATGGAACACTTTATGCAGGGGATTATCTCAAAGAATTGGAAGGGACATGGTTTTTCTATAAGCGACTCCGATGACTTCCAGTAGACTTTGATGTGAATAAAGATTCACGTTTTCAAGAGATTCAAAAATATTTTCTAGATAATAAGATACCCCTTCGAGAAGAGGATGTAATTATCGAGTATTTTAAAAAACATGCCGCAAAAGACAATAAGAGTGTAAATCCTGGAATTTGGCAGATGATACGAAATGGTTGGGAAAAAGGTATTGAGGATGAGAAAAAAGGAGGGGGTGACGAAGTGTCAAGAAGTATGGGACTCGATACAAAATTAAATCATGTAACGAATAAATGGAAAACTAAGGAATATGCGAATGGACTCGGTGCTCTAGAGAAAATTTGGGGGCAATGAGGAACTCCAAAAGAGATGAATCAATCAGCATTCCTTCTTGCTATGAGTAATGTTCCTTCGAAACTTAATCAAGCAACTCTTAAAAGTACATGGCTTTACTATATGGGTGGCCACGTATATCCCCCTCTTCTCTTTATAAAGACACCTGAAGATCAGAAACTCTTTCGAAAAGTAGTAGAAACTCTTTGCAATGATAGCGGAGATATAGCTATGAAAGATTCTTGTAAGAATATGTTAGAATGAATTTCTAAAAATCCAGATGGGGTAGATACTCTTGAAAATATTGAAAAATTCTGGAATACATATGGGGATGATCTTGCTTTTAAACTCAGCATCTCTCCAAAATCACCAGAGATTTTCCTCAAAAAAGATCTCCCTGGATATGAACACTATAAAACATATTTCTCTACTATACAGTGAATTATCGGAGATAGTGGTTTCCATCCAGATGAAAAAGGTGAGTGAGACAACGATACATATAAATTAGAAAAAAGTACTTACGCTTTAGTGAATGTAAAACGATGTGTTGGAGAAATCGGATTTCAAGCATGACCAGGAGCGCTTGATGGGCGCAAAGAAAATCTTGAGAGATTTAAGGATTTTCTCAGTGTTATTGATTCCGCAAAAACTGTTTCTATTTCTGATGAATCAAAACGTTTTGATCTTTACAAAGAATATCATAAAGCCTTTCTGAAACATATCCGAGTAGCATTGTGACCTGATACATATGCTAAGCTTGCAAAATGAGAAAATAATCCCGATTATGCAAAAGAGTTAAAAAATCGTTGATTTACTTTTCCTATAGATAGTTGAGTTTTAGAATGAGAAGAATATGAAAAACTTGCCAAAGGTGATTTTGATAAATTTATGAATGGATGAAATCGATCATGAGTTGTAGAAGAGAAAACTCAGGTGACTTTCGAGGAAATAATGGCACAAAAAACGGCTCTTGAGGCAGCAGAAATTGAAGCCATAAAGAAGAAGATTAGAGAATGATCATAGAAGACGTACTCCTTCAAACCCTTCCTCTCGGAAGGGTTTTTGGACTTCGTCGCGAGAATATATAAATTTCCCACAAACATTCGCATCGGCTACAGATAAAGGTTACTGTGTTTTTTGGTGAAAATAGTCATGATTTTATAGAGAATTCGTAAACTTTTTTCTTGACTTTTCCGGAAAAAAAATTATACAGGATGGTAAATATATTTACTATTCCAACAAAGTATGGTAGCAACTCTCAATACCAAACAAATCCATGATAGTTTTTCTTCTATTCTTGGAGGACTCACCGATAAAGAAGAATCAGTCATCTCTCGCCGAATAGGATTTGGTGGTGAAAAAGAAACCCTTCAATCGATTGGAAATACCTGGGACATTACAAGAGAACGTGTACGTCAGATTGAAGATGTAGGGATCAAGAAAATTGGGAGGATTGTTCGGTCAAGCGGACTGGTATACATTCAAGAAACTGCCGAGAAACTGCTTGCAGTTTCTGGAGGACTCATGATCAAGAATAAGCTCGTTGCTGCTCTCATCGAGGAGCTTCATATTGACAATACTCTCAATGAAGGGATTCTCGAGGTGATCGTTCAGTCAGACTTCAATATCCAGAAGAGTAAACCTCAGATCGGAACCAACACCTATTTCTATACTCCAGAAATTCAGAAAAAACTCATCGGAGCCATCCATAAAGAAGCAATGTCACTCCTCAAGAAAAAGGGGGACATTATGGAAACTGCGACTCTCTACGAGATGATCAAATCAAATCTTGCCGCTACGTATGGAAAAATCGAGATTTGCCTCATAGATGCGATTCTCGACATATTCGACGAGCTCGTAAAGGGTGAAGAGAAATACATCGGACTCACCAAGTGGAAGATTCTCAATCCATCAACTCTCAAGGATAAGGCTATCTACGTTTTCAAAAAAGAAAAGAATCCTATTCATTTCGTCGAACTCGCCAACAAGATTTCCGATTATTTCGGAGAACCAGTAAAAGTTGCAACGATTCACAACGAACTTATCCGAAATAATGAGTTTGTTCTCATTGGTCGTGGTATCTATGTTCTCAAAGAATGGGGGTACAAACCAGGAACAGTGCTCGATGTCATCATGGATATATTTGCCAAAGCAAAATCTCCACTCTCCACAGAAGAGATTATCGCCAAGGTTCTCAAAACTCGAAAAGTAAAAACCAGCACTATCTACATGAACCTCCAGAATAAACAACAGATTGAACGAGTCGGACGTAATATGTA
>CAZRBF010000023.1:1499-13763 GCA_964598195.1 uncultured Candidatus Peribacteria bacterium | reverse complement strand
CATTGCTTCAACTGTCTTGCGGTATTCCATAAAGCTCATATATGGAAATATAAAGAAGTAAGATAATGCTTTTTTTATCAAAGCATGTGTATTACAACATATATTAAAATATAAGTCAAAAGATTTTTCAAGTTTTTTTAATTCATCTCCACATTCCTAAAATGTGTCAATCTGTAACTCGTTTGCATTTTCTGAATGGCGATGAAGTCAACACGAACGGACTCGTTTGAGAGTCGATGTTTCATGCAGTACCATTTGACGGCGAAGAAAACACGGCGCTTTTTGGTGTGGGTGAAGGTTTCTATGGCACTTCCATACATATCGCCACTTCGGTACTTGACCTCAAAAAAGACGGTGATTCCGTCTTTTTTGGCGATGATATCAACCTCTCCTCACTTGGATGCGACGTAGTTAGTTTCTATGATCTCGTAGTCGTGTTTTTGGAGGTATTGTATGGCGAGGAGTTCCGCTTGGTCGCCTATGGTTCGGGAGGAAATGGTCATATTATTCAACATTTACTTTACTCATATCCTTTATCTTCACATCGGCATTTACCTTTGGATTATAGTACCCGATGAGGAGCTTAATGAGTTCATCTTTTTTGAGCTCATCACTCTTGATTCCGACTCCTTCCAGGCTCGTTTTAATGGTAGAGAGTCGCTCAAGATTGCCTTTTTTCATGGTTTCGGATCTGCGACGCTTGTCGCGGATAGAGGTGACGGTCTCCTCGGACGTTATAGCTGCCCAGAAGCTCCTGAAAACTCCGACGAATCCCTTGTCGCGGACACTTCTGTCCTCATCCATATCGAATGGTACCACGATATAGAAGTCCTTCTTCATGATCTGAGCCATGTCGATGAGATTCGTGAGAAAGTCGACATATCGATAGGTCTGCTCTTGGAGAAGGGGATTTTTCTGTTTGAGAGCGAGGTTTTTGAGTCGAATGAGGTACCCTTCTATGTCCACCTTGAGTGATCGGACGATAATCTGAATAGGGAAGCGGAGAGAGTTGAGAAAGCGCTGATATCCAATAATAATGGAATCTTGTTCTTCTTCACTTTTGAGGTTGAAATTCACTGCATGAATTTTCAGGACCATACGAGAGGATCCATCTTTCATGATCATGCAATTATCGCGTATCTCCGAGAAGGGGAGGTATCGCTGCGTCGTGGAATCCTTTGTAGGATTCTTGGCTGCTTTTACAGAAGTGGTTGTTTTATCGGACATGATGACAATATTTTAGATTATAAATTTTAGTAGGCATATCGTAGAGATGTAGTTGTAGAGATGTAGTTGTAGAGATGTAGCATGCTACATCTCTACAACATACCTATAGTTTTCCGAGTTTATCCTCTACGGTTTCGAATGCTTCATGACTATTTTTCTTCTCTCCTGTGGATTTAACTTCCTCAAAAGCACGAACATAACCGACTTCGAGTGAGTCATAACTATCCACTCACTTTGACCAAGACCTATTTGCGACATTGAGATTGAGGCGTAGCAGGTTCAGGAAAAATGGGATAAATGTCATCTCGGTATGGCGAAAGAGTGCTACAATTACTCAAATTCCTAGCACAAGAATAGCAGGAAAGAGAGCAATATCTGCACCGACATTTGGTTCCAGGGACTTAAATATAGAGTACCCAAAACCACCAGCCACCATGATAATGAGGAGTTGTCTGATACTGAGATTGAGGAAGATCTTATCTTCGTTTTCTATCTGTACGGGGATTTTATATTGCATGAAGGAAAATTACAGATTATGAGTTACACATGGTGGAATATATAACTATTCGGATGCTATTATATCTTAATTTAATAGAAATCGCAATATTTTTCCTATTTTTCTTTTGACTTTTTTGGCTTTCGCCTTATAAATTGGGGGTTCCTGAAAGGGGTTATACTATACTTTCTCACTTTTTCCTTATGAAAATTGATTTTATTAAGAGTCGTTTTATGTACTATGGATTTGCTCTTCTACTGGTTCTTATTTCCCTTGGTGCGTACCTGGTCCTTCCTCTTAACCTCGGTATCGACATGACTGGTGGAGTACAAGCAGAGTACGATTATACCGCAGGACAGATCAATATCGATACAGTAAAAACGCTCGTTAACGAGGCTAAAAAAGATATCGTTTATAATAAGACAGAAGTAGTAAACAATACGAATATTTATAAAATCTCAGGAGAGGATAAATTCGTCGTAGAGGCTGGTTTTTCCAAGATTTCTGGTATCTCAGATAAAGATTTCGAAGGACTCAAGACAAAATTTAAAGATGATGTAACTGACAAGCTCTCCAGTCTCAGTTCTGTAAAAGTTACCATGTCTCGATATATAAACGTCGGAGAATCATTCGGGGATTATATTAAAAAGACTGCGTATATTACTCTTATCCTTGTTATCCTCGCGATTTCTCTCTATATATCATATGCATTTCGAGGTTCTATCGAGGGGTTTTCAAGCTTCGCTTTCGCCTCAGTTACCGCAGTTTCATTGTTTCATGATGTTGTAATCGCCTTTGGTCTCTATATCATAGCATCGTACTTCTTTCCAGAGTATAAGATCGATACATTCTTCATCACTGCCATGCTGACGGTTCTCGGATACTCTATCAATGATACCATCGTCGTGATGGACCGAATCCGATCGAATCTTCGCTTGCCTGAGAACAAGAAAAAAGATTTTGGTACGGTTATTAATAACTCAGTGAATGAGACCATGACCCGTTCTATCTATACCTCATCTACTATTTTCATAGTGCTCATTGCTATGTTCTTCTTTGGACCAGAAACCATCAAGGGGTTCATACTCGCACTTCTTTTCGGTACGGTTGTCGGAGCCTACTCATCCATCGCCATCGCCGCACCGCTGCTTTACGATATTAGCGGAAAGAAAAACTAATATGAGTCACAAAATAACCCTCGTCTCCTTGCATAGACGAGGGTTATTCTTGTTTTGCAGTCTATAAATTTGCAAATCGAAACAAATACTATACAATTTCTCTCATATTTTATATTCTTTGTTTTATAGATATGACACTATTGCCAATAATAACAGGATCTCGGATTTCTTCACCTTATCCTAAAACATTTGGATTCACCCTTGCAGAATTACTCGTCATCGTGACGGTTCTTGGGCTTCTCTGAGTTATAGGATTCATCTCGATTACTGGATATCTTGCCGGATCGCGAGACAGTGCCAGGCTGACAGATATGAGTGGTATATACACAGAACTCGATCTCCTCCGTGCAAACAGTGGGTCACTTCCCATGCCCGAAAACTACAGAACTATTGCCATGAGTGGAACCAATATTGCCTTCCAAGGATACGCAGGCAAGTCTGTTCTCGCAACTATCAAACTCGAAAAATGATGAAAAGACCCAAAAGACAATGCATTTTATACATACACTATCAACAGCAAGCAGAGCCGAGCTCAGCTTATGGGATATTTCGAAGACTATGACACCACCAAGCTCTGAAACAGTAGCTGATCAGCCATTCCACTCTACGCAGCAACAGCTGGTACTTACAAAGACCGAAAAGTAGGAGTTGTCGGGAAGAATATATGTACCCTCCTCGAATCCGCATCTCTCGCCCCTGTGCAATCGACGAGTACAGGAACTATTGATGTGGCTATTACCCCCACAAGTTATATAGTTTATTGTGATAACAACACTGCAGCAAATGGAACTTGAGCAGTTCTCGGGTCTATGTTTGTGAATAATAGTGTAATATATACCCAATAGAAATTGGTTTTTCCATCATAGTGACTGAGTTTGTTAAGAACCAATTTTGTATAGAGTATATCAGATCAGAAATGTTGGTACTTCTTCATTTACTCAACTTCACCTTTAAGAAAACAAAACCTGTACCCTCCAAGGCAAATACTAGATGAGATCGTGTGAATATCAACGAGATTATGCACATCCTATTCGTGGTATCCGAAACTAAAAGGTAACTCTCTACAATAATCACCCTCTGGAATTCCAGAGGGTGATTTAATTGCTTTGAAAACATAAGAAAAAAGGCATGACACATTTGAAAAAATTGTCTTGAAAAAAAGTTTGACTTATGGGGTGGAATTTTTATACTGAAAAGTCCGTGTTATGGATGAAATAATTATCTTTTAACTATCAGCATTATGTCTCTACTCTCACGAATGCGTTCTTTTGTATCTCCAAAAGAGGAGGTTGTAACTACTTTAGACAAGTCGTCGACAATAAGAGAAAAAATGAGTTTGTATGGGAAAAAGGTTGCGGGAATATTGGGGCTGGCGGTTGCTGGAAGTGTGGCTATGCCATCCATGGCTGCACAGACCCAGGATACTGTATCACCTACCAGTGCCTGAGTGGCACAAGTAGCACAGGATACAAGGATAGCGAAGCCAGTAAAATGAATGAGTGTGAGTGATTTTGTTTCAACAAACTGGGGAGCAGATGAATACAAGAAGCATGGATGGAAATGAGCACTCGTTGAGGTTGATGAGAAAAACGGAGGAACACGACACGTTCTTGACGATGCAACAAAATTACAGGTCGGAAAAACATACCAGTATGTACCAGTAAAATGAGCGACACAGAAAGAAATTATTCAAGCATCAACCACACGGATTGCGAGTGTCATGAATACGAAAGAAACAGCACAAAATAAAGATCCACTCAAAGATTTTCGGATTACATCAGATGAATTTGTAAAACATGTTGAGGACTATCTGGGTGTGCCATATAAATGGGGATGAAAAGATCCAAACCAAAGTGGACTCGATCGAAAGAAGGGGGGTGGACTCGATTGCTCGGGTCTCGTTTCTGTGGCTATTTCCAAAGCTCTCAATGATCAAGGAAAGAATTTGGATCGAAAAGATTTTATGGATACACGGAAGTTACGCGCAAATGCTACAAAAGTTCCACTTACTGAAGCGGAAAAATGAGATTTCCTTTTTTACAACACCAAAACTACACGACACGTTCTTGTTGCGACTGGTTCGCCAACAGAAAATGGAAAGATTCCTGTTATCGATGCGCCTGGACGAGGACGTAGTGTTGCCTCTCGCCTATTTCCTTTAAATCTTTCTGGACTCATTGCAGCAAGACCGCGGTTTATTGATAATTCTCCGAAAGTAGCAAAGGCACCAACGGGTGAGTCGGTATTTTTAAAGTTTGCCAATAGCATGTCCAAGGGATCCATGGATGTAATACGAAGGGTTATGAAGAATACCGATAACGTATTGAATAAAAATCTGCAGGCATGGAAGACTCAAAAATCTCCTGCTGAATCAGTTGATACGAAATTCACTGAGTCACCGACGGCACGAAGACTCTCAGCGGCCATGAGTAGGCGGGATGAGCAAGTTTTATCAGAAAAGTTACATCGAGAAGATGAAGAGATTGAGAGGGCGATTAAGCTCTCGAGAGAGATTAAACATCTTGAAAATAAAATAGCACTTTTTGATGTAAAGCGGATGGAAAAAGAAAGTATCAATACAAAAGAGTTCAAAGAAATACAATCATTACTCGAGCTCCGGAAAGATAAAATAAAGGAACAATCTACTATGCTTGCACGTGCAAAAAGTATAGAATCTCGTCTATACAATAAGGCTGTGGCATAAAATTAAAACAAGGGGTAGCTACCCCTTGTTTTAGTACAATAAAATTACCCAAATATTTTCGTCATCTCTTTCGCAAGTGCTGATTTCTTTTCCTCGATACTCATTTTTTCCATATTTCCAAATACCTTGATGGAAGTAGTTTTCATTCCACAAAACCCCAGACGGAGCATTCCCCAAAGGAGTCGATAACTCAGAGGGAAGAGAGTATAAACAAAGGACGGTGCCCCAGAAGTGGCATATATTCGAGCAGTTTTTCCCTTCAGAAGTCCGACAGGTTTCCCATCAATATATTTGAAGGCAAATCCAGCGGTAAAATTGCAATCGATCCAATTCTTGAGAATAGCTGGAGCATCTGCCCACCAAACTGGGAAAACAAAAACAATTTCTTCTGCCCACTCGATCTTTTGTTGCATGGATTCGGTGGTTTTGTCTTTTCTGATCTCTTTCATGTTCTCAAATCGAAGAAAATCTTGTTTAAGATCAGTTGTGTAGAGATCAAGAAGCTCGACCTGACGACCTTCGAGCTCAGAGTTTTCTCGGTAGGTATTGGCTATAACATGGGTAAAACCTTTAGAGCTCGGATGAGCGGTGATTATAAGAGTATTCATAGAGGATTGTTAAAAATAAGTGTGGTGAGTATATGAGAGGGGGGAGACATGTCAAAAAATAGTGCGAAGTCCGAGTATTTGTTATGCTGTGAATATTTTATGTATTTTCCCTTTACTTTCGCTACTCTTTCCATATAATCCCTCCAGTTTTTTAATTATCTTCGTACAGATGCGATTAATCGCATCTCTAACCATTTTCATTATGTCTGCAACATCATACGATAGTAGTAATATACAGGTTCTTGAGGGTCTTGAGCCAGTACGAAAACGCCCTGGTATGTACATCGGTGAAACCAATGAACAAGGTCTTCATCACCTCGTTTGGGAGATCGTCGATAATTCGATCGACGAGGCTATGGCGGGTCATGCTAAGCATATTACTGTTTCTATGCACTCGGATGGTTCCGTTTCTGTGGGGGATGATGGACGTGGGATCCCTGTAGATATCCATCCAAAGACCGGTAAATCGACTCTTGAGACGGTTATGACTGTCCTCCATGCCGGAGGAAAATTCTGATGAGCAGAGAGTGGATATAAAGTATCTGGAGGTCTTCATGGAGTAGGGGCATCAGTGGTGAATGCTCTTTCTGATAAGATGCAGGTCTGGGTTCATAAGGATGGAAAAGTATATACACAGTCCTACCAGCGTGGAATACCTGATGGTCCAGCGGCTCCAACTGGAGAAAAGACCAAAATTCATGGAACGATTGTTCGATTCTGGCCCGATGCGACCATGTTTACGACGGTCGTATTTGACTATGACACTATTCTCACTCGTCTTCGTCAACAAGCATACCTCACAAAGGGTATTACCTTGACGCTTGATAACGAATTTACTGGAGCAAAATACCGATTTTTCTTCGAAGGAGGAATACAGTCCTATGTTCATCACCTCAATCGATGAGTAGATACCATCGGTGACGGTATTTTCTACGCCGATAAAAATCTTGACGATATTCAAGTAGAAATTGCTTTTCAATACAAGAAAGATGACTATTCTGAGCGTCTCATAAGTTTCGTCAATAACGTGACGACAACCGATGGAGGAACCCATATGGCCGGATTCCAGGCAGCCCTCACTCGTACCATCAACAAATATGCCCGAGAGCAGGAGATATTGAAAGAAAAAGATACCAACCTCGAATCATCTGATGTTCTCGAGGGACTCTGTGCTGTTATCTCCATCAAAGTTCCAGACCCACGATTCAGCTCTCAGACCAAGGAGAAGCTCGTAAATCCAGAGGCAAAGGGAGTCGTAGATCGAGTAGTTTCAGAGAAGCTTTATGAGTATCTTCAGGAAAATCCAAGAAATGCCAAGGCTATGGTCGAGAAGTCTCTCCTTGCAGCTCGTGCTCGTGCAGCTGCGAGGTCTGCTCGTGATACTATCATTCGTAAAGGAGCCCTTGAGGGGATGACTCTTCCAGGAAAGCTTGCCGATTGTTCCAGTAAAGATCCATCCAAGTGCGAGATCTACATCGTCGAGGGAGATTCTGCGGGAGGTTCTGCCAAGCAGGGTCGTGATCGTGAGATTCAAGCCATTCTTCCACTCAAGGGAAAGATCCTCAACACTGAACAGGCTCGACTCGACAAGATATTCGCCAACGGAGAAATCAAGAACCTCATCATCGCACTCGGAACCTCCATCGGAGAGACCTTCGATATGAAGCGCCTTCGCTACCACCGAATCGTCATCATGACCGATGCGGACGTAGACGGAGCACACATCCGAACTCTCCTCCTCACATTCTTCTACCGTTATCTTCGTCCTCTCGTAGAAGGTGGATTTATCTACATAGCTCAGCCACCACTCTACAAGCTCTCCAAAGGAAAACAAACCTGGTATGTATACAACGATGAAGAAAAGAACGTTGTTCTTGACCGCGAAGGCGTAACTACCGAAGGTATCCAGCGTTACAAGGGTCTCGGAGAGATGAACCCAGAACAACTCTGGGAAACAACCATGGATCCAAAACAACGAAAAATGGGACGTGTACACATCGGAGATGCCGAGAAGGCCGACGAGGTATTCCGCACCCTCATGGGTGAAGATGTGCCACCACGACGACGGTTTATTCAATCTCGAGCGAAGCATGTAATGAATTTGGATATATAATTTGTTAAAAAATAAATGAAACTCATTATTACGGATCACATTGAAAAGACTCTTAAGAAGATGGGATTTTCTGTACCAGATTTTGTATCTTTTTTAGAATCGAACGATTTTTGAAATACAAAGTTGATTGAGATATGTTCGCCAATAGATGATACTATCGTATACAAAGCATACATGAGTGATTTAGATCGAGGGATTATTTTTCTCATGAAAACAAAAGGTATTGTGTATCCTGTGTATGTTGGTAATAAAAATGATTCGATTACTAAAAATATCACTGTCTCACTTGTTCGAAAATATGCTGAAGCATGGCAAGATTCATTTTTATCGGACATAGAGTTGAAAAAATATAAAATCCGGCACTATTAAATTTGATTTTTCTAAAGTTTGCTATACACTGTATATCAGATATTACTAATCATTGAACATATGTCAAAAACCGTACAAGTAAACTTTCGTATTCCAAGCGATCTCAAGGAGCGTGCTTGGAAAAAAGCAGAGCAGATAGGAACTGATCCAAGTTCTATCTTAAAACTTTTTCTTATGCAATTTGTCGAAAAGGATGACATTGTTCGTATAGAACAAACTATTGATATGGATAAGGTTTTTGATGAGGGGATAAAATCATATTTTATGAGTAAAAAAGGACAGGAAAAAACGAAAAAGATAGGATTGATGTTGGAAGGTTTGTAATATGTACCACCACGACGACGGTTTATTCAGAGTCGAGCGAAGCATGTAATAAATCTTGATATATTAAGGATTTTCTGAAAGCATTTAAGATTATTTTTAAATTTTAACTATAGAAATATGAACAGCATCAATCAGGAAGAAATTAAAATATGTCCTAAATGTCAGACGGAAATATCAAAAAAAGCCACTATTTGTCCAAGTTGCAAAAGTGATTTGAGAAATTGGTTCGTTAAACATTATATCCTGACAACCATTCTTATAATTTTTCTCTTAAATTCTTTATTTCAATTAAACTGAAGTAAAAATACATCTTCTCAAATTACAGCAGATACACATAGTGATTTACAAAAATCTGATATAACTAATGTAGAAAAAGTTTATAAAATAAAAGAAAATGTTCCTGTTGGGGGATTCTCTTATTCAATTAATTCAGTTGAAGCATTTGATTCTATAAAGTGATCTTATACAAGCACAAAAGCAAATTGAATTTTTAAATTAATGTCAATTTCAGTAGTAAATACCGATAAGGAACCAAAAACGCTTGATAACTCAATGTTCAAAGTTCTTGATTGAAGCTGAAATACTTATTCATATAGTTCGGAGTGAGATATGGCTTATGCGTTGAAAAATTGAGGTAAGCTTAATTTTTTTCTAAAACAGATGCAGCCAAATTTACCAGTGTCAGGGTTTTTAATATTTGATTTACCGAAAGATGCTAAATGATTAAAGCTTGAGGTAACTTGAGGGTATTGGTCAAGTGATAAGGCTGTAATATCTATAGATTAATCCAATTATATTGAATATTTATCTTTTTAATTTTAGTCATTATGATTGCTACTACACCAGTTGTTGTAAAGAAAACAAGATCTTCGATTTCACTTCCTATTAAAGTTGAGAGCACGGTAAAAGAATGACTAAAAAAGTATTCAAAAATTACAGAAGCTGCAAAAAAGCGTGGATTAAACGAGTCCGACACGAGCAATATCGTCAACGATATGCTTGGTGAAGTATTCGGTTTTGATAAATTCTTTGATGTTACTACGGAGTATAAAATTCGCGGACAATACGCTGATTATGGAGTAAAAATTGAAGATAAACTTATTTTTCTTATCGAGATCAAAGCTATTTGTGTGCCACTCAATGAGAATCATATATTTCAAGCAGCAAGTTATGCTTCTACAGAAGGGGTTGAATGGGTTGTTTTAACGAATCTTGAAGAGTGGAGAATATACCACCTTTCTTTTGGAAGCAGAATTGACCAAGAATTGGTTGTGCAATTTAATCTTATTGAAGAAGGAAAGAGTGTTAAAATTTTCGATAAAGCCTCTTGTTTGCATAAAGAAGGCATCAAAAAAGGGTTACTTAAAAAACTTTGGACAAATAAAGTTGCCTTAAGTGAATGAAATCTTAAGAAAGTCTTATTTGGTAAGTCTATTGTTAATTCTATTAGAAGGGAGCTTTCAAAGATTACTGGTGTAAAAATTGGTGAAAATGACGTAACAGATTTACTTACAAAGCTTTTTGAGACTAAAAATAGTTGTAGTAAATAATTACTAATTATATCAGTATGCACCTCATCACCACTCCTATCCCACTCTCATTTATCACAGAGAATGCCAACTGCACGAATCCCGATGGGAAATCGCTTTGCAAAGCGGTTGTTGATATCGATCGAAAAATTATAGTTATTGGTGGTTCCATGCATGTGGATGAGGAAGAAATGCTTTTGGATGAAGAATCGGAACAAAATAATCTCTGGGGTGTAAATCTATATCCCGACCAATTTGGAACAGCTGATTTCGTCGAGTTTGACTCTATGATTAATCTGCGACCGAATCTAGGGAATAGATCACGTTCAGTCGAAAATATAGAAACTCAAAAACAAATTTTATCCATTGTTTCCATTCTTATTTATGCGTAATATCCCGGGTATTACTTTTCATAAAGAGTACCTTGACGAGTCGAGTTCTTGGTGGAGCATGTCTGTGGTCGAACAGCTCGGGAATATCGGTTCGGAAGTCGGGCGAAGCATTGCAGCAAAAAAAGCTGGAGAGAAGGAAAAGTTTGAGGGGGCGACATGGCGTATGTATGAGCTTTTTGATCTTGCAATGGCAGACAAGAGATGGCGACGGAAATGATCACTTCGAGAAATCTGCCGTGCCCGTGAAGTAGTTTCGGATCACCTCTTCTGAGACAGTCAGTATGGCGAGACGGACGAGTCACTCGAATGATATTTTCTTGCTTATGGCATCATGGCCAATGAAGAGCGGAGGAGGAAGAGAACAGAAAAGAAACTTGTATCTTCCTAAAAAAGATATGAGTGATGAGTTCGATTTTCCGCTTATTCACCTTTTCTTCACACACTCAGATTGACTTCAGAATGATTTTCTATAAGTTGTCTATATTCCAATGCCTCCATCCGATCAATAGGTGATTCGGGTGAGACTGGATGTAAAAGAAGAAGGAGACAAATAACATGGCAATAGAAAAACAAAAAAGTAAATTCGTAGACCTGTATTCATTGGGGGAATGTGTGGACATTTCTTCGCTTCTGGTAAACCTTCCAGAAAAGTTGATGCAGACCTGTATTCCTTTGCTACGGCTGGATGGCAAAAAAGTAACCAGCTTGACTCGTGACCAGCGGCATGCGATAAACGCTGCGATTGGGAGCAGAAACAAGATCATTATTCGTGAATGTATGGAACTGGGTTATATTGATCCAAGTTGGTCACCGGAACTCCGGTATGCTATCGAGCGAAAAAGACAGCCACGAAGAAGGACCACCTCGATGAGTGGTTATGCGTTTAACCTGCTCATTGCGAGTGCAGGGCTCTCAAAAATAGAGCCTGCTGCCCTATATTCATAAGGACAGCACTACAGAAGCAGTCGATTCGTTCGGCTGCTTTTTTTTATTGCAAAATCCATATTTTTCTCTATACTCCGTCCATCTTAATCCATATCCTTATCGTCTCTATGAAAGTCGGAATCGTTGGACTCCCAAATGTTGGGAAGTCTACTCTATTTAATGCTCTTACTAAGTCATATGCTGCAGAAGCTGCAAACTTTCCATTTTGTACCATCGAACCAAATGTTGGGATCGTGAATGTAAACGATTCTCGTCTGGAGGAGCTTCGCAAGACCGTCGATGGACAAAAAATTGTCCCTGCCAATGTGGAATTCGTGGATATAGCTGGACTCGTGGAAGGTGCGAGCAAGGGTGAAGGACTCGGAAATAAATTTCTCTC
>CAZRBF010000023.1:0-1399 GCA_964598195.1 uncultured Candidatus Peribacteria bacterium | reverse complement strand
TCTACCATTCCACCACCTGGGCATAAATTTCTGTTCAGACTGACACTTCCTACGTGCACCCCTCTCATATGTCGTACCGTTTCACGGGTACTCGTATTCGGGGGTATGGCTCCCATTGCTTCGCAAAGGTCACACATCTACCATTCCACCACCTGGGCATAAATTTCTATTCAGACTGACATATCTACCATTCCACCACCTGGACGTGGTGGGTAGTATATGGATTTATGAAAAATTCCAAATTTATTTGCAATTTTTGTTTCATCGATATAATCTTCTAGGTGTCCTATCGACAAATACGTTATTTTATCTTTATACTCAAATATATATGAACTTCCTCGATCCAAAGGCAACTCCAGAAATAGCTAAAAGCACAGCCCAATTACTCAAAACCCTTGCAGATAAACGTGCTGCAAAGAAAGCAGAAGATGAAGCAAAAAAGGCAGTGATTGCCATTATGACTCATGTGGAATGAACTCCCATAGAGGAGGCTTCTCAGGAACCAGATAAGATGATTTCCCCCGTGAAAAGTGGGGCAAAGTTTGCCACGGCGGTTGCGAGATTTTTACCAGTGGATGAGCAAATGAGAAAAGAGATTGTAGAAAATTTCGTATATCAGGAAAATAATTGGGATACATTAGAACAAAAAGATATGCATATCTCGGCTGAAGAAATAATTATGTGGGAAAGTTTTTTGAACTCAGCCAAAAATACTGACTTTATTCCTCAGACTTGCGTGAACGAATTACAAATTTGAGAGACAGTATATCTTGAGTTGTCTTTGTATGAGAATTTTCAACTGGTAAAAATACGGACAAAAGATAAAAAATGAGCTCCCCTGTGCGTCGTAAGATCCATAAAAAAAGATTCTAAAAAGAGTCAGACAGGAGCTTTCTTTATAACTCTTCCTTTTTCAGAAGGAAAAGGTTTTCTGATTTCTGGAAAAGAGACGGGTTGAAAAAAACGATGATTTACATCAGAAAAAGTTTTTGTAAATACCAAACAAGGATTATTTTTTAGATAATAAAAATATAAGCATTTGATTCGTCAAGCGAAAATGCTTGAGAAATATTGAATAAATACACGAAACAGTGTAAGATGCTCATGTTTTATATTCAACCATCAAATCTATGAATTACTTCATCATAAAAAATATCGTTGAAACCACTCTGGCACATTTTGCGTGCAAAGAGTGTGGGACTCGAGCAAATGAACAGAGTATTCACATACTTGGAACTGCTGGAAACAGTCTGAACATGGAAGTGATTTGCCAAAAATGCCAGGCATCAGGAGTTATCAAGGCTGAGATGAATATCGTTGGAATCAATACTTCTCCAACACAACTGGCTGAGCAGCTCAAAAAAACCGTTGCAGACGCAAGAAAAAATGAAGCGATAAA
>CAZRBF010000022.1:11351-14039 GCA_964598195.1 uncultured Candidatus Peribacteria bacterium | reverse complement strand
TTGTCCTGCTCGCTCTAGGTGAAGAT
Source organism: uncultured Candidatus Peribacteria bacterium (assembly GCA_964598195.1). Taxonomy (GTDB): domain Bacteria; phylum Patescibacteriota; class Gracilibacteria; order BD1-5; family UBA2023; genus UBA1545. The sequence continues at coordinate 14,013 of CAZRBF010000022.1, read as the reverse complement.
TGGAATTATCTTGCAGTTTATCGAGACCAATAACTTTGGAGAAGATCTCGAGTTTGTTCTTTTGATCGATTCCCTTCTCGTCAACACTCGCACCATCAAGGGAAATCTTTGCTTGCATATTAACATCTCGCAACTCTCCGGTTGCTCGCATGACGTGCGCAAGTGAACGGACAACGCCTGACGTGTCGGCAGTAGAACCAAAACTTCCATCTTTTTGTTTTTGACTGATAATCCATCGTTCCATTTGATCGGTTATCTGTTCGTACTCTTTCATGGTTGCAGGCCCCATGATAGAGAGTGTCTCTATGAATCTGGTTGTTGCGTCCAGCCTCGATCCAGCCAGGGAACTTCCGAGGAAGGCTCCACGAGGATTGTATACCAATCCATTGGATGCAATATTCTTGATCTCTTCATTTGCCAGTTTTGTGAGAGCATCTTTCTCCTCTTTTGTAAGAGCTGTTATGCGTAGAAGCTTGGCAAGCACGCGTGTTCTATTTACCTGAGTAAGAATATCTGCTTTCTCAAAAGTCAGAAGCTTGTACATCTTGTAGGCTTCATAATCTTGGCTCGTGTTATCGAGTATAGCCTCTATGGTGGCGAGTCTTGTAGCAACGGGCCAGCCACAGTCAGTACTAGAGCAATACGGTCGTTTGTTTTCGTAAAATTGTGCTTTCAGATACCTGGTCGCATCCTCCATCATAGCATCATTTGGAGTGTATCCGATAGAACGAATTTCTGAGAGAGCAGAAACAAGAGAAATGGTAAGTGGATAGTCCTCATACGTGCTGTCCATCCAGTAGGCAAATCCACCATTGAGGTGCTGGAAGTTCTTGATCTCTACCAAGTACCCGCGAAGGATGGTGTCGAGACTTCGTTCCTGGTATCCTTGATATTGATCAATATATTCTTTCACCATCTTCGTCTTGAGATCAAATGGTACCTTCACACTATCGTAGAGCTGTTTCAGGTACACGGTCGGCATAATGGCCGAGGTACGTTGCTCAGAGCATCCGTATGGGAATGATTTGAGGTACTCTATTCCGGAAAGAATATTTGGCAATAAACTCGCTGCATAGTTTACGGTCACACTTCCACCATTTTTGCGGATATCAGCCGAAAGCTTGATCTTCTCATCAGCACTATTTCCGGTCTTTCCGACGGTTGCGACCATCTCTTTGGTTCCAGTGATAACGATCGGAAGGGTATTTTCTACCTCATCGAGTTCACCTGAAACTTTAGCTATTGCCTTGAGGGTAATCTTTGAAGCAAAAGGTTCTGTACTCGAAAGCGGAACATTCACGATAGTAGCTTCAAATGGTACGGTCGTAGATTCGCCATTCTTCACAAACACGGTTTGTTTTGGACTCTTGATAGTCATGTTGTCAGCAGTGATACTCACATCAAAGCTCTGATCCTTTCAGGTTTTGTTGAATACGACCGGGGAGAATTTGATCACATCACTCGAACCAAGAAATCGTGGAAGATTCTCACTGACCATCACGGTTTTTGCGGTCATGACTTTCTCGGTCGCTATTCCCACTCGATTTCCAGTGGTTGTCGAAACCAGTGCTTCGATCACCCAAGTGGTGAGATTATCTGGAAGTGCATCGGTGGTTATGACCGAGAGTCCATTTTGATCGGTCGTAAAGTCTGCTTTCCAAAAAGCAGTGTCTTTGAATACTCATCGTTTTTTACGACTTGATCCTCCCTTTGTTCCCTCTCATGCTCCTCATTTCTCTCCGAGTGAAGCATCCTTCACTTCGAGTTTTTCGATAAGGTTCACGAGAGAAATATAGGTTTCAATTCCAAGATACCGCTTCATATCATAGAAGAAGGCAAATGGGTTCTTGATCGGGTTTCCCGCAAGTGCCAGGAGGCTCTCATCCACAACAGAGAGGCTTCAATTTGCTCCAGGAACCCCATTCCCCTCAGAGTCTTTGACCTGAATAGTGAGCTTTATTTTATCCCCTGGGAGATATTGTTTCTTTTCTGGAGTGACAGTTACCAAGAGTTTTTTTGGATCAGTCGTCACCTTCATGACAGAAAGTGCTCTCTTGTAGACAGGGAGTTTCGCTGTAGCGTCCTGACCTATGAGAAATACTTTTACATAGATATTTGGAACATAACTCTCTTTGATTGGGAGCTCAATACGTTCCGTCGTACTCGTAATATCGCGCACAAATGAATCGAGCACCCCATCATCCTTCTCGATAGTTACGAGCATCTTACCGCTCGAAACAGGGGATTTCAGGGTAAATGCCGCCGTCTCGCCGATTTTCATCATAGCTTTGTCTGCTACGAGATCGGTGACGGTGTTATTTCCATCATTCCAGTATGTCGTATTTTCCCCCGATACATAGAGGGTAGATGAGGAGGTGAATGTTTGTTTATTTGCTCCCGTATACATGGCACGAACTTCATATTCTCCATCACCCGCTGGGGCAAATGTCTCACTCCATTCTCCTTTACTATCAGAAGACACAGTTTTTTCGGATTCTTTTTTCTCCTCCATAGATCCCTCATTATAGAAGATTCCATCGACTCCTTGTTTCTTGACTTCCTTCCATTCACGCTTCCAGAGTTCGAGTTTCACCTCTCGTCCGGAGAGACCCTTTGCATCGTAATCAAGTACGACCCCATTTACTTTAACACCATCCTTTTT
>CAZRBF010000022.1:8551-11251 GCA_964598195.1 uncultured Candidatus Peribacteria bacterium | reverse complement strand
GACCCTTTGCATCGTAATCAAGTACGACCCCATTTACTTTAACACCATCCTTTTTTGGACTCCAATATGGAACTTTGAGTCAGACATACGCATCAGTGGTATGGAGAATCTGACTGGCTTGATTAGAGACAGTTTTAGAAGTATCTGGATCAGTTATCTCGAGAGTATAGCTGTAGATTTTTTCTCCGACGGTATTGTCTGCATCATTCGTTTTTGGATACTCATAGGCAATCTTGGTTTCTCCCGCATTATCGAGTCGCCCCGTCGCAGTTGTTACAAGATTATCCCCAAATGAACACGATCCCCAGTAGACACAATCGAAGTAATTAGAACCCTTTCCAAATTGATAATCTCGAAAATCTTTGGCATCAAAGAAATAGGATTGAGTGAGTACGGAGTAATTATAATCTGCGCCAACAAGCCGTCCTCCGAAATAGTACTCAGCATTGGCAGAAATCCCTGCTTTTTCTCCGATAGAAACATCTGGCTTCTCGGTTGTTATATTTACCTTGAAAGTCGGTTTCTTGTAGGCAAGCACGTCAAATTCTCCGTTATTATAGACTGGAATGGAGTCAGCTCCAGCATAGAAATCGAAGTGGTAGTGCCCGAGTGGCATGTCTTTTGGGAGAACAAAAGTTCCGTTGAAGTTGGAATTCTTATCAGCTTTTATGTCCATCTCGGTCAGAATTGTTCCATTTTCATCGAGCACTTTTAATTTCCCTGTTTTCATAGGAGAGCTCTTGTATCCATCAAAGTTGAATTGCCTGAGGAGTCCCTTGAAAAATACGGTATCCCCTGCCTTGTAGAGTGGTCGATCAGAATACATGTAGAGGTAATCTTTCGTGGAGCTATCCTGCCCTGCTATGTACTTGAAGTCATAGTTCGAAACCTGATCACCCGATTTATCGAGCACTCCGAAGTACGTGTCATTCTTGGCAACGAGGAAGGAGAGCTTATTCTCTGGATCCATAATTTCATAATAACTCTTTGAAGCATTCCACTTTATAGGAAATGACTTTGGTTCGAGTACATAGGCATTATTTCTCGCATACGTATCAAAGGTAAGGTTGGATGGAAGGTCCTTGCCGTCGAAACTTGGGGCAAAAAGAATCTTGGTATTTTTTGCATTCTCGAGAGTAAGCGCGAGATTGGATCGGATAAATACATGACGAAACTCTCGCTGACTGTTCATATATCCGTCTGAGGTCTGATTAAAGCTACCAATAGCTGCTCGGGCCAAGACAAACGGGCTCGTACTGACACCTCCGAGAATATCTTGTTCCAGATCGATCTTGTTGGCTGTCAAGTTCCAGTAGTGGTTCTTGAGAGTGACAGCTTTGGTAAGATTTCGTGTACATACGGGAGTGTAGTATTTATTATATGCATTCATCAGATAATCCCTGTATCCGGCAGTGTTCATCTCACACACTTCTACATTGGCACTCGTAGTGTTAATCGACATAAGGTTCAGTACAATCGGCAAATTATTTGGAATAACTTGCACTGGTTTGTTCAATGAAGAATACAAATACATATCGTCTGGAGCTATATCTCATGACTTAAGCTTGAAAGATGCATCTTTTCCGAGTTTATTTCCATATGTATCTTCGAGACTCGCGGGCACGACGATCGAATAGGCTTTCTGTGGTTCCAGACGAGTTCCGAGAATATAGCTTATCTGCCCGGATTTCTGGGGACAACGATAGGTCTTGGTATTGGTCTGCCAATTGGTTTGTTCATCAAAGATCAGATCATGAATCTTAGATGCAGGAATCGTCTGTATCTTGGAGTAATCATTCATGTAATATCCATTACCACTGAGCTTTGTATTCACATAGAGACATGATTCTGTATTGTTCAAAAAAGCATGTCCAAATATCTGGAATTTCGGTGCCGTTGTATACGATTTCAGAATATCGGCTGGAATCGCAGAATCTGCCTTTTTATTGAGGATAAATTCATATGTCGTATCATGATCCAGTGTTTTTGTTGGAACAATATCAATAGTATGTTTATCATCCTCTTCTCAGACAGTATTTCCGCGATCATCGTATTTTGTCCGTTTTACATATGCAATCGTAAAATCAACGGTCTTTCCAGCACTATTTTTCAGAGTAAAGAGGTCTTTGTTGAGATTCACCTCTGCCATGAAGGCCTGTCGGAAGAGCACATTTTCTCCTGGGATAAACGAGTCATTTGAAGTATAATATTCTCGAGTTTCAGAAAGAGCTCCTGACGCATCGTAGATTTTACGAAATACTTGGGAACTTGCGAGAAAATCTGCACTTCTAACCGTCATACTCTCATCTGATGAGAGCGGTTCAGTTCCATATTTTGGCTTCAGCCCCTTCTTTACAGAAATTCCGTAGTTCGATGAATAGAAAAATGATCCAGTTTTAGGGGTCACGAGAAATGTTGTCTCGCTCTCACTTTTGTCAGCGGTATTTGCCTCGTTTTGCAGACGCACTTCTCCACTCGTGATTACTTCGTAGTTTTTAAGAACACGGACATTTGCTTCTATTTTTATCATGTCAGAGCCCTCACCCCCGACCCCTCTCCCAGAGGTAGAGGGGAGAGTCAAAGTATTTTCTTTTTTTCATTGCCCACTCTCCCCTTGGGAAAGGGTTGGGGCCGTAAGAGTCAAATTATTTCTGAGCTCCTCTATGCTCACTGGAGCGGAAAGACTCACAAGAATCCCAA
>CAZRBF010000022.1:2906-8451 GCA_964598195.1 uncultured Candidatus Peribacteria bacterium | reverse complement strand
TTATTTCTGAGCTCCTCTATGCTCACTGGAGCGGAAAGACTCACAAGAATCCCAATTTTCGGATCAAATCCATACGATGACGTATAGACAGAAAGCTCTGGAGTGATAATATCATCTTCGAGAGTGTTCGTGAGAGGATACAGAAGTCCTGGCTTGTCAGAAACCTTCAGGTGATACTTGGTCGCGAGTTCGAGTGGCTTGGTAGGGATAAATTCGAGCACATTTCCATTGGTCCATTTACACTTTCCCTCTACTTTTGGGGTGATCTCGAGCGGACAAGGGAGCTTGTCTCGTTCATCGAGATTCGTCAGTGGCACCATCGGAATATTGAAAATCACTACGATATTCTGTCCAAGATTATCGAGTTTTCAGGAAGGCAACATCTTGGTGGCAGCTGCTCAGGCAATCGCCTCAATCGTAAATACCTGTTCCTGACCGAGCTCTTTTCCGTATGCGGAGCGAATATCTGCACCAATGGTCAGTGTATAGGTTTCGCCAATTACGAGTTTCTTATCGAGCGCATAGGAAAGAGTATTCCCCTCCTTTAGGCTCGCTTTCCCTTCTACAAAAGGATTTATAGTTACGTTTTTGTTCGTAAGAGAAGCCGGATCCAGATTACTCGAGAAAGTAATGTCGATACTTTTCGCATCAAAAGGAATCTTTCGGTATTCGAGCGAAAAATTCGCTCCCGATACCATCGGAACCGCCCAGCGTTTGGCAAGTTCTTGGTAGCCAAGATAACCGCCAATCGAAAGAATGGCAACAAATGTTGCAAGAATACCAGAAAGAACACGTTTATCAGACACTACTCGTGTACGAAGCGTGGTCATGAGTTCAAGAAATTTCATAAGAAAAAATGGTGAAAAAATACCTCTATTCGTGATTATAGAGGTATTTATAGAATTGCAAGGAAAACTTTACTTCTATTTATCCGTAAGTCTATTTACTCCATCCCAATCCCTCGGAAGTGAACTGGTTTCGAGCAATCGAATACGCTCGAGAAATACCGTTGCCACGTAGTCGTGCAACTGAAAGTTCAGAGAGAAATAGGTTCGTGCCTCTTCCCAGTTCTGCTGGAAATACGCATCCAATGCCTGCTCGTGATTTCTGGCAATCGCTTCATAAGAAGCCCTGTTTGAGGAATCTCTAAAATCCATGAGCTCATAGATAGTCGTTGCTTGGGTCTTACCTTTTACAGAAATCTTGTCGAGTTTTCGGAGTATAAAGTGCTCTCGAACACTCTCTGCTGTTTCTTCGGCGAGGATAATATTGGTATGGTACACTTTATTTACTCACTCGAGTCTGGATGCGAGGTTTACAGAATCACCGATGATAGTATAGTCCGAGAAATGAATATCCCCAATGTTTCCAACTGTCACTTCCCCCGTCGTAATTCCAAAACGGACATTGAGAGGAAATCACACATCCTCTTCAAAAATTTTTGAGCGTTCACGAAGCTCTTTTTGTATGAGTAGGGCTGTTGTACACGTCGCAAGAGGGGGATTTTTGTGTCTGAGTGGAGCTCACCAAAATGCAAGCACTGCATCACCTATGTATTTATTGATCGTTCCACCATTTTTGAGGATTGTCGTATTAACAATATGGAAAAATTTATTAAGCATATTAACCAGTCTCTCGGGCGGGAGGCGCTCGGAAATGGTTGTAAACCCCTCTATATCAGAGAAAAATACCGTAACTTCCCGTTTTTCAGACCGAACAAGCGAGGAAATATCCTGCTTCAAAAGCTCCTGCACGATAGATTTATCCACATGTCTGGAAAATATCCGTTCGATACGCCGTTTTTCCTGAAAAGCCTGAAAAATTCTGACAAAATACACCGATAGAAATGGCAGGAAAATGGCAAGAAAAATGGTCACATAATCCATATACCACCCTCAGAGAAAAGTGTACAGATCCAGAAAAAGAGCTGCAAAAACGATGAGAAAGAGCACGAGCAAACCTCGTATAGGAGAACGAGTGATATAAAAAAGCAGTGTGGATCCAATAAGGAGCAAGAGGAGTAATGACAATGCCATGTCATTATCCAACATCCGAACGGCATTATCACCGAGGAGCGTCGATACTTCGCTCGCAACGATCTCGACCCCTGGAGTCACATTGGCATCAGAAACAGGAGTTCTGTAGGTATCTCCGAGACTCTCGTCATAGTCCCCGACGATCACGGTCTTGCCAGTTATATCTATTTTCTTTCCACTGTAATCCTCCCAGATTCCATTATATGCCTTGTAAAAAGACACAACCTGGTATCGATCATAGGGACGGGAATTGTAATTGATAAGCATCTTTTCATTTGCTAGAACAGGAATGGTCGATCATGATTTTCTGGCGATTTCATAGGCAAAGGAATGAAGCGAACCTCGAGATGGGACAAAAGACCGAATCACTCCATCCGAATCCGGAAAGGCATTTGCGTAGCCAACGGTTGCAGCTTTTTCATACACTTCAAATGGTTTTTTATCTACTCCAAGCACTTCCCCATTTTGGGAAACCTTGAGAACAGATGGCAGCACCACATTATCATACTGTTTCATAACTTCTGAAAAACTCGTATCGATGGTCGATACAAACCCTGTTGCAGAAATAGTTTTGTGGTACGAATCAAAAAGTGCATCCACTGCAGGCGTACTGAGTCCAGAAAGCTTTTCTATCACATCCCAGTCAACTTTCTCTGGTCGTTCCTTGGAGGTGAAAAAATAATCGAAAGCCACTGCCTTTGGCTTGTGGGATTCTATTTCCCTAAGAAGTCCCTCGTAATAGCTCCTATTCCAGGAACCCTGTTGCCCAAAGTATTCAATAGTTTTTTTATCGACTCCGACTATCACGATGTCATCCCGAACCTGTTCATAACGGAGAGATGTGCGCTCAAAAAGATCGTACGTTCTTCATTTGAGTCCGTCAAAAAGAGGAGAGAAATGAAAAAGTGCTACTCATCCAACTGATATGAGTAGGCTTGTTATAGAGGCTTTGTAGAAGGATTTTTGCATAGCATGGTATTATTTTTTACTCTCGGAATCTTTCGCGGTTGCAACTGTGTACCCCGTTGCCTTCTCAGCGAGTTTCTCGGCTTCTGTCTTGAGTTCATTTGCCTGAACTACCGCCAGGTCTTGTTTCGGAAATCGTACCATAATTGAGTGCTTAAAAAAATACCTCTACCTAGAATTATAGAGGTATTTTTGGATTTGCAAGGGAAAAACGAGTGATTATTTTTGATTTACAACAAAACGGGTAGAGTAACCATCATTACGATGAGTTGATCCAGAGAAAGTATCAACCTAACCAAAATGCAAGTATTGATGTAATTCCAGAAAAAAATTTGAGATAAAGTTTTTTTATTTCATTCTACCAAAAGAGGTTCGGTTCACAAGTTCGGGATTTTTTTAATAGACTAGACTTTCTTCTCATAGACATGACAAAGTCCTCCTGGGGGCACAGGAATAGTATCTCCCAGATCTCTCATTATCGGAAATATTTTTTGCAGATCACCACCTTCTCAGTATTTTCCATCTACCCTTTCCCACTCACCTCCAGAATTACAACCACAAATTCCCTCTATACAACAATGCATATATCCGCACTGACCATCTAGGGTTTTAGCACATTTTATTTGCGTACTCATTTTAATGGTACAAACCTGACCATCGTCGTCAGAAAATTTACAATTTCCGCAATTCGCATCGATTGGGTGATAGGTGTGACTATAATGTCAATACCCCGAGGTCACTCTTTTCTTGTTTCACCTAAGTGTCTCAAGAACTATGATTTTATGAGTGTCATGAGAAAAACAGACTGCCCCCTCACGAGCAAGGGGGTCAATAAAACTTTTCGTGTTCATGGTAGGGGAAATAGTAAATATTACTTATATATAATATTTTTTTAATACAAGTCAATTATTTATTTATTTTCCTACGCCCGAATCCCCCTTCACATCTTAAACAAATACCAATTAATGAGAAAAAATACCAGACAAAATACGCTCAGTATGGATAGAGAAAGAACGGGAGAAATATCGGATGTTCCGTGCATGGAGTAGCGAAAACCGTCGACCATATAGAGGATGGGATTTGCCTTGGAAACTGTCTGCCAGATCTGTGGGAGCATAGATACAGAATAGAATACTCACCCCAAATATGTGAGGGGCGTCAGAACAAAGTTTGGGACGATGGAGATCCCATCGAAACTATTGGCCAAGAGTCCATTCAGGAGTCAGATGAGCGAGAAGAGAAGTGATGTCAGAAGTGCGAAAAGTATCGTGAGTCCTACGTGTGCAAAAGTAATGTGGGTGAAAAAATACGCAATCCCCAGTACCAACGCCCCAGTCAAGAGACCTCGCAAGACTCCACCCGTTATAAACCCAAATATTATGACCGAATATGGTGTGGGTGAGACCAAAATCTCCTCGATATTTTTCTGAAATTTCGCCATATAGAAAGACGAGACAGTGTTTTGAAATGAGCTCGTAATAATAGTCATCATAACCAGACCAGGAACGATAAACTCCATGTAGGATTTGCCTCAGATGGAACTGATCTGAGACCCAATAAACTGCCCAAATATCACATAATACAGCGTGGTCGTGATAATAGGCGGGACGAGTGTCTGCGTCCAGACCCGGAGAAACCTGGTGATTTCTTTGCGGACTATCGTCCAGTAGGTTATAAAAAGTGCGCGAAAAGTCATATTAGACATTGGTATGGCGAATAAAGAATTCCTCTAATCGTCCCGATTTTGGACGGATGTTTTTGATAACATACTTTTCCTTATGAAGGAGTCCCAAGGCTGTATCGAGTGGGTGTTCACGAGAAATAGTGATATCGATGGTCGTATCGTGAAGTACGGGCGAATACGGTGCAAAGACATCGCTTGCCTGAAAAGTTCTATCGAGATCGATAGTGACCGATTCGTCTTCCATAGAAGCAAGGAGCGCCTTGATCGGTCACTGCTTTACGATCAGTCACTTATCGATGATCGCCATATCACTGCAGAGTGACTCTGCCTCTTCGAGGTAGTGGGTAGTCAGAACGATCGTTACTCATTCACGATTGAGATCCCGAAGAAAGTCCCACATACCACGCCGGAGCTCTATATCCACTCCGGCCGTAGGCTCATCGAGGATGAGGAGCTCGGGCGAATGAACCAAAGCCCGTGCAATCATAAGTCGACGTTTCATCCCTCCAGAAAGAGTCTTGGATTGCATATCTCGCTTCTCCCAGAGCCCCAAGGCTTTCAAATATTTTTCTACATTTGGTGCTGCCTCCGCTCGGGAAATACCATAATATCCCGCCTGATTAATCACCACATCGTACACGGTTTCAAATATCCCAAAATTGAACTCCTGAGGCACAATCCCCACATGCATACGTGCCTCCGATGGATGTGTATCGATATCGTATCCACAGATCTCCACCGATCCAGCAATCTTTTCCACCAGGCCACAGAGCACCCCAATAGCCGTAGATTTCCCCGCACCATTCGGCCCCAGAAGCGCGAAAAAATCCCCCTGCTTCACCGACAAAGAGATCCCCCT
>CAZRBF010000022.1:0-2806 GCA_964598195.1 uncultured Candidatus Peribacteria bacterium | reverse complement strand
CTTCTCCTAAAAGGAGAAGGGGGAATTACTAAACAGTGTCTGGGATAAGTGGAAGCGACTGCATAAAATCCTTCTTCCCGATCTCAAACCCGTGGTTTCTGAGTATATTATATGCGGTCGTTGTATGGAAGAGGAAATTTGGCAATGCGTACTCGGTCAGGTATCGCTCACCTACCATGTGCATATTTGGAAAATACGGAAATCGCGCCTCGCGAGTTTCTGCCCCGACAAAATCTTCTTTTGTAAAAGTATTCAGAAAATCTATGGTTTTCTGAAGTCGCGCCTTGAGCTCATCGAGTGTCGTTTCCGAGTCTTCATACACCGGAATTTCCTTCCCACCAAGGCGTGCTGCCATGCCCTTGGCATTGTCAGTCATTATCTGAATCTGCTTGGAAAATGGAAACATGTCTGGTGCGAGCCGAAGACCAAGAACTGTCTCGTCACTCATATCTTTTGCTTGAGCCTGGGTCTGAATAGTTTCAATAAGTCCTATCATAGCCGAGAGTCGCAAAATATTAGAAGTCACACAAAGAGTATAGAACATAGAAATTGGGGGTAAAAAGTAAATAATACGTCTTGAGAAAGACGTATTATTATATGGACATTATGGAGTATTGCAAAAGATAATTTATGAGTGATTCATCCAAGATCTGATGAGAATAATAACTTTATTTTGTAGTATATCACTCAATTCTATCAATCTGTAAAAGTTTTCAATTTTCATCATATAATAATATCTGCTTACTCTTTTTTGTAGTAGAATCTACTACATGTATCACTTGCTCAAGAGTTGGTGTGCTAAAAAACATTCAAAATAATCTTACTACACGTCAATCTGTTCTTATTAAATATTTACTATCATTAGTCCAAAATGTGCTACAATCATTTATAGGAGATAACCACGTACGATTTAATAAAACATTTTTTTTACTAAATATTCATCATATATTAAAATAATACTCTTTATTCGGACTAAATACTCTCGTCTTAATATCTAAACTCACTTTCTCAATTTTGTTGTAAGCTCAAGAAAAAGTTTCTATCTTTTCGGTATTAGGATCTATTAAAAATAATCATGATTTTCATTTTAAAGAAACTATTATATATTCTTTAATGTTTGTTTCTTTTAAATCATTTATTACTCTTGTAATATATCAAAGTCAAAATATTAGGACTATGAAAGATATTATTATAAGTATTACTTTATAGACTTTTTTCATATATTAGCATTTAATTATTATAACTATGGCATCTATTCAGCAATTCAAATAAGATCTATTATTCTCAAATTTGGATTAATTGGATCATGAAAATATATTTGCTCAATGCGTCATGTTTTTAGATCAATAATCTGTACTGACGGCCATCAAATATCGAGCCATATCAATCAGATATTTTTTTTAGTATTATCAATGGCAATAAGGTGCTGTCATCAATTACCAAGTGCAATTTTAATTTCAGATAGACAATAGATATATTTTTAGCTTAACCTCGTTTAATTTTTGTATAGATTTTCTGGACTATTATATTAATTGGGATCTTGATATACTCACCAGTCTTCATTGAGGATTTGAGGGTAATTTCTTCATAAATTATCTGGATTTTTAAAAAATCACTTTGAATAGATATATGAGGTATCTAAAATTCGAGAGAAGAAAGAATTGGTAAATATTTGTATATGTGCACTAGGGCGAACTTTTGACCAATACTGCCACTCTTTTGAATCATCAATATCAAATACTGATATATAAAGTATATCTATATTTCCGATTGAATGAAATAATCAGCTATATTTTTCATCACATACTTGAATATCTGAATAGACAGTAGAATTAGTCTTTAGATTTGTATTCCTACATTTTTTTCTAACAACTCGTCATTCAATTATTTTAGACTCAAAAAATACAATCTCTTTGGCGTCTATTATCCTAATTTCAGGATAATTAAATACGATATTTTCAGCAATATACTGATATTCTTTTCAATTTATAAAAAAATCTATTTTTCAAGGCAAAGTTATATAGTTTCCTATTATACAATAGGATATAAGTGTCAATAATCCTCAAAATACAAATTTACCTTTATTTCTCCATATCCATGAAGAAGCATTAAAAAAATACTTTTCCATAAACTAATAGTGAGAATTAAAATTCTGAACTTGATTTTGTATCTGTTCTAGATTAACTGTTGGGGAATGTAAATCTCTTTCTATGATTCTCGAAAGATCATACGAAGAATTTAAGTAAGTAGATATATTTTCTTTTGTCAGAGATCAAACTGATGTATTATTTCATAATTCATACCCAGCTCTATATAGAATCCTATCTGGAATTTCATTAAGAAGAGCGTCATTTCCATTTGGAAATTTTAATAAAGTGGCTACATATGCTCATCATTCAACCGTATTATAGTTAAATCCGATCTTTTGTCCGTTGTATCCATAAATCATGTTTCATATCGAATCCAAACTGACTAACTTTCCGTTAAATCATAAAAATTGTTGTCAATTATTTTTGTATGACATATTTATTAAAGGCTTATTAATCTTAATATTATAGTCATTTTCTCCTAATGTATAGTGCGAGAAGAGCCCCATAAGTATTGGACTTCCATCCTGTACGTGCCAATCATCAGGAGCTAATATACTTGGGTCGGTGTATTGTAAATTATCCATTAAATTTCAGGATCTATTAAAGAAGCTTAAAATAAGCTCGGTCGCATCATATTGAGTAGCTAGCTGTTTCGCTGCCAGCCCCATTTGATCGGTAAAGTTCAAGGGGCTCTCCCCAACATAACTATACAAATT
>CAZRBF010000021.1:12583-14339 GCA_964598195.1 uncultured Candidatus Peribacteria bacterium | reverse complement strand
GACTTCAAAAATCTCATGATAAAAATCTACTGAGAGGAGGAAATGAAACAATACTCACAATCTCAGCAAACACGATCCACAAAATAGCTAATCTTTTTCTCATGAAAAATCTCCCAACTAGATGAGGATGGGATGGATAAAATCCCCGATCACACAAAATACTTGATTTGAAGGGAAAAACTCATACAATCGAGGGCAGAATAATTTACATTGCCTTCTATTATGATTTCATTTATGAGACATCGATCAGGATTCACTCTTATAGAACTCCTCGTGGTCATCACGATAATTGGGATTCTTTTTTCTGGATCTTATTTGCCTTACGATTATTATAGCAGACTTTCTCGCATAAAGTTATCGGTTGAAAAGGTGCACCAGACTATGGAGAATGCAAAGATCCTTGCGATGAATGGTCAGATTTTTCCAGGGACTTCCAAAAATGCGGATATTTGACTGCTATTTAAAAAGGATTCACATACCATAGATATGTTCGCATTTATCCCAGGAACTCGTTCTTTTGTTGAGGACTCCAATACCAAGATCATAAAAACCATTTCGCTCGAAGATGGCATGAATATCACAACACTCCCAGAGGATCAGATGTTTGTGGAATTTAGCTCACCCAAAGGAACAGTAGAGATATACAAAACAGCAACTGCAACTGGTGCATTATTTGATGTTGGCATTGGTTGGAAGACCGCGACCACGGGAACACTCTATAAAACAATCACCATAGAAAAATAATCTTATATCTCTCGTTTCTCATATGCAAAATAAACAAGGATTCACAGTACTGGAGCTCATGGTAGGGATTGTCATATTTACCCTGGGGTTTCTGGGTGCGTACCTGTTGGTCAATAGCGCGAGCGATGCCTCTACCAGGTCCCGAGATGAGATCATAGGGGCCAATATCATGCGGGAGCAGATAGAGCTCCTAAAAAACCTCCGAGACACGAACTGGATACAGTTTCGATCTTGGAATTCTATTGGTCTTTCGAAGCCTATTACTGAGTGAGACGAGGTATTTCTGACAGGTTCATATTATACCATCCAAAATGATTTTAGTCCCTCAAAAACAATTCACACAGCAAAACTTGCAAATACTTTTTCGAGTAATAAAAGTGCTGTTTTAGCAGCATTTCAGAGTACACCGTCGGCTATTCGTCTCTGTACAGATAGTCTTGGGCGGTATACACATGATTGTACTCTTCCGAATAAAAAAACACCTTACGCATCATTTTTATTCATAGAACAACTTATCACCAAAAATACTTCGACAAATACCCCCATTTCTGTTGATCGTGCCTACAAAGTGACGGTATTTTTTGCAAGTTTCAATAAATGATATCGTCTCATAAACATGAGCACCATTATAACTGACTGGAAGAATCAATAATATTTTATGTATATTGTTTATGAAAAAGAATTCAAAAGATTACAAGCTATCCTCTCATTTTTCACCTCACCCCAGCCCTCTCCTAAGAGGAGAGGGGGTAGGCAAGAATATATTTCTCCCTTCTCCTTCTAGGAGAAGGGTCGGGGATGAGGTGAAATGATTTACCCTCATAGAACTCATCGTCTCGATCACTATTCTGTCAGTGATATTTCTTTCGGTATTTGAGATCTATGGAAATATCCTCCAGGTCAATAAACGACTGGAAATTATGCGGATAGTCCAGGAAAATGTCCGAAGTATTACCGAGCAGATAGCCACAGATGTACGGGAAAAGGGGATTGATTTTAGGTATTATGATGG
>CAZRBF010000021.1:0-12483 GCA_964598195.1 uncultured Candidatus Peribacteria bacterium | reverse complement strand
TATTTCAGATGCACGCGTACGGATCGAAAATGTTCGATTTTTCCTCTCGGGAGATGCTGGTGAAGGAGTAACAAACCAATCACAGGAAGGGAAGGTGACACTGGTCCTCTCTCTGGGCATCGAAAACACTGCAGGAGTCAACAGTGAACTCGCGAAACATACACATATGTCCATACAAACAACGATCAGTGAAAAGGCTTATAAAAAAGACTAAATACTCTTTATCAACAGATTTTTCTATGAAAAATAAAGCAGGTTTTTCCACCATCATAGCCATTCTCATGACCACATTCTTGACGATACTTTCAGCGAGTATTCTCAATCTTTTTCTGGTAGAAAATAAGATGAATCATTTTCTCTCGGATGGTATATCGGCCTATATGAGTGCTGAGTGAGCACTCGAGTATACACTTCTCAAAAGTGTGAATCATCGTGAGGGTTTTTCTGATATTATCGTTGACTCTGATGCAGAATCTGTACTCCTTGACACGAGTGCGACTACAAACAAAAAAACTACTATCACCAGTACACTTCGTGCTTCGGGTAATAGCTACACAGGAGTCATCGCATCAGGCGGATTCGAGATTATACCACTTTTTT
Source organism: uncultured Candidatus Peribacteria bacterium (assembly GCA_964598195.1). GTDB lineage: Bacteria > Patescibacteriota > Gracilibacteria > BD1-5 > UBA2023 > UBA1545. Next base: position 11,883 of record CAZRBF010000021.1, on the reverse strand, counting down.
ATGATACAGGATCGGTCATCCAAAACACTGCGAAGAATCCAAATAAAGAAAATATTCCCCTGATAAAAACAAGTTCCTTTATCGTGACACAGGATGGGGACATTGGCTGGAATATCATCGGGAATGATACAATGGGTAAAACTTTTGGTATCGCGGGAACTGGATGAGCTCTGCAAAGGTTTGGAAATAAGTCAGAAGCAATTATTCAGAGTGGATTTGAAAAACACACCGACACCACCTCGGATCTCATGACAGCAGGAACCCAGACAATCAGTTATTTCCTCACAACATACGAGAATAATTACCTCATTCTCTCCAATACATCAGCCAATCCGGTGACATATAGTATGGTGAGTCCAGATATTTTTGCACTTCCGGTCCGTTCTATAATCGCTTCCAGTACGGTTGGAAAAAGCAAACAAAATATTGAGTTTAGTGAAAATCGTTCCAAGTTGTTTGATATATTAAAATACAGTGTATTTAGTAAGTAATGTGTACTGAAGAGGAAAAATAGTAAGTTTTTCACCACCTTCAGTATAGCCATGAATAAAAGTTCATCAATATAGCAAAATTCAGTGCTACAAAGAAGTTCTTATGAATTCATCATATAAGCCTTGGGTATCGTTTCTAGATTTTTGATATTTTTGTATGTCTGATCACATGTCGATTAGCGCTATGATTTTACAATCCACTGACCACTGCAAACTATAAGATTCAGTACTGAGAAATGATGCGATACTCAACATTTTTTCAGCAATGGCATTCAGCTTTGATATCGAATCAGCCTCATTATATTTGTATATATCAAAATACATTCTCTGAAGTATTTTTAGCTCTGTTATAAGTCACTCAGTATCCATTTCAGCGAGCGTGTTTTTATAGTCTTCAAGATTTTTGGATCCGGCCGTATGGTGACTTATGCAGTGTCTATTGTTGTTCGAATAAGTCATATGAATAAGAATATGAGAAAATGAGATATATTTTTATTTTGTAGAGAGCTTTGATTGTAGATAGAGTTGATGTATTTCGCGACCAATCCATATGGCCTGATCTTTTTGAATGGATTTTCCAAAAAATGCCATCATAGTGTCTCGGATAGCTTTCTGTATAATTACCAATCGTAAATCGACCATACTCTTTTTAAATGGCTTACTTGTTGATTCTACTTGATTCTTCCAAAGTTCTCGCATGAGTGATCGCATTTCCTCTATGGAAAATGGGTAAAAAATCTCCTCTTCGCTCCTGGTAATAGATTTTCGTTTTCGCTCTGTATTTCCACTCTCTCGTTCTATTCTTTCAAATATTACCCTATCAAGATCGAGTATATCTGCATCGGAGAATCCATATTCTATAAGCTTGCGTGCGAGAGTATTTAGGTATGGTCAATAATCGATAGCCGAAGAGGTATAACTTGTACGAGATACCCTTTTGTATATCTGGATGATAGCTTCTCGTTGCATATGAAGAGCATATTTTGACATCTCTTTTTCCCGAAGCTCCTGCTCAATCACAACAAGAGAAGTACCACCAGGAGGACCTTCTTTGATAATCGCTCAAAAATGGATATTATGAGCCTCATAGGAGGCATTGATCTGAACTCGTCAGGTCGGAAATCCGTTAAGTTGTCAACTCTGTATTATACGTGCAAGGACACCATCGAATCTGTTTTGAACTACTTTTTGAAGTCCACGTGCTCCAGCTGCCATCTTATTTTCCTCTTCAAACATATCAACCAGTCAGTGAGTAACTCAATCCTCACTGTTTAGTTTGATGCCGTAATTATCTTGGAGGCATGTAGCGACACGATTCACATATATGTGACAAATATTTTCTATACTTTCTCGCTTGAGTGGTTCATAGCAAACAAATTCGGTAATACGTCCAATGAATTCTGGACTAAAAGCCTTCCGTATGGCTTGGGTCACATTCTCATTTCCTTCCTTTGACCTTCCCTCTACCGATGCATGAAATCAGATACCAGCTTTTGTATTTTCATACTCTCCTATATTGGATGTGAGGATAAAAATGCTATTAGAAAAATCTGTTATATTCGAGTGTTGTGCATCCCTATTTTGATCTTTTCCTGTCGGAAACTGAAATATTCATTTATCAAATATTCCGAGAAAGTTTTGACAAACAGCGGGGTGCATTTTTTCTACTTCATCAACAAGAACGATATTAAAGTTCTTGAGGCCCGGATCATTGGCAATATTTTTATTGAGCGTTCATGAATCGAGTGCTGTATTATAGCCTTTATATACAGAAGTGTCATTCAAAGGGGTAGATTCCCCGTATCCTACGAAAGATTTTGTGGATCCAAAAAGATTTCGTGAAGAATGGTAATCTTGATAGTCTTCACCATTAATCGTCACAAAAGAATTTGAGTTTCCAAAAAAGTATTCTGACAGTGCATGGCAGGTTTCTGTCTTTCCTACTCCTGTTGGCCCAGAGAGGTAGATTACAGCAATTGGGCCTGTTCTCTTTGCCAGACTATACATGCGCGAGGTTATGATGGAAGTTATCGAGTCGGTAGATGGGTTTTGACCGATAATTTTTGATCGCAAAAAATTCCTCAGTTCCGTTTCCATAGGAAACTCAACTGTGGAATCAAGCATAATCTCCTTGTTACTATCTTCATGTGTATTCATAACACCATTTACAAAATTTACAAAAGACATACCAATATTCCTAAAAAAATAAAATATATACGAGTTACATTTATAATATTAATTCAAATAAGTCAAGAGTTTTTTTAATAATCAATAAAATCGCCCGCAATTGCGGGCGATTTTTTGCTATCGTATACTGATAAATGATCATTAAAAGCCAAGAATTTTCCTTATTTTTGCTCTCCATGAAGATGTTTGCACTCACTGTGCTTGTGCTGTTTTTATGAGCTCCTCTATTCTCGTATAGAAAAATTCTGGTGCCTTATATTGCTTGATGTTTTTTCTGTCTTTCAATATTGTTTCTCATTGATTGTGTGCAAGAATATCCAGACGTTTGTTATTGAGGATCGTGTCTATGGCGGCGTAATGATTATCAAGATCGCTCATAGTTGCTATATTTAAGCCAAGAAATGCTTTTTTGAGAGGGGTAGATCCGTACAGATCTCTTCTGTTTATGAGAACTTCATCAAAATGAGAAAGTAGAAAATCTACCACAGGAGTATATCCATTATACAGAGCAGTTTCCAAGGCAGTATAATCATCTTTCTTGGCATTCATCGATTTTTGTTCCAAGATATATGTGAGATATGGGGTGATTTTTGGAAAGAGGGGATCGTAAAAAAGAGAGTAGATATTTTTTGGTACTTGTGATTCTATCCCTGTTGGCTCATGAGCAAGAACAGCCTCTGTACTCTTTCTTACTTGTGTTGGTATGTCTTTTAGATCTTCTTCGGATTGGCTAATAAGTGTCTCGGAAAAACTGTCTGATCAGTCATGTAATAAAATAGTAGGAGGACCGTCTCTATCTGATACACTTACAAGAGTCTCGGCAAAACTTTGTGCATTCGCACCCATGTGAGTCTTGGCAAAATCATCGGGTTTAGTAGATTTAGAAAAGAAATTAATCATACGATAAACAGTAAGATATAAAGTGTATAATTTTCTTACTATACGTAAATTTTATGAAAAGCAAGGGATTGTACTTGCAAAAATATGAATTTAGCGCAAGATAAAGAAATGCGTGGTATTGGTACTGAATTTTTTACCAGCCTAATTTTGATATATAATATATTTTCATTCTATTTTCCATGAAAAAATCTCGTAATACAGTAATCTCTACTGAAAATACACTCCGCGAAGAGGTCATAAAACTCCTTCCTCTCGAGCTCCAAATAACTGCTCCAGAGCAAGTTGAGTGCATCCTCAATGATCGACCAGGGATTATGGATGTGGTGCGTGCACATAACATGTGAGATAAGGATGCGAGTCACATTCTCGCCCATGCCTTTTCAGGTGAGGGTTTTTGAATAAGTCGTTCTGATAAAATAGCCTTTAAAATATGGGAAAAACTTGCTTTGAGTGGTGAGTGTGAAGCACAAATGTACATTTGAGCGATGTATTTTTTATGAAGATGAATCGAAGAGAATTATGGAAATGCTTTTAAATGGCTTACGAAGTCTTCAGAGCATTGAAATTCTTCGGCACAGTGTCTCTTGTGAATAATGTATCGAGATTGAATGTGAGTGGAGAAAGATTACGAAAAAGCTCTTGAATTGTTTACGAAGTCTGCAGTACAAGGTTATGCGCAAGCAATGTTCCATCTTTATGGGATATTTAGTCATAAAAAATCCTTTCAACAAGCAGGACATTGGCTTGGCATGGCTGCATCTAATGGCTCAACAGGAGCAAAAGCAATATTACTTGGATGATTGGGTGAATCTTTTTAAAAAATCAAATATTTTGCATTTTTCTTCAAATAGAGTATATTTCATGCGATATTTTTAGCATAATCATAATATGAAGCCATGAGAAAGAATAGGTAATTCTGAACAAATAAATCTTGCTTACAAAAAGACAGATGATGTTTTTAGACTTCCAGCAAACAAAATACAAAGAGCCTGAGACTTGGTGGCTATTTTTGATAAAGAGTTATTTCTAAGAACTGGTAAACTGAAAGAAATTTGAGCTGTTTCAAAGGTAGAAGCTCACGAACAATGAGTGTTTCATGGAGCAGGACATCTGTGGATATACAATTCCAAATGAGAAATTCTCCTGCAAAAGAGAATGGATAATGGACTTTGGGATATTTCAGTTTCATGACACATTGAAACTTCCGAAGACATGCGAGTAGGCACTTTACGAGAATTACACGAAGAAACACCAATTCAGGATATTCATAATAAAGATGCTCTCGAACATATCTTTGACTTTATTGAAGATATTGAAAATATCAAAGAATGAAAAATTTATCGTAATAATGAAATTAATAGTGTATTTGCGCTTAGATATGATAAAAAAGTTCCAAATATACAAAACGATGAAGTGAAAGAATTAAAATTTGTTCCACTCGAAGAGTTTAAAAAGACTATTGATGACCCCGAACTCAGCAAAGCACATCTCTTACAAACATCGACTGGATATTACGAGAAACTGTTTGGCTATATAGAGAAGGCAATTCATACGAAAAAATAAACCTAAGCGCAAGGTTAGTAGGCATTCTTATTTTAAAGTTTATCTAAAATTTTTTATGGAAAGAATTAAGTCAAATTCACTTTCTTTGGAGGAACATTTCCCTAATATATATCGAGATTTTTATGCAAATAATGACCTTGTTTTGAGCGGAAATTTTTCTATGTCTTGGTGACCTAGCGGTATTTTGCACCGCTCAAATTATATCCGAATGAAGTCTAAAGTTCCACTGAAATGCTACATTGGTGTCATAAAGAGAAAAGATGCTCAGATCAGGATAAATACAGTTACTTCTTACGAGATAGCCAAAAGAGGATATGAAACTCTGGAATATACCCTAGTTAATAGTGCACATGAATGAATCATATTGGAAATACAAACTTTTTTGAAGGAGCAAAATTATAATTTCTGAGTTGATATCAATTTTCTTTCTGAAACTTCCAAATGACACGGGTTCGGATTCTCTTGAGTTTCTTGATCCCTTATCGTTACTGCTTTATACATGTTGACTGAAAAAATTAATACAACTCATTTGGAGGAGGATTATAATACATTCTTAAATTCCCCTATTTTCCACGAAATAGCCCTCTTTTCATGGAAGCTGGACATGATTTCTACTTATGGAAATACTGCATGACACGGTGCTCTCAATGTTTTTCACAAGACGTCCATTCCGAGTTATGTCTATACGGAAAAATTTGATGCAAGCATTGATATCTCGAGCATATGAGAAATAAAGAGATATTTTCATATTATTACAGATAAATTTAACAGAACATCTATTACGTCTGATATTGGTGTTGATTATGGGATTATTTTTTCTTGAGTCACAACGGACACAAAAAAGGTAGAAGAATTTAAGAAATGACAGATTAAAAAACATAATTCGTATAGCGATTTTGTCAAAAACGAACTTTTTACCGATGAAGTCATAGAAATTGAAAATATTGCATTTTGAAAATATATTGATGAAAGTTCCATTTTTAATACTCTCAAGGATGTCGTCGGCATTGTTAGTATTCAATGCCTCCATGCATTCAAAAAACTTCTTGATTTCTGATATGATGATAAGACTGCAGAAGAACTCATAGATGTTATGAATAACTTTCGACATGTCACTTTCCTTATGGAAAAACATGGTTCTTTTGCAGATGATTTTCTTTTTCAATTTCATTCATTACAAAAGAATAGAGAAGAAAAAATGGGAATTGTTCCTATATACTGAGGAAAGCTTTGATGAGGGTATCTAGTTGTACTCAAACATGGTATTTCTATAAATACTTTAGAAAATACTCTCGGTGCTCTTAAGGATAATTATCCAAATATTGCAATGGAGTACTGTTCGTACATAGATGGATTTTGTAATGATGGAGTCATGATAGAACAATTTATTTCTCAATGAATCTATTCAAAGTATATTGATAAAAATAAAGTTATATATACTGATAACAAAGGTAATCGCATACTTTGAGACTACTCTTCTCTTATACAAGACCAAAGTGACTGATTACTCTTTGACATGATTAACAGTAAAATTTATCTTAATGGAGAAAAATTAACTTCAAAAGACATACCGTCTCAAAATACAACTATAGAAGTTGTAACAAAACTTTTGGAAAATTTATGAGAAGAGGTTTCAAATAAAGAGTTCTCAGCTTCAAGTTATGTAAGTAATAAGAATGAAATGTCTTCAAAAATAATACTCCCTTTACTTAAGCTCGTTGAAGAAAAAACATCTGAACAATTATCTATGGTCTGTAAATGAAGTACCACAGATTTTTATCTTAAGATGTGAAAAATAAACTTAAAAATTGGAATTATTAAAAAAATATCGTAAATTTTTGTAAAAAACCCAAAGATGAGGTATTATAGAAATAGCTCATACCTTTTTTTAAAATGAATACAGAGATCGAACGATATGATCAGTGAATAATTAATGCCTCAGATTCTCTTGGGGTATTGTCAACTATAGAAGATGCGAAAAATGATGTAATTAATGTATTAGAAGAAAAAAAGTTAAAAATATCATCAAAAGAGATAACAGAAATTTTAAAAGAAAAAGAAGTAAGAACTAGAGTGAGTTTAGTAAGGCATTATCCACATAAAAAGGGAGTTGATCTGGATAGATACAATCAGTTAATAGAAAAACTCGCACTTGGACATACAAATGATGAAAAACTAGAGTTTCCTACTTTATCAGCAAAGATACCTTGCTATGCTCATTTTGATGAAGTAAAACCAAAAGAATTAGTTTATTCATTGGAAAATATATTATCGCAAATAAATACGATTGTAATATTTGACGACACAGAAGAATCATCAACAAGAGTAAAAAATAGTATAAAAGATTTGAAATCTGAGAAAATGAGAAAAAAATTTCCAAATCTACTATTTATATCAGATGCCATAATCCTGCCCTGATCAGATAAGAAAAAACCATTTGATGAAGATTTGACTACTTGTGCCGTAACTTTCTGAAAATTAATAAAAAAAATAAAAGATGAATTTATAAAAAATGGAGCAGTGACACAAAATATAGTGATCATGTGAAATAGATCATACTGTCAGTGATTTTTGAATGCTCAAGAAAACGAAAAAATATCTCCTTATTCTGCGGTAAAACAGCTAGAAAGAGATTGATTTTTATATATAGAATATAACTCTGAGAAATGATTAGTAAAGAATCAAAATGATAAAATCTCGATAACTCCAAAAAATTATAGAGATTTATTGATGATATTTCCACACATAGAGCATGACTCCATTATTGATTTCCAAAACAAACTAAATGTTTGTTTTATAAAATGAATATATCGATATGATACTTTTTTAGTTTCAGACAATCCAGACCTCCGTACCTTCTGTCTCGCAAATCTCATAAAGAATAAAGAGTATTCTAGTATAGAAAAATACTATCTTTCAGATGCGTGCACAGGACTCTTTCCCGAGGAAAAAGAGCTTTTTTTACAAAATGTAGGCAACAAGAAGGATATAAAGAGTATATTTCAGAAGCTTTTTATTGTTTGTAAAAATCTATGGTCAGATAGTGATAAAATCCTCATTGATCGATATTTTGAGTCTGAATTTTATGAGATATTGAAATCGAATCGAGATGTATTCGAGAAGGCGGCTGATTTTCAACAAAGCCATTCAGTGGATGAGATGATCCAGGATAATTTACCAGAAGCTATCCGTCCTCGGAATACATATTATTTAGAATTAAATGATAAAGAAGATTTTATTTGATGAGATGAATCAAATAAAATCAAAGAAATTACTGTTGATTTTAAGGACATGCTACAATCATGAAAAAAATATCTCTTGCGCTCTCATATATGACAAGGTAAGAGTTTTTGGCTTACGGAATTTATAAAGTATGCAACTAGTTGAGATAAAGAAATAGTGTTATTTGAAGCAAGTGATTTTTTTAATAAAAGAACCAGCGTAATCAAAAAAAAATTCCAAGAAATAGAAAAACGGTGAGCCATTCTTTGTATCGATGCAATTGATGAAATTATTGAAAATAAGGAAGAAATTAAACAGTTTATCTCAGATTTTCAGTGATCGTGCATTATAACTGCTCGCCCGTCTGAATATCCAGATAGAACCACTGGATTTACTACGCTGTCACTTAGGCCAATGAATACTGACGACTTTCTCTGATCTCGATTTCAGGGGCAAGAAGAAAAGCTTGACAGAGTTCGTAAGATTCTAGAAGATAATCAACTTGATAGAGAAGTTGAGTGAAACCCTCTTCTTCTGACATTTGTAGTTCTTCTTGCAAAGGTAGATGAGAAGAAGTTGAAAGATATTCAAAGTAAGGCAGATTTATATGAAAATGTTGTACGGTTTATTCTTGCAGACCATGCCAAAAGGATCAAGAAACACATTATGGTTTCTGAGTGAGAATTATCCGCATGGATGAATGATATGTGAGAATATGCCTATAATATATTTTCGAATAAACCACAAAAAGACTCAGTTTCTAAATTTAATAGTCATTTGAGTGTTCTTTTTAAGAATATCAAAAAAAATCAATATGAATTTATTCACAAATCGTTTTATGAGTTCTTTTTGGCAAGACATCTTGCATATACAGAAACCGGAAATGAGGGTGTGTCAAAATACCGTGATATAAATTATATGGATGGGAGATTTTTTATTGCAAATTATATGGAATGGGAACAATTGGCTATTTGTTATTTTCAGATGCTTACCACTTTTAAGAGGCCAGTTACTCAAAAAATTTACCTTGAAATGATATCATGTGCAAATATTTTAATTAAATGAGAGAGATTTATAGACCTTTTATTGGTATATAAATCAATTGCCATAACTGAATTCCCGAGTGCAGTTAAAATATTACATAAATGAGCTGAGTGTTTGACTTTTACAGAAGAGTATAGGCTTGCAAAAATAGTATACAAAATGATTGAAAGCATATGAACAAAACAGGCCTTATTAATTAGTAGAGAGTGACTAATTAATCTTAATGAAGCTCAGTGATCTATCGAAAGAATGATTAGAGAAGCTGAGGCTGAGATTAATTCTGATGAAGACATAGAATAGTATCTTCTTTGGTACTAAATCTTTCATCTCCAATTATCCAAAATATCACTGGTGATTTTAGAGCTATTTTTATAGCGATTTCCGAGAAGATTTCTTGGTAAGTTTCTTTGTCATATTTTCTTTGTCATCATCATCTTCCCAGTCGGGTTTCTTGGTGTTCTCCTTTAACCACTCCTCATCGAGGACATCGTATTTTTTGGCATCTGCGAGCATATATTTGAGAGTTCCAATGATCTCGTCCTTATTTTCTCCACTAACCTCTATAGCATCAGAATAACCCCATATATCCTTTTTATTGTCATTATAAAACACCTCTGCGATATGGCAGAAATCATTTTTATCCCGAATAATTCTATAATTCCATGTCATAAGAAAAAATGTATTATACTATAAATTTTTTATAAAACGCAACAAATATTCTTTTACTTGTTTCTTTTGGATCTCGCTCACCTGTCCTATCTTCTTTGTAAAAAGAGTTTCGTGAAATGTATTGATTTTTTGCATTCGTAAATACGTTTTTCCTTTGAGTCCATTTTGTCCGTCTGGATTGATAACGAGGACATCATCTCAGGGTATACTCTGTCCTGTCATTTTAAGGATAGTATAATCTTCGCGCTCACAGAAAAGCACAAAAACTGGACGAAGTTTCGAACCTGAACCATCGCTAAAACTATAGTCCGCAAGGATGATATCTCAAAAACAAAGCTTATCGGTATTCTTCATAGAGATCTGGTTCAGAGGCTAAATCGTCAAAAAAACCTGTCATTTTCGCGAATGACTGAGTTTCTTGTTTTTTTTGGGTTCTTGCGAGTGGGGAGAACGGATATTCACGAAATCTCACCAGATCATAGGCAATAATCTCCATATCATTGGCTATCTGCCAAGGCTTGTCTTCATGAGATTTTTCACTAATATCTCTGGCGCTATAATCTGAATATCGTTTCAAAACATCGTCGATAACGGACTGCTCCTCATGTGAAAAAGTATCTTCAAATACTGGTATATTTGGTATAAATCTCTGCTGAAAATACCCATTATATTCTGTAATAATTGTTTCCATCTCATGCCTCTCTTTCATCTCTCAAATAAGTGAATCGAAAGCCCACGGAGCGGGACCCATTGGGAGCTTAATAAAAGGATAGCCTGAGAGGTTTTTACCATGCATTTCAAAGAAATCAAACTCAGAAAAATACAGGAGTTTATATAAAACCACTTTTCCGACATTGTATTTTGCTCATACTTTTGAGAGTATGTAGAGGATAAGTTTCTCAAATTTCTCTTTTTGTTCAGTAGGTATGGATATATTTTGATCCTTCTTGCCCGAGAGAAGGAAATCAATACTTATATCAAAAATTAGAGAAAGTTTCTTCAGTTCTTCTGGTGAGAGCTTTCTCTTATCTGCTTCAATCTGTGTAAGAGTGGGACGACTCACGCCCAACATAATAGCGAGTTGTTCCTGGGAAAATGCCATACTCTCGCGCGTTTCTTTGATTCTCGCCCCAAGTGATAGAGTCATAATGAGGATGGTAATAAATTAATATGAGTACAAGTATACGAAAAAATGGAAATATTACAAAAGATTATTTGAAATCTAACATTGAATTGTTAGAAAATATAATATTTATTGTCCTACAAATCTCATCCCTCATATCACAAATATGGGGGATGAGATTTTATTATATTTTGTCAACTTCTCACAACGCTCATTACAAAGCCATTCTTCAAAAATCGCACAAATTCTTTTGACAAGATGTAGTATTTCTATATACATGGATGATACTATATATAGTTATTTCTGACGTATATAGAATGTATAAAAAAAGCCTCGCTTTTCCTTTTAAAATACCCATTTTACTCGTATTAATTTTTTAAATTTTATGACTATTGCACAGATTCGACGCCGTGACGGGGAACTTATTGATTTTGATCGATCTCGCATAGAAAATGCGATAGACTTGGCAGCCCAAGAAGCGTGAGAAGGGGATCGTACCTTTGTCCATGTAGTGACGGATTTTATCGTTAAAGATTTGGAGCACGTCTATGGGGAAATATTTGTCCACCGTGTTCCGGGGGTGGAGGATATTCAGGATGTCGTGGAGCAGAACCTCATGAAGTTTCATAAGTATGATGTTGCGAAACAGTATATTATCTACCGTTCCAAGCGTGCAGAAGAGCG
>CAZRBF010000020.1:0-14339 GCA_964598195.1 uncultured Candidatus Peribacteria bacterium | reverse complement strand
TTTAGGGCGTGGACTACAAGGGTATCTAATCCTTTTCGCTCCCCACGCTTTCGTCTCTCAGTGTCAATACGGTTCCAGGAAGCTGCCTTCGCTTTTGGTATTCTTGTATGTATCAACGGATTGCACCCCTACTCATACAATTCTGCTTCCCTCTCCCCGATTCTAGAAATACAGTATCTCTCACAAACACGGAGTTGAGCTCCGGTCTTTCATGAGAGACTTATATCCCCACCTACAGACGCTTTACACCCAGTAATTCCGGATAACGCTTGGGGCCTACGTATTACCGCGGCTGCTGGCACGTAGTTTGCCGCCCCTTATTCCTGTGGTACCGTCATTATCTTCCCACAGAAAAGGAGTTTACACGAGTAAACGCGTCATCCTCCACGCGGTGTCGCTCCGTCAGGCTTTCGCCCATTGCGGAAGATTCCTCACTGCTGCCTCCCGTAGGAGTATGGACCGTGTCTCAGTTCCATTGTGGCTGGTCGTCCTCTCAGACCAACTATCCGTCATAGCCTTGGTGAGCTATTACCTCACCAACTAGCTGATAGAAAGCATGCCCCTCCCAAAGCGCCTTGCGGCTTTACCCTTACGGGACTATGCGGTATTAATCCATCTTTCGATGGGCTATCCCTCACTTTGGGGTAGGTACAAACTTGTTACTCACCCGTTTGCCACTAAACTAGAGAGCAAGCCCTCTAGTTTCGTTCGACTTGCATGTGTTAGGCGCACCGCTAGCGTTCATCCTGAGCTATGATCAAACTCTTTTAAACGTAATCGTTTGAAAAACTCGATCTTTGCGTTCAAAGTTTGCGTTTCCTCATTCAACGTAGCTTTCGCTACGCCTCATTCCGGTACGCACTTTTCACGACAAATCTCTTCGCTTTTGAAACGATTTCAAAACTTTCCGGAGAAAGTTTTGCTAGCATATATTTAAATATGACTAAATAGACCTTTTTCTTGTACATGTCTAGGTACATTATGTATCGTGGTTATTTACTTCCCCACTTGAAGTTTTATCTTCTTGTGGGTAGGATGTTAAGGAGCTGGTTGCACATTTTCCGTCGATAATAGATATCTCCTGAAAACGTGCAGAGATTTATATGGAAAAATGCTTTAAAGTCAAAAGATTTTAATATTTTCATGCGAGTTTTTTCTTATGAATACAAAAAACAGTCCCCAATAACTTTATTTAATAGGGACTTTGAGATAGAAAAAATACAATTGAGTTGAGAATTAAGCACTTTTTGCGATTTCTGTTTCTGACGCATATCTCATAGCACCCTCTGCTTCCCAGACAGGAATAATATAGTTTTCTACAAGTGCTTTAAAAAGACTACTGAGGGGCTTTTTAAACTCATTAGGTATAAACTTATTAAATAGAAGTTTCTGTCCCCACTCGTTTTTCTTGGACTTGATTTCTTCAAGTTGTTTTTCAAAATCTTCAGGAGAAAGTGTTCCAATATTCTTGAGAGCTTTTCCATAGTTGGTCAAAAGATTCAGCTGTATTGCTCTGTAAAGAAGACGCAATGTTTTATTTATATTTTCATCGTGATTCGTAATCTTATAGAATTCTTCCATGAGACTTCGTCCAAATACCGAAGCGAAACCTTCCTTGGTGCAAAGATCTCAGAGATATTCTCAGCCAAATACACCGTTTTGAACATCTTCTTTTGCAGCGAGCTGCATAGTCTGTTGAAAACGTGTTTCTATGAGGCTCTCCACTTTTTCAAGACTCGATTTTTGATTTGTAAGCTGTTCCTCTTTGGATGTGAAGTTATAGAGATCGAGAATTTGTTTGACGAGCTCGTTTTGTCTTGCCTCTTCCTCACTAGGATTGTATTCAATATTTGCACCCACAACATAAGTGGGAATTATTTTTTCAGGAGTTTTTTTTCGAGGACTAAATGTGAAAATCCGTGCTGTCTGATCTCCTGTCTTTTCAGTGAGGTTTTTGACTGCCAAATCTTCCGTAGCCGCGTCAATAATATCCCTATATATGAGAGGTAGGAATGTTTCTTGTTCAGAATTAGTAGGAGGTGTATTCATGAAGCGAACACAGTAAAAGAGGGGTTCTGATAAAGTTACGTGAGATCGAGGTTTAGGAATGCTCTAAGCACTTTTTATCACTTCCGTTTCCATCGCATGTCTCATTGCACTCTCTGTTTCCCAGACAGTATTAACGTAGTTTTTTACAAACGTATCAATAAGGAGAGTGATGGACATTTCATATTTCTCGGGTATTACTCTATTTTTATTTACTTGATTAGACTCTCGTTTTCCTGACATTTCTTTTCTTTCAACCAACTGACTAAGTTTTCATTTCCAATAGTTTTCTTTGATTTTTAAAACTGAAATTGCACTTTCTAGATCCTCATTTGTCGCATAATTGCATCTTTCTTTTGTTACGAGGGTTCCATAGTTTTTCAATAGCAAAAATTGCATCTCACGAAATACTTGACCAACCGCATCACAGGAATCCATATCTCAATTATTAAGTTTTGCAAGTCCTGCTCGAAGTCATCGTCAAAATTCCGCGACGTACCCAGTTATATGCTTGTTATCACCATTTTTTATATACACATCACCAAATATCCCATTTTCTGCATCGCTTCTCGCAACTATTCGCATCGCTTCGCCGAGACTTTTTTCAATAAGTTTTTGCTTTATTTCTCTATCGATGGCTTGTTTTGAGATCTTCTCAGTATTTGAAGAATAATTTTCTGGAGTTAGAATTTGTTCAATAAGAATGTTTCTTGCAGCCTCAGTATCGCTCGGAAGATACTTCATTGATTGGACCGAAAAATGTAATGGTTTTTGAGGGAAAGAAAGGATTTTAGCGGTTGAGGCTTTTGTATTATTCGTAGTTATTTCAGATAAAAGCGCATTCTCAGTGGTTTTAGAACCTACAAGAGGAGTAATTTCGAGATTGTTAATTGGAAGTGTGCTCATAGTTCTAAGTATCGCGAAAAAGAGGTTTTTGTCAAAATTAAATGAAAAGATTTTTGTAGGAGGTATGATATATTTTGTGCATAGACGGAAGTATCTTATACACAAAACACGAAAGAAATTGTATGAAATACAAGGAAAAAAGAGTTGACAAAAACACATTTTTAGATAAAAAATAAGTGGTTATAGATGAGGACATATATTTTCTCATCTGGACCATTCACTATCAAGTCAGTTTTATTTGATGTGGATTTCTGTAACCTTGTTTTAGGAGAAAGCAATGCGAACAGCATTTGCGCCAAGAGAGCCCCCTTTGCTCATAAGCCCACATAAAACTTCCGAGTTTTATGGGCTGTCTGAATACCATGGTCAGTATTTTGCTTTATTAAAAGAGCATTTTACAAAAAGCCAGGTGGGCTATCTTTGTCAGGAGATGAATGAAGGTCATGAGTTTACTCTTGAGGCTCCATTTGTTGGAAAGTTGGAGTGTAAAGCCTCCGATGATTCATATCTTGTTCAAAGGTTTGAGTTCTTGATAATTGCGCAAGCACCGCAAAAAACCTTTACATACACTGCGTGTGTTGAGGTTCCATGGGGGTACTCATTTGCAGAGAGAAGCCCGGCGATTTTCGCAGGACTCCTTGCTGGCGATAGAGATCTCCAGTTTCAGCTATATAGGACGGTTGCAGGTGGTTCCGCAGAAAAGGAAATCATCGAATCAATTGACGTCCTCCATTGTGAGTGGCGAGAAATATTCCCATCGTCCACAATCGATGAATAGCCGCCTTTAATGGGGCTTGAAACCACTCTCTCGGGGGTGGTTTTTTATATTTTCCACAAAAATTTTACAAGTTTTTTGACTTTGTGAATCGAAAGCATATACTCTCCCCATATTATCACATAACAAAAATAGAAACAGGCAATAAGATTGCACTCAAATGCAATTATTTGTGTGTTACTTTTCTTATATAATTATCCCCATAACATATAATGACAGACAAGACTACAACCAATTTTGATGATTACTATGCTCATATTCCTGCTTCCCTTTCTACAGAGGAGGATGCCTCAAAGAAGAAATGACTCAAGCTGAAGGTAAAGGCAAAGAAGGTGGAGGATGTACCAGTAGCACAAGCGCCCACATCTTCGATAGAAACAAAAAATGAGCAGCCTCATAAAAAAGGAACAAAAGATAAAAAGTCTTCGGTTGCTATTATTTGGTCACCTAAAGAGGAAAAGCAAATAGAAGAACCAGAAATTAAAAACACTCCTCCCCCAGAGACTCCAAAGTTTGTTCCAAAAAATGCATTTGTTCATACTCCGAAAGAGGGGGTTAAGACTCCATTTGTCCCACGTACTCAGTCTTCTGGTAGACCAAAAACCACATTTGTCCCACGGATTTCCTTTGCTCCAAATGAGAAAAGTGCTCCAGTAAAAAAAGAAGGAAGTGAAAATACTCCTTTTGTGTTTACTCCAAGAACAAGTGACGCTGGAAAAAGTGAAAAAAAGGTGTTCGGAGTGAATAAAACAAAAGGTGGAAGTGGAAAATCTCCATTTTCTTTTGGGGAGCGGCATGGGGGGAAGAAAGCGCTTAAAACTCGAGGATATGCGGAAGATGATGGAGGGTTTCGAAGGTCTGGAAAAGCATCAATGTCTTCTGAAAAGAAAGAACGAGATATTGATGAGATTAAGCAGACTCTCACTGATAAAACAGGGCAAGAAATCACTATTCCAGAGGTATTGACCGTAAAAGTATTTTCTGAAAAAATCGGAGTACCACTCGTGAAGATTATTACAGAGCTCATGAAAAATGGTATGATGGTAACCATCAACACTAAAATCGATTTCGATACCTGTTTTCTGATTGGGGAGATATTTGGTATGAAAGTCATCAAAGAGATTAGTACCGACGTGAGCGTCTCAAGTCTGATGGATGGAAATATAGACGATCTTCTGAAAAATGACGATGTCTCTAAGATGATTACTCGTGCGCCAATTGTTTCGGTCATGGGACACGTCGATCATGGAAAGACGTCTATTCTTGACTACATTCGTAGTACCGAGATTACCAAAGGTGAAGCCTGAGGGATTACCCAGAAGATTGGTGCTTATCAGGTGGAGAAAAATGGAAAGAAAATCACTTTTCTGGATACCCCAGGACATGAGGCATTCTCAATCATGCGTGCGCGCGGTGCAAAGCTTACAGATCTTGCAGTGATTGTTATCGCGGGAGATGAGGGTATGAAGCCACAAACTATCGAGTCTATCAATCATGCCAAAGAAGCAAAGGTTCCCATGATTATCGCGGTCAATAAAATGGATAAACCAGGGGCAAATGTTGATCTGATCTACGGACAACTCGCTGAACAGGGGTTACAGCCAGAAAAATGGGGTGGAGATATTGTCGTAGTTCCTGTTTCTGCTCATACTGGACTCTGAATCGAAGATCTTCTCGATATGATCCTCCTGACAACGGAGATGATGGAGCTCCGTGCGACTGTTGATCGCCCCGCTATCGCTACCGTTATCGAATCCCATCTGGACGCAAAACTTGGACCTCTCGCAACCGTACTGGTAAATACTGGTACAATAAAAAAAGGTGACTACGTTTCTTGTGGATCTGCCAGTGGACGTGTTCGATTCCTCCGTGATTTCAAGGGAAAAAATGTGGATAAAGCAGGACCTTCTGTTCCAGTGCTTGTTTCAGGTATGTCCAAAACCGTCGGTGGAGGAGATATACTCCAGGTGGTTTCCGATTCGCTCACTGCTGCTGCAAAGGCACACGAATTTCAACTGGTACAGAGTACCAAGAGTATCCATAACTTTGAAGGTGCATCGCTCGACCTTCTTCTTAATCGATTGAAAACTGGTGGACTCAAACAGCTCAAAGTGGTTCTCAAGTGTGAATCCAACGGAAGTCTTGAGGCTCTCAAAAATGCACTCGGAAAGCTCTCAACCGGAGAAACTCGTGTGACATTTATCCACTCTGCCGTCGGAGACGTCAACGATTCAGATGTGGTACTTGCGGGTACGAGCCAAGCCATCCTTATCGCCTACAACGTCGGAGTCGGAGTTCGAGCCAAGACTACCCTCGCCAATTCAAAAATCGAGTTCATCGACAAAAAGGTCATCTACCACGTACTCGATCGCGTAGAGGCTATCATCACAGGTATGGTCGACACGCGTTACGAAGATGTCGAACTTGGAGAAACGAAAGTGAAAGCTATATTCTACAACGGAAAAGACAAGATGATCGTGGGACTCGAGGTGAATTCTGGAAAAATCGAAAACCGCGCAAAACTCCGAATCATCCGAGACGGAAAGAAGATTGCCAACGGGGAAGTTGCCAACCTTAAATCAGGTCTTCTCGATGTGAACGAGATCGAGGCAGGAAATGATTGTGGTATCTCATACAAGGGTGATGTGAAACCAGAAATTGGAGATGTACTTGAGATGTTCAAAACAGTGATTAAAAAATAAAAAATAGCCCACTCGAATCGAGTGGGCTATTTTTTACTCCAGCAACTCCCCGATTCTTTTTTTGAGTTCATCAATTCCACGTCCACTCACTGCACTTATGAAGATAGGATTCAGATCAGCGAATTGCTCTTTCATCATGAGAATGGCAAGTTCGGACTTATTATCGATTTTGTTGAATACATAGACCCGCAGTTGCTCGGCTCCAATGTTCGCAAGTGTTGTGTCGACGATGTCGATCTTATCCATTACCTTTGGGTCGCTTGCATCTATGACATGCAATAAGATATCTGCCTCGATAGAATCTTCGAGTGTCGAAGAGAATGCTCGTATGAGCTCGGGGGGAAGATCTCGGATGAACCCAATCGTATCGTTTATGAGGACTTCTTTTCATTTTTGATAATCTATAAAACCTTCTGAGGAAACTTTATCTTTTTCCACCTCATCCCCATCCCTTCTCCTAGAAGGAGAAGGGGGAGTTATTGTTCCCTCTCCTTCTAGGAGAGGGTTAGGGTGAGGTCAATGAGGTGCCAACCACATCTTCCCCACACTCGTCCCAAGTGTCGCAAAAAGCTTGTCTTCTGCGAGAACTCATTTGTGGGTGAGCATGTTCATGAGAGTTGATTTTCCGGCATTGGTGTATCCAACGATCCCGACTGTTTTCAGATCTTTTCGCTTGCGAGCTTTTCTGTGTTCGCTCCGAGTCTTCGAGTAGCGCTCGAGTTTCTCAATGATTTTCAGTTCATGGTCGCGGAGATGACGCTTCATGATCTCGGTATTGGTTTCTCCGAGACCGCGCATGGCTCAGGATCCTCATCATCATTGACGGGAGAGCTCCATTCCCATTCCAAATATCCGTGGTCCCATGTGGCGGATAGATGCCAGTTCGATTTGGAGCTTGGCCTCTGGCGAATGCGCATGTTGATCGAATATTTTCAGGATAAGATCGATCCTATCCCAGGCTTGGATTTTGGATTTTCGTTCCCTGAGAATCTCGTTGATGTGGTAGATTTGGGCTGGTTTCAGGATATTCCCGATGATGATTCGCTCGGCTCCGAGCTCTTCACCTGCTATTATCATTTCTTCGAGTTTTCCAGTACCAACATATGTGTTGTAATCAGGAGTGTCTCGCTTTTGTATACGTTTCACAACAACCGTATCACCATAGGTATACACCAAACTTTCGAGTTCCGCCATGCGCGCCTCAAGATCTTCGGTTTTTGTGTTTCGGGGAGCTATATCAACAATAATGGTTTTCATGAGAAAAATAGTTGGAAATATAACAGTATATGGTATGAAATTGGTCTCAAAAGTAAAGAAATATTATTTTTTAGTTAAAAGTATCATAAATTTGCACTTTTTGCACTTCTCCCTATAATCCCGATCATTCCATATTTTGTTATATTCTCGCATGAAACTTCGTCCCTATTTCTTGAGTCAAGCCTTCCTTTCGAAGCTGCCAGTTATTTTTCTTTGTGTTATATTTTTTGTGCCTATAGTTCTCCTGAGTGTGAATTATCAAGTGGGGATTCTTTTTATTGCTTTTTATATTTCCTACTGGACTATAAAGGTATTTGAATCATATTACTATGTCCTTACTTCCTATATTACACTTCTTCGAACCAACAAGCAAGACTATTCCAATTATCCGGTTATTCTTGAAGGGGCAAAACACCTTAAGCATATCGTAATAGTTCCTATCTATTCTGAGCCATACGATGTTATCGCTGAAAATATAGAGTCTATTATAGCCAATGATTATCCATATAGAGAAAATATCATCGTCCTCCTTGCGACTGAGGAGCGCGGACCTTGAGCGATGAAAAATGCAGAGAAAATTGTTGCTGATTATTCAAAAATATCGCCCATACAGATTGTCAATATTGTCCATCCATCTGATATTCCTGGCGAAGGAAAGGTAAAATGATCGAATATCACTTATGCGATCAAGTGTTACATGGAGATGATGGAGCTTGATGAACACATGACATTTGTTTCCACGATTGATACCGATAGTCTGGTTGAGGCGAATTTTTTCCTTATCACCAGTTATGTGTTTCTCTCGACAGAACATAATCAGAATGCCATTTATCAATATACCCCCGTCTATGCAAATAACTGGCACAAGTGAACATTTTTTGCTCGCCTTATTGCCATGGGAACAACATTTTGGCAATTATCCGAATCGCAGAACCCAGAGTTTTATCGTAACTTTGCAGTGTATGGCCAATCACTCTATTGTTTGAAGAAATCTGATTTTTGGTCTTTGACGAGTATTGTCGAAGATGGTTTTCAGTACTGGCGAAGCTATTTTGCCTTTGATGGTATTTTCCGAATAGTGAATGTACCAGCCGTTTGTCGTATGGATATTGTAGAAGAAGAAACTTTTTTGAAAACTATCCGTTCCCAATATAAACAACTCCGTCGTTGGTCATGGGGTTGTACCGATATTGAGTACGTTATCCCTCAGTTTGCAAATAATCCAAATATTGCTTTTTCTGAAAAGTTTAAAAAAACAATATATCTCATTTTCAACCATCTTTTTTGGGCAGGAGGTGCATTTATGCTCTTTTTTATTGGATATACTCCGAGCATTCTTTCATCGGTTCATGGCTCTATCATAAGTTTGACAATTCCATTGATCACATCGTTCCTTTTTACGTGGATATTTGCAACGATTATATTCCCGAGCATCATCTCTATTTTAATCATGAAAAAGTATACCACATTTCGTAAACGAGATTATGTGTTTAACATCCTTCAATGGGCACTTATTCCCATACTCACTCTTACTCTTTTCTCTATTCCAGCAATCGAGAGTCAGCTTCGTCTCTTTTTTTGAAAGAGACTTGGATCCTTTGAGACCACCCAAAAGATGAAACGAAAATAAATGAATCTCTTGTAAAAAGCGAACTTTGCATTCAAACTTTGCGTTTCCTCGTTCTCCGTACATTTCGTACGGTTCACTCCGGTTCGCAGTTTTCATACAAATTTCATCATTTTCCAAAAGATTCATGAGAAATCACGTAATTTTTAATTTGTAACTTGTAATTTTCCCTTATGATCCCCTCCTACCAAGAAGAAATTCGTATACGAAAAAATAAAGATCGCATTTTTTGGCTCATTGTTGCCATAATGACGGTATTTCTTTACTTCTTTTTTCAGGGATACTACCCAAATTATGAGCGACTATTTGATCGAACCGATACTTCCAAGCAGGCTTTTCTCAAACCCTTTGGTATTATAGACATTCATGTGTTTCCATCGCCTGATAGGATACTGATCAATAGTGAAAAGTATAACAATAACTCAAAAACGATATTTGATCTTGGTACATATCTTGTTTCTATTCAAAAGAAATGATATCTTCCCATTACATTTCCTCTCGATATCAACGCAAAAAATCCATTTTATACAAACGTAGTAAATCTTTTTGCTCTTCCAGAGTATTCGCGTCTTCCTATCGCTTTCAAAAAACTGTCTTTTTATAACGATTTATTTTTACTTCATACGGCTGAAACCGGTTCTTTATTATTGGTTGATACTAATTTTAGAATACTCCATCGAATACCAACGCACTATACACATATTGGATGATCATATTTTACTGATGGGACTAATATTTTGAATTATTCTCCAGATACAGAAAAATTCTTTCCACTTATAGATAATGATTCGTGACTTCCTCTTCAGTGCAAAAATATCTCTTATTATGGGGATAGGCTTTTTTGTCACGATACCATGCAATTTATTGGAGCAAAAACTTCAGATATTCGCGAAAAAATACTTGCCATTAACGACAATATAGTTGTTACGCCAAAATTTATATATAACCAGAATAATGCCAATACAAGTTGGAAATATTTTGAGTATCAATCTTGAATCGTTCAATCCCCGGAATCGATATTACATATTAACAAAATACCATATCTTTTTGAAAAATGAGTTCTCGCACCTCTTGATACTATGAAAACTTCAGCAAAAAAATCTGAATGGTGAATGGAAATAATTTCACATACGCAAGAAGTTGATAACGATGCTATTATTTTTGGAGAAAAAGATGGTCAATGAAAATTTCGAATTATAGATAATGAAAGGCAATACGATGGTATTTTTGATTTTAAACAAACCAAAGATGTACGTGTGCAAAAAATTAATGGAGCATATATTTTTTCTACACCTACAGCAGTATATATCTATTACAAAGGAGCAAGGGAGATTGCAAAGATTTTAGAAGATGTTACTGTCCTAAAAATTGTAGGTACGAAAATATATTTTAATGATGATGGGAAGAGCTACTTTATTGATCTACTCAGAAAGGAGACAAAATAAAATTATTCCTTTTTGGTTTTCTTGAGTACTTCATTGATTGTTTTTAGGGCACTTTTTACCTGGGCAATACTCTCTTTGGTATTTATATTGAGTTCAAAGTTTTTGAGCCCAAGCAGGAGATTGTTTACAGCTTTGCGAAACGTGGGAATATATATACTGCCCTTCTTTTTGAGATCATCATATTTTTTACTCAAAATTTCTTGCACTTTTTTGAATTTAGGGTTTCAAAAATCTTGTACTACGAGATTTGTGATGTTTTTTTTCGTAATTTTGGAATTGACAGGGATATCTTTATTAATAGGGACTCCTGATGTACTAAATTGAATTACGAGCAAGGGATCATTCTCTTTGAGTAGTGAACAAAAGTCACGTAATTCATCGAAACAATTACTATCTGTGTAGGCAGAGAAAAAATTTGCCTGCAAAGGCTTTTGAAGAGATAGGATCGACTCGAAATCACTCTGATTTACGGATTTTTTGAGAGTAATTTCTTTTATGCTCAAAGAGACCGCTTTTGCAGAGGCACTATAGAGCTCATTTATAGTTGCCAAGAGCTCGGTATCGGTTTTGAAATCTTTTCCAAAACCACCCTTTTGAAAGGTATAACGTATATTATCCCCAGTTTTTTCTATTCCTAATGGAAGAGTATCAAGCATGATAGAGATAAAGGGATTTACTGATAAGTCCGTCTCTACGACAAAGCTGAGAGTGTAGTACTCATTATTCTTGAGTCAAACAAGCTTAAGTCTGCCGAGTGGGATATTTCGATCTGACGGGGTGAGACTTGTTGGATTGAACCTTTTTTCAATATCTCTGCTTATTTCAAAGTCCATTATTTCTTTTTGATTACTCTCAGTTACTGTTGCTCCAGTGAGATAGTTGTAGTCAATCTTGCTATCGTTCTTATTAATGAAAAGGATGTTATTTGATTCACGCCCAGTATTGTCATTTTTGACATATATTATATTTTCTCCTTCTTTGAGCTGACTATAGTAAAAATCAAATTCTATACCTTGGCCATTGCGTTTGAGTTCAATTTTATTTTTTATCTCGTATTTGTCTGCGTTGTTTGAGTCCTTTTGGATCACTCAACTGCTATTTTTTACGAGCTCACTATTTCCATCTCTCGAATAATCCACACCGTTGATGTTAACCTTCAATTTATATATATCACCCAATAAGGCATTTGTATTTCATTGGAGATTCATGGTAAAATTTGCTCCATCTCGCTTTCCTGTATCGAGTTTGGTGATTTCGAACTTGGAATAAGAGCTTATATTTATAACTTGTTCATTGGAATATTGATTGGTTGTGGTGTCTTTGAGGATAATGGCAAGTACGTCTTGATCTTTCGAGAGCTTTGAAATATCATAGCGTATAATGAACTGACCAAGACCGAGTGTTGCGCGAGAATTATCTATCTTGATACCGTTTGTCCAAATCTCCTTGTTTGCGAGAGAGCTCCAATTTCTTGGTGCGGAAAAATACATTTTTAAATCTTTGCTACTGATTGTGTTCTCTACCTCTATACGATTCACATTTTCCAAAATAATTCACTCCTTTTTTACCGTGATGGAGTTTGATGAAAGATCATCGACTTTTAAGAAAATAGTACTTAGACGATCCGTAAGATTTTTTTCTATAAAGGTGATTTTGTCAGAAGTGTAGTAGTATATATCGTCTTTGTACTCACCCGTAAATTCAGTGAGTGGCTTTTCTTGAGCATTGATGACAAGCTTCTTGATGCTCTTGATTTCACCGTGTATGAGTGGCATACCAGAGCTCAATTTTCCAATAAGAGGAAATGTTACAATATCAAAACCATTTTTATTATCTCGAAGAATCTGTCAGTTCAGTGCAACAGTGTTATTTTTTTGTACTTTTATCGAATCAGTCTTTTTGTCGGTAATATAGTTGGCTATATCACCACTTCCATACTCTACTTTCATGCGCTCAATAATAAAAACCCCAGCATTCTGATAGAAATTTTTAATGGTCACCCCCTCTTTTGTGTAGCTAATATTTGACCTGTCTATTTTTTTGTTGTCCACATAAATATTTACAAGATTGGGGTCTGTAGGTATATTTTTTCCATAGATTTTATACACACCATCCTCTGTATTGCGAATATAGTCGAGTGTTGGAGTGGTATCTTCGATCGCAAAGATTCCAGGTATTCTAAGAAATATACTCCCCATTATAACTAATAGCATTCATTTTCGCATATATTAAAAAGAAAAGAGTAAATACCGTAAGTATATGTATTTTCAGAAAAAAGAAAAAAAACAAGATAGACGTTTCCTTGTTTTGAGTTTTGGTGATATTTTATATTTTCCGCATCTTTGCCAAATAAAATCCTTCGGTCAAATCTGATGGGAGAATGCGAACAGTGTTTCCTATATTACTATTGTATATTTTTCCCTCGAATTGCGGGATTCATGGCGTGAAAAATGACATACCAGCGGTATCAATAATGTCGAGTTTTAATTCCGGATGTCGAGTAAGAATCTCACTTACAACTCCTTCGTTTTCTTCTGGAGCGAGAGTACAGGTCGAGTAGACAAGAGTTCCTCATTTCTTTAAGAGTGGTATACTTGCCTCAATGAGATCTGTTTGTATGATGGCTTTTTCTCGGATATTTCCCAGAGTCCAAAAACCGTAACTTCTTTCATCACTGAGCTTGAACCGTCCTTCGGCAGAACATGGAGCATCCAGTAAAATAGCATCAAAACTTTCTTTTTCAAGTTCTGTCATGAGCTTTAAGGCATCTATTTTATGTGTCTTAATATTCATTGCCCCCTGAAGCTTTATGTTATGCAAGAGTTTATCGTACCGTATCTGGTGCTTTTCACAGGCAACAATAGTCCCGGTGTTATTCATAAGTGCGGATATCTGGGTTGTTTTAGAACCTGGAGCTGCGGTCACGTCGAGCACTTTCATATTTTCTTTTATATCGAGCAATATTGCTGGCAATTGACTCGTAATACCCTGAACATAGATTTTCCCTTCATAAAAGAGCGTACTTCCTTTGATTGTATATTCATCCTTTTTGTCTATGATGTAGGCGAGTGGCAGAAAGGATACTCTTGTAAAAGAAATGTTGTTTGAATACAAAATTGACTCAACCTCCTCTATCGTTGATTTGAGGGTGTTTATACGAAAAGAGCAGACCCTATCATGACTATATCCCTTTATAGTCTGATTTAACGCCTCTTTCGAGAGGAAAGACTCAATTCTGGACAGATATTTTTTTGGAAGCATAATAAAAAGGTTATAAGCTAGTAACCGCTAGTATATGCAGAAAATAAAAAAGGAAGAAACTTTCTTTAAAAATCTTTTGACATTCTCCTCGAAAATCATACTATAGGCGAGCTTTATTTTTAAGGCACCAAACCCGCTCCTTAACATCCTACCCACAAGAAGATAAAACTTCAAGTGGGGAAGTAAATAACCACGATACATAAAGTACCTGAACATGTACTAGAAAACTGTTTATTATTTAGATATACGCAAGTATCATCTCAGCTACGTTTAAAAGAGTTTGATCATAGCTCAGGATGAACGCTAGCGGTGCGCCTAAC
>CAZRBF010000019.1:11693-14603 GCA_964598195.1 uncultured Candidatus Peribacteria bacterium | reverse complement strand
GGGCAGACTCCACAATCAAATGGACACCCCCGTTTGACAGGTGTCAAACTACACTCCGGAAGATCTGGTTTTTTCAGGTAATCATTACATTTTTTGTAATATTCAAGATCACTCGAAACCATCGCCCAAGAGTTCCCACAATCTATGCAGAATTTCCGAAGCCACACTTCCTGACCCCGCGTCACCATATGTGCCGAAACCAAACGCTCTTTGTTGTTGCATAGGTGACAGAAAGACTCGGTAACACCGAGGAATATATTGTATTCTTTTGAGTAGAAAGCCATAAAAAGGTATTTTAGAAGGTATTAAAAAAGTTCTTTATCTTGCTTCAAATTTCGGTAAAGCTCTTTGTTTTAAAAAATAAGAACCGTATAGAAAGGATAAATATTGCTATTATCTCTAAAAACCAGAGTACAAAGAGCTCAGTTGCATACTGACTACTGTATCCACTATTATTACGTGGGAATAAGCCATCGAGAAATAAATTTCCTCAACAGGTTATCCCTGCTCCAATGAGAGTAATAACGATAACAAGAATAATTCTTATAAAAATTTGTCCTATATTTTTATTATCATTTTTGAGCATTCAAATAAGAATAAATACAATAATGAGAAAAAATATACCGAAAAAAATTGAATCCATAAGAAATTTGATGAGATATTATAATTTAGGAATATTTTCAATCTTGTTATTCTTAATCAAGGAACGTCCAAATTTTATAAGAAGATATCCTATGAGTATCATGAAGCCATAAGAAATAATGGCTCATATAAGTGCTGAAAATAATGGATAATTAGGTATATTTCATAATTTGCCAAAAAATAACCCTATTATACCAAAGACTCCAGAGATTCACCCACATAATACGAAAAACATTCACGGTATTATGATAAAAAGAGTGATAAGAAAATTAACGATTATTTTCATATATTACGATTATTGAAATAAATCATCCACCATCCATACACCACCATCGGAATAGGGATTATTCGTTATTCCCTAAATTTCCAAGTCGCTTAATTATCTCTTCCTCATTTGGGAGATATTTTGCTATATTTTCCGGAAGATTTTTATATTGATTATACGTGGCAACACCCATCGGCTGATTGGTTTCCGCGAGCATATATTCAACGATAGTTCTATTCTTTTTTCTACAGATAATCACTCCAATAGTGGGACTGTGATCCTCCTGTTTTACTTGCTTATTTACAAGCATAAGATACATCTGTAATTGTCCAATATCTCTTGGGTCAAACTCTCTTGCTTTGAGTTCGAAAACTACATAACAATTCAGTTTGAAATTGAAAAATAAGAGATCGATAAAGTATTCTTTTTCATCAAACTCTAGCCTATATTGTCTTCAGACAAATGCGAAACTACCACCCATGTCTTGAAGAAATTTTACGATATTTTCTATGATGGCATTTTCCAATTCTCTTTCTGAGATTGGCTGATCTGGATTAATGAGCTCCACATTGTAATCATCTACAAATTCCCAGGCTACTTGGGATTTGAGATTGAGTGGAATGGTAGCTTCAAAGTTGTTTTGTACCAGAAGATGATTGTGAAAATAACTTTGCTGAATCTTCTCAATAAGATCGAGCTTAGACCAACCTTTTTCCTTGGTTTGCTTAATATAAAACTCTCTTTCGAGATCATCTTTGCACTTCTCCATAATGATACAATTATGTACCCATCCAATTTCTCGCACCAGTAGTGCGAGTTTCTCATTATCTTTATATTCTGCGAAAAATGTCTTCATCCTCCAAATATTTGAGCTAGAAAAACCTTTTATCCCAGGAAATTCACCCTGAAGATCTTGAGAAAGCTTTTCAACGATGGATTTTCCCCATTTTTCCTGATCCACTTTTTCACTAACCATCTTTCCAATATTCCAGTATAAATTAACTGTCTCCCTACTTACACTTCTGAGCATTTGAAACCTTGCAATCTGAATTTTATCGAGAATTTCCTTGAGAAATGGTTGATAACGCAGAGTGATTGAGTTTTTCATAAAATAAAAAAGTTATAAAATATTACTTCCATATCATCCACCATCCATACACCAGCATTGGTATTGCAATGACCTGATAGGTTGAGAGACCGAGCCAGAAGTGGCTGTAGGGTTGTATGAATCCGACAAGGAATCGATAGACGAAGTAGGTGATTATGAATACATAGAAGCCATTTCAGATCCACCATGTTCGTTTTTTTGAGTAGAGTCAAAAACAGAAAATAGCAAAAAATAGAGCAAGGAGAATCATCTCGTAGATCATGGTGGGGTGACGAGTGATGCCGTCTCAGAAATCCACTCCCCAGGGGAGTGTGGTTGGGAGTCCGTAGGTGAAGTCACGCAGTCAGGTCATGATGGCTCAGATTCTTCCGACCAGGACTCAGAGGACGATTCCGGGAAGGAAGAGTATTCCTGTGGGGGTCTTGATATGGTTGTAGTATTTATAGAGTTCTGCGGTTATGATTCACCCGAAGAGGGCTCCGGCAATAGACTTGGATATGAGTATGCCTCATTCGGGGTTGCGACCAGGGATCATGGCTCCGTCAAAGGTTGATACGATCATACCGCCGATCATGGCTCCGGCTATGACGTAGAGATAATATTCCCATTTTTGCTGTCGTGTTTTAAATGGATTCGGGAGCTCATCTTTTGAGAGTATGCGACTATAAAAAACCCAAGTCGCTAAAAATGCCACGATGTATCCAGAGAGATCGTAGAGGATTTTTATGTGCCAATAATTGAAATCGAAAGTATTCATTTTTGGGGGATGGTTTATTGTCTGATAATGATTTGCCCTTATTTCACCTTCATCTCATATACCCCGTTCACCACTTCTATTTTCCCATCGAGGACAGCCTGACAGCGTTTGGTCATAATAGCCGAGGCGAGGTCTTCT
>CAZRBF010000019.1:8709-11593 GCA_964598195.1 uncultured Candidatus Peribacteria bacterium | reverse complement strand
AGGTATTCTTTATTGACCCCTTCCAGTCGGGATGCGAGGTTTACGTGGTCCCCGATAACCGTATAATTGAAACGATCCTTGGATCCAATATTTCAGACCATCGCCTCTCACGTATCGATTCCGATGCGTGCCATGATATGGGGGATTCACTGCTTCTCCCATTCTATATTCAGCTCCACAAGCTTGGTTTGCTGTTCGAGGGCGGTTTTGCAGGCAAGATACTCACTTCTTTCTATGTGAAGTGGAGCATTAAAAAACCCCATAACTGCATCTCCTATATACTTATCGAGCGTCCCTTTGTTGGCGATCAAGATGTCGGTCATGGCAGAGAGGTATTCTCCCATGAGTATAAATATCTTCTCGGTTCCGAGTTTTTCAGATATAGTGGTAAAAGAGGCGATATCCGAGAAAAAGAAAGTCATTTCTCGTTTCTCTCCTCAGAGCTTGAATGAGTCCGGGTTTTGGGCAATCTGTTTTACGACATCTGGGGCTATATAGTGCGAAAAGGCCTTCTCAATATAGCGTCTGTCTTTATTGGTGATAAAATAGCGATAAAAAGCTGCTGCGATGAAGCTAGAGAGTCCTATGGTTGCATAGGCAAAGAGGTCTATGAAAATACCAGAGTGCCAGAGGAGATATCGTCCTATAAAAAGGATAAAGAGAATATAGAGACAAAAAAGTATCGTAGAGATAATAGTGGACGGCAGGTAAAATACGACTGAAAGAAAGATGAGTACAATACATGCAAAGAAAATAAGACTTGTCTGGCTTTGCTCGGCGAGCGTCTTGTCTTGTATGAGTCCGTCGAGCATATTTGCATGAAATTCTACTCCGGGCATCTGATTTGCTGGGTCCAGTGGACTGAGGAAAGCATCATGAATAAGTGTCCCATATTCACCAACGAGCACAGCCTTTCCTTCGATCTTTTCTTTTGGTACTCTATCATGGAGTATATCAGAGAGAGAATAACTCGGATACCCCTCTGGTGGATGGAAAAACTTGATACGCACATTTTTGTCTGCATTTACAGGAATACTTCGGAGTGGAGTTATCTGGTATGTATCATCTTGAAATGATCCGAGAGAATTATCCCCGAGATATTTTCTGTAGACAGCAATAGCAAGAGACTCAATAGTGCGTCCTGAGAACGCGTATTCTGGAGTTATCATTGTTACCACATTTTTTTCAATTTTAGAATTTATAGCTGCCCAAGTGGCTCCTGAGTATATTTCGAGTGGGAGGATAGCTTTCTGCTTTCCATCCTTCATCCAAGCACCTATAACTACATCTTTATGTTGTTCGAGGGTTTTGGTAAGGACTGCTTCATCAGCGGAATGATTAGCGAAAATAATATCGAGTCCTATGGCTCTTGCATTCAGTGCCTTGAGTTTTTCTATGAGCTCGACATAGACACTTTTTGAGAGAGCCAGGACTCGAAAGTCGGTTTTTTGCAGTTCATCCAAGCTCTCAGAATCTATTTTTATGACGACTATTTGATCAGATGACCTACTATAATTATCGCGGTACAGAAAGAGAGTATTGAAGTCAACCCCCACGACTCACTGGAAGATATTATAGAACACAATTCATATAACGAGTGACAAGAGTGCTATCATTCCAATATCTTTTGCTTTTTTAAAAATGAGCATATAATTCGCTTTGTTATGAGGTCATAAATATTCCTTTATTTCATTATATACAACTCTATGGAAAACTGAAAAAAAATTGTAATTATTCTTATTATTGTCGCCCTCTTTATAGGTGGATGAGCATTCTTTTATTCTGGAAAAAAGACAACAAAATATGGCTACGAACTGACGAAAAAGACCCAAGATGTCACGGATACAACTAAGGAGACATCACCCACTACTGTCGCCACTGGTGTTATCGTGAATCCGACATCAGCAGAAGCACTTGCATATATCAACACCTGGAATGGTGATGTACAGCGTGAGCAAAAATGAATAGCGAGTGTAGTGACAAAAAGTATGCAATTTGCAGAGGGTGATAGCCTGACTACAGGACAGGAAGCAAGTGCAGAAATTATCTTCGCTGACAATTCTATCATCCGTATGAATGCCAATTCCAGACTTTCATTCGTGAAGCTCGCATCTGAAGGATCCGAAGTTCAGCTCGACGAAGGAGATATATGGGCTCGTGTACTCAAGCCATTCTATGATAAAACCTTTTTTACTATTTCCACCTCAGATGTCAGTGCATGAGTACAGTGAACCTCCGTTCGTATGCGTAAGAGTCTTACAGGTACTACAAGCGTAGCAGTTATCGATTCTTTTTCTGACAACAAAGAGAAAGAGTGAGTGCTTCTGCGATACAATAACCCAAAACGAAAAGTGTGGTCTGAAGACAGACTGAAACCAGAAAGTCAGTTTACTTACAGTAATTCTGGTCGCACCACTAAGATCGAGTCATTTTCTGGAAAAGTAGCTCTTGCAGATACCTTTGTTCGAGAAAATACCAAACGAGATCTCGTCTATATCGATGAACTTGCCAAGAAAAAACCAGATAATACAAATCTCATCAAGCGTCTTGATGGAGAGCTTGCTGCGAGTATGCCAACAAAGGAGGAAATCCCCGTGTTCTTCGATGAACCAACGCTGAGAAAAGTGGCACTTAAGAGACACGAACAAGATCAACCAATCCTTCTGAAAAATTCGTGAGCAACTTCATTGGGTTGATCTCCAACGATGATGGCGACTATCCGACAGGATCTTTCTCTCGGAGATAATCGGAGAGAGATACGGGAAATGAAGCGACATATAGAAGATCCTACACTTCCAAGAGAACAAAAGAAAAATTTTGAAGAGAAGCTTCGTGAGCGAGAACAGGTGATTGATACGACTATACAAGAGATAAAAAAAGAGCT
>CAZRBF010000019.1:0-8609 GCA_964598195.1 uncultured Candidatus Peribacteria bacterium | reverse complement strand
TAATCACATACACATGATAAAAATCCCACCGCGAGTAATCGCTGTGGGATTTTAAGAGATCTGTTAAGGATGTCACCAACCGAGTTTTCTCGCCAATGTCATTCTCTCAACTAACCTGTTTCTTGACGCCATATACAAATGCATGAGGGGAATCTTCTCGTTCCACTCCTGATCTGTACAGATCGGTCAGGGGGACCTTCATGTGACCAAGGTCGTTCTGCTCAAGCTGTTTTTTCATGAGCAATTGGAGATCTTTATTCTCCTCTCCTTCAGCTACGGTAATCAGAATGTGAGTTTGTCTCACAAAGAATCGCTTCAGCTCACTCGCATTGTCTGGATTTAAGCTGATTCGAAAGTTTTCCAGGCTCTCATCCGGAACCATCTTAAAGTTCATCTGATAAAATAAATTATCTCGAATGATCACGGTGATTTTGCTGTGCCGACGTCCTTTTTTGTGAAGATCCAGAAGTGTGTAGTCAAAACATTCATAGACTTCATTTTCAGCTTTCAGCAAGCTAAAGATTCTCCCGAGTACACCAGTATCTTCATATGCCTGGTCCGTCTTCCGTCCCCGTAATATGAGTATCCCGTACTCCAAGAACACCTTCAGTAGGATATTCGCTCTGGAGTTTATTCTCAGTGCGGGGCCCTGGGTAGTTATTGTCGATAATGTCATTCTCTTTCTCCGTAGTATAAAAATATAGTATCTATTTCAGTATTAAGATAGATAACCGTGAATTATATATATTTAAAAAACCAATTTTGTCAAGCTATTTTGTGATATATTGTGTGTTGAGATTGATTTTTCCGTGTTTTCTGTATAATCCTCCTCATTGGGTTATGTTACTTGCTATTTTTCTATGTCCTATACCATCGATCGCTACCAAGGTGCGAATATTCTCGGCTGTTCTACACGTACGATAGATCGGCATATTAGTGCTGGGAAGATTCGTTCGAAACGAGTGGGAAAGAAGGTGTTTTTGCATGATGAGGATGTTCGTATTATTCAAAATGGTGGGGTTCAGGAGGATTATATTGTTTTGGATTCAGACGGACAGGTGGTAGTTTCTCCTCACGAGGAGTCGTCGTTTACACGCCGATCAGTTGTGGTAGACTATAAACAACTCTTTGATGATGCTCAAAAAGCCCTTGAGCGGAAGGATGTTCTTATACAAGAGCTCTCTTATAGAGCAGGGCAAGCGGAGTCTGAGCTCAAACATTCTATTTCTCTGATCGAGTACAAAAAAGCGACCATGCTTCTTGAGAGTTCCAAAATGCATAGTGAGATCGAGCGAAAGAACCTTGATACGAAGATAGGAGAATTGACCATGAATCTCGAACAAAAAAATACTACCAATATGATTCTCGTGATCCTTGTTTCTGTGCTGTTTGTACTGGCAATGATTCTCTGGTTTTTTAGTTTATAATACTCCTTTATTATGAAGAAACTCCCTACTCCAAAACGTATACTTTTGAAACTGTCTTGAGAAGCTTTGCAGGGCAAGAGTGATCATGGGATAGAGACAGAATTCCTGGATGAACTTGCGAAAAAGATTGTAATACTTACAAAGGTTAAAAATATAGAAGTAGTGATAGTTATAGGTGGGGGGAATATTTTTCGATGAGTTGCCTGAGCTGCTAAAGGACTCGATAGAACTGCTGCTGATTATATGGGGATGCTCGCGACAGTTATCAATGGAATTGCTCTCGGAAATGCGATCGAAAAAGCGGGACAATCAGTGCGCATTATGTCAGCCATAGAGATCTCCAAGGTAGCAGAACTTTTTATTTATCGTAGGGCACTTAAACACTTAAGGGAAAAGCGTATTATTATTGTGGTAGCAGGAACAGGAAATCCTTATTTTACAACAGATTCTGCTGCAGTACTACGCGCCCTGGAACTTCACTGTGATTATATGGTCAAAGGAACAAAGGTCGATGGTGTCTATGATAAAGATCCAGAGAGGTTTGCCGATGCGAAGCGTTACGAACAGGTTTCAATCAATGAGGCCTTGGAGAAAGGATTGAGAATCATGGATCAGTCTGCTATCGCGCTTGCAAAAGATGAAAAACTCCCTCTTTTTGTTTGTCGCATAGAGGATATTGATAAGATTGGGTCTGCAGACATTCGGGGGACGTACGTATATGTAGGGGATTAGCAGAAGAATTGCACAAAAAATACCAGGAAATGGCGTAAAGGAGGAAAGCCATCTCACTGGCAATGCCATTGTACAGATCTTTTTGTCTTTTTCAAGTATATCGAGTTTTTTCTTCAAAAAATCTTTTGGCGTTTCGACTTATCTTGGATATAATAACTTCTTCTGTTTAGATAAACAGAAAGTATATCTTTTAACTCTTATGCCTATGAAGCTCGAAAAAAAAATACAACTGAAGAATCTAGAACATGACAAAGCAGTGATCGATCGTCTTGTTGAAGAGAATCTTTCTGGTAAGCTCGATATGTACCTCAAGAAGCTCGACGGAGAAGATGTAGAAGGGGAGATTTCTCTCGTTCTCGAAGGAAATAAGATTGGTAAGTTCAATGGAACACTCAATGTAACTATTGATGGAAAATCGTTCCACTATTCACGAGAGGATTTCAAGAAACTCGATGATCTCATTAATCATCTCTTTGATCACCTCAAGATCGACCTTGGTGGTAAATAATAAGTACTATTATAGAGACCGGTCTTTTTAAAGAGACCGGTCTCATTTTATCATCTCTTTTGTTTCTCGTATGATTATATTTTTTGGTATCATTCTCGCTCTTCTTATATTCTCGGTGATTGTGTTTTTTCATGAACTCGGTCACTTTAGCATGGCAAAAAAGTTCTGAGTAAAGGTAGATGAATTTGGAATTGGAATACCTCCGCGTGCCAAGCAAGTCTGGAAAGATAAAAGCGGTACTATTTATACCTTGAATTGGCTCCCTATCGGAGGATTCGTCAAGATGAAGGGCGAAGAGATGAATGAAACAGGAACACATGATCCTGATTCTCTTGCGAGTAAGAACTTTTGGCAACAGTCGGCAGTTATTCTCGCTGGAGTAGCGATGAATTTTCTCTTTGCTTTCGTGATTTTCTCGACCCTTTTCATGGTTGGAATCGAGCCACTCGGAGTGAACACGAAGTTTCAAACATCGACCGAAACAAAGCTCATTCCCTCGTTTGACGAGGCAGTACGAGTAGGACTTATCAAAACCGATGGGATTATCCTCTCGCCACTTACGGGAAGTATCGCAGAAGTATCAGGAATACGAGAAAATGATATTCTGCTCTCGATTGATGGACGAACCATTACTCGACCAGACGATATGATTACGAAGGTACGAGAATCGACTGGGTCGATGGAATTTGTTCTCCGCTGAAGTGGTGGTGTGAGACATGTTTCTGTGAAGGCGGAAGGTGGAAAGATAGGAAGTTATGTTGGGTATAATATTACTGAGATTCGCAAAGATTTTCAGTATAAGTACGGTTTTTTTGAATCCATCAAAGAATGAGGAATCGAAACGTATAAACAATCTGCGATGACATTGGAGCTCCTTGGTACGCTCTTCCAGAGAATCGTTCGACCAAAAGCACCAGCTGAACGATCCGAGGCAGTTAAGAGCCTGGGTGGTCCTATCGCGATTGGAAACCTCTTCGTGGATCTCCTTTCAGCAAAAGTTGCCTTCACAGTGATTCTTCTGATAGCAGCACTCATTAGTATCAATCTCTGAGTATTTAACCTCTTGCCATTCCCCGCACTCGATGGTGGTCGATTCGCGTTCCTTATTATCCATAGGATTGTTGGTGTTTTTTCAAAAAAGAAAACACTTCATGGAAAGATCGAGCAATATATACACATTGCAGGTTTCTCATTGCTCATACTTCTGAGCATATTTGTCGCGTATCAGGATATAGTAAAACTCATATTCAAATAAATTTGACAAAGGGGTAGGTTTTGTGGTATTATTTTCTCATGAGTTGGAAAATAATATATTACTTAATTTTTTGCGCATATGTATAAAGTAGAACGTTTTCATGTAGATCATACACATGATCAGGAGGTTGATATCTTTGATAATTCGTTGGCATTTCCGGTTGTTGTCTACGATAAGGACCATGCGGCATGTAGGCATTTTTTAGGGTGCGCTCCAAATCACTGTGGAACACCGCAATGTTCAAAAATTATCGCAGATTATAGGCAAAAGGTTGCCAATGTTGACCGTGTTATAACAAGAGCAGGATTTAAGATATAATTTTCTTTTCAGAAAAATACACTTTTTCATATAATGCAGTTCTTATTATTTTCAAGAACTGCATTTTTTTATGTTTGATTTTACGATAGCCGCGACTGATTGATTGGCCAGGGCTGGAACACTTACGACTCCCCATGGAGATATCCAAACTCCTATTTTTATGCCGGTTGGGACTCAAGCGAGTATCAAGGGGATTCATAAGGATCATATTGTGCAGATCGGGAGCCAAATCATGCTCTCGAACACCTACCATCTCTATCTCAGACCTGGAGATGATACCATAGCTCATTTTGGTGGACTTCATGAGTTTATGAACGTACAACTTCCGATACTGACCGATAGTGGGGGATTTCAGGTTTTTTCCCTCGGGAATATGAAGAACTCCCAAAAATCCTCCAGTAATCCACCTCACCCCAACCCTCTCCTAAAAGGAGAGGGAGTAAAAGATGAGAACAATCTCCCTTCTCCTTCTAGGAGAAGGGTCGGGGATGAGGTGAAAAAGGGGTGAGGTGGAGTCTCTCTCGTCAAGATAACCGAGGATGGGGTGGAGTTTCGTTCTCATCTTGATGGATCGAAACATATGTTTACGCCAGAGCGTGCCATGCAGATTCAGGCAAATCTGGGGGCCGATATTATCATGGCTTTTGATGAATGTGCGCCAGGGAAATCACCCAAGCACTACGCACGAGCAGCTATGGGGCGAACACATCGGTGGGCAGAGCGCTGCATTGTAGAGCATAAGATTCAACAGGCACGACGAGCAGATCTTGGTTTGCATCCACAGGCACTTTTTCCTATTTCGCAGGGGGTGATATTTGATGATCTCCGAGTGGAGTCAGTAAAATATATTGCTGGTCTCGATATGCCAGGAGTGGCTATCGGAGGACTCTCGGTAGGGGAGTCCAAAGAAGATATGATCCGCATTCTTGATGCTATTGCTCCACATCTTCCTCCGACTAAACCACACTATCTCATGGGGCTTGGGACACCAGAGGATCTGATCGAAGGAATCTATCGAGGTATTGATATGTTTGACTGTGTTCTCCCAACGCGCCTTGGGCGACATGGGGTCGCCTATACATCACGTGGAAATATCAAAGTAACCAATGAGAAATATCGACTAGAAAAAGAGGGTATCTATACTCGTCCAGAGTACTCGACTATGGTATCTCGAACATATTCCCTTGGGTATCTTCGTCATCTGTTTAAGGTTGGAGAAATGCTCGCAGGACAGCTCGTTTCTCTTCATAATCTCGAGTTTCTTTTAAACCTGAGTAGAGAGGCGAGAAAAGCTATTATAGAGGGGCGATACGAGGCTTTTAGGAAAGATTTTTGGGCAGAATATACTGCCGGTTAAAAGAAATTTTGCTTTGACTTATGGATGTTTATGAATAGAATATTTCACGTGTAAAGAAGTCCATCTTCTTACGCCCCTTATTGGATATATTTACTCCTTCAATAAGGGTTTCCCACCCGGCTCGAGCTTGCTCGCCGGGTTTTTTTATGCCTGATTTAGTAAGAACCTTTTCCTTTTTTCGTTGTGTACTGAAAATACATGTAGAGTACTGATCCTATGACGATCATTGGGATGGAGAGTATCTGCCCCATAGTGAGTCCAAGTGCGAGGTACCCGAGTCACACATCAGGAGTACGGACAAACTCTATAGAGAATCGCATTATCCCATACCACAGAAGAAAGCTTGTGGCGATTTTTCCTGGAAATATATTTTTTTGCCTGAGTAAATAGAGTATGATAAATAATACAAGTCCTTCGAGTGTTGCCTCGAGGAGTGGGGAAGGGAAGTAGGAGACTCCATTTTTTATAACCGCAAGAGGTCCGTTATACGGGGAGAATCCGAGCAGTTCTTTATTGAGATAATTCCCAATACGCCCGAGTCCGAGCCCGATAGGAAGTATACTGGTGACATGATCCGCTATAATGAGAAAAGATTTTTTATGCACGAGACTGTAGAGTATCATAGCGATGATAACCCCAATAACTCCCCCATGAAAGCTCATCCCTCATTGCCATGTGTAGGCTATTTCGATAGGGTGAGTGATATAATAACTCAGGTTATAGAACAATACGTACCCGAGCCGTCCTCCGAGTAGTACTCCAAAAAATACATACATGACCAAGGATTCCATTTCTGGATCAGACAAGATTTTTCTCGCTCTTATGATGTAGTAACCACTCACGAAACTGAGCGCATACATCAGACCATACCAACTCGGAGCTATATGGAATCAGAAGAGTGTGATATCAAAGATGGTCATGTATTCATTATTAAAATATTACAAATCTGAAAATACGGTGGATTCTACTCAGTAGAGGACCATATCTTCGGGTTTGAGATCTGCAGAATTGAGTCCTGCTTTTTGAGAGACTATCTGGAAATACTCTTCAGGAGTGGAGGCGACATTGGTGATGTTTGGGAGCAGTACTCCGAGAGTATTTTTGGTCTGAGAAAGCATGATAATGCCCTCTCGTTTCGTATCGAGTTCACTGATATTCGCTATAATCCGACGTTGTTCTGGTCGAATCATATCGACACGAATTTGTACTTTGGATAATTCATCAGGACTCTTAATGGCTTCTGCAAAACGTGGGTCACGCAGGCAAAAGAGGGTATTTTCAATGAGTTCAAAAAGGGTGTTTGGTTTTTTGAGGTGTATTCGTCCGCTTGATGCGATAATACTCCCATTTTTGTAGAGTGTCACAAAAATAAGATTTTTACTCGTCTCATGTTCTGTTCCACTGAGTTTTAACTCCTCTATTGTGAGGATCTTTTTTTCTTTCAAATATGTTTCTATGACTCTTCGTGCGATTTTGTGCATAAATTGTTAATGATTATGAGTTAAATGTTGCAAGTTCTTTTTCGGCCTTCGCGACCAGATCCTTTTCCTCATTTTCTATCTGAGCGAAGATATCTCAGAGATGGTCGGTCCCAGTTTTTGTGTATATTGTATAGTAAACATATTCAAATAGCGAACGAAAAAGTGTGATGACGAAATTGATAACGACAATAACTCCCATGAGAGAAAATAGAGCGATTTTTGAGTTAGATAAATTCATAAAAAATACAACCGAGAGAATCGATGCTACAAAGAAGCCTATGAAACTGCCATAGAGAGAGAGGAGTACGTAGCGATAGCTCGAGAGAATCTCTGAAACAAGAGAAGTAGCCAGAACATTCAGAAGAATATGGAAGAGAAATGCGAAGATCAGAAAATCTGGTCTCACCCAGTTGATGTAGACGTAGAGTGGTGTTACGAGGATATAGAGAAATATAGACAAAATAGCCATTTGCCCGAGAACCACGGATCATACTTTGTACTTTTCTGCATTCAACAGGCGATTAAGAACAAATGTGACTGAAGTGGTGAGAAGTACAGCAAAAAATCCTACGAGTGAGAGAATATAGGGCAATATAGTTGAGGTCTGAAGAGATCCAGCAAATATATAGGTAAAAAGCAGAGTAAACAACCCCCCAAGAAACCCAGCCGCTATGCTTCAAAGAGAAGATAGTCCTACAGTAATTATGTCTACCTTTGAGGGTCAGAGGATGTCCTCGTTGGTTCTATTTTTTATTGCTTCGCTCATGCTTCAGATAGATTACAAATAATAAAAATGCACCACTTGTTATAAATATATCAGCAAAATTGAAAATTGCAAAGTATTTTACTCCGATGAAGTCTGTTACTGAACCAATAAATACTCTCTCAAGTCCATTTGATATAGCTCCGGAGAGTATAAGTGTATAGGCGAGTCGGATACCAGCGAGATGTTTATATTGCTCGTAGCGCATATAATATACGCCTATTCCTATTATGAGCATGACTGTCAGAACTTTTAAAATAACCCCCTCGATCGGGAGTGAGAATGCTATACCAGTATTTTTAACAAAAGAGAGTACGAAAAAATCCCCGATAATGTGTATTTTATCGAGTGAGAGAAAATGCTCTGCCCAGAACTTGGAGGCTTGATCGAGCAGGATGAGAAATAGAGAGAGAGCAAGAAGCATGGCAAAAGTTATTTTGAAAATATTTCTAAAAGTGGGGTAATGTTTTGTCTGCTATTATTATCTTCTCATGGTGTGAATGATGACTCAAGTATTTCGGAGATATCACTTTTTGCTAAATCTGACTCCAGAATCACCGTGTGCCCCATTTTTTCGTATACTCGTGCATTTGTGAGCTGATGATTGCCGGCAGAAATCGCCAGTGGGATAATAATGAGGTGAATCGGCCGTGTTGCAAGCTCTGCAAGCGTCGTAGCACTCGCACGAGTAATGGCGATATCTGTTTCATCCAGGATGTGT
Source organism: uncultured Candidatus Peribacteria bacterium (assembly GCA_964598195.1). GTDB lineage: Bacteria > Patescibacteriota > Gracilibacteria > BD1-5 > UBA2023 > UBA1545. The sequence goes on along the minus strand of CAZRBF010000019.1, from coordinate 47 downwards.
GGAATATCCTCTTGTGCGATCCAATCAAAAATCTGAGTATGTTCCCA
>CAZRBF010000018.1:0-14832 GCA_964598195.1 uncultured Candidatus Peribacteria bacterium | reverse complement strand
TGGGGCTGCCATATAATATGAACAACACAAAAGGAGTCAGTAATGGCTCCTTTGTGGTAAAACTGAAGTTAAGGAACATTGATGATTTTTAGGATACCCACTGACGCAGTCGATAGAACCAATGATAAGTTTGTGACTTCGGTAAGATATTTCTAGTGTTTCACTCAAAAAATTACTTAACCAACTTTTTATGCGACAATATTCTTCTATAGATACAACATCGAATCTCGATTCTCAAAATCCACACAAGGAATCCGGAAAAGAGCCTTGAAAAAATTTGCCTAAAATAGAGGATTTCGATTTTTCGAATTTTGAATGAAGAACGGAAGCACTTTCCGATATTTATCGCTATAGCAATTACAAAGTCTCATATTACCGATCAAATCTCTCTACACATTCGAAGAGGGTGTTTTTTCTTGCGAAATTCCTTAAATCAGAGATATACAATATGTTTCCGGGAGTGGACATGTTAAAGATTCTTGCAATGTCGCTTGTGCATGATGATGTAGAAATCCTTATAGGTGACTTTCAATCCGTGAATCGACTCAAAATGACCCCAGAACAGATAGCGATTATCGATGGAAATGAAGAAGTAGCGATAGGGAAGATTTCCGAACAATTTCCAAAGGAGATTTCTGGATACAGCTACCAAGAACTTCTTTTGGAGGTTTTCCAAAAAAACACTATAGAAGCTCAAATCGTTAAATACCTTGATCATATCGATGGCTTTTGTGAGGCTCTTCATGAAATCTACGCATGAAATGAGTGTTTTACTACTTCTCCGGAAACCGAATATGGTCAGGTTCCCATTCCTCCAGATTATTATATTCCACGTTTTTCAAATCCCGAGAAATATTATCCACTCATCTCATCGGCTATCGGTATTAGGATGCCTTTCGTACGAAATTTTGAAAGAATCGATTTCGAATTAATCGCAAAAAATAGCAGTCCGCATTCGGCTGAATCCATACAAACATCTTCCAATTATCCTCTTTATGATTTTTGGAAAAATGTAATAATTAGTTCAAGTTGTGAAGAAGTTGCCTCGCTCCTTGTAGTAAGGTCGAAAAAGGAAATTTTGTAACCATGCGTATTATGAACACTATGGTCACCTGTTGATGAGGCTTTGTCGATATCGACGGTTTTGCTTGTGCCATTGCATATGCTGAGTTACTGGGTCTCGAATGAAAAGATGCGACCGCGGTTTTAACCGACCCTCTGAACGCGAGCGTAACTCCTGAAATCCGTGCTATTGGCGCGGAATTTTCAGCAACTTCCAAAACTGGTGACTCCTACGTCATCGTCGATATGTCCGATCCAGAAAAGATTCAGGAATTCGCGCCATTGGATGGAATATCAGAGATATACGACCACCATTTCGGGTTTGAAGAATATTGGGGGTCCCGACTTGGTAAACGGGCGAAAATCGAACCTGTAGGCGCTGCGGCAACGCTTATTTGGGAAGAATTTAAGACTCGGGGATTTGCTAAAAAAATTTCTCGCGAATCCGCCACTCTTCTTGCTCATGCCATTATTTCAAATACGGTAAACTTTCTCGTCTGACTATCAAGCGAGCGCGATAAAACAGCACTTACCGATCTTATTAAAATCGCTGAATTAAAGGAAGATTGGATCACTAAATATTTCCATTCGCAACAAGAATACATTGAACAAAATCCAAAGGAGGCAATCCTAAATGACACGAAATTCCTATCATTTCCTGCATTTTGACGTGTCGCATTCTGACAATGCGAGATTTGGGACTCTGCCAATTTTCTCAAAACGATTCCGTTCGACCATATTCTATATAAGGATGCTGATGAATGGATCTTCAATTGTGTCGATATCCAGAAGGGGGAAACTCGAATTCGTTCAAGTCATCCATGAATAATTGAAAGACTCAAAAAGGCTTTCAACTGAATGTCTGAGTGAAACGAACTCCATATAAAGAAGGTTGTGCTTCGAAAAGAAATACTTCCAATTCTGAAATCTGAATAATTTGATCCCTAATTTTAAAACTTAATTTCTCAAATCGTTCAAAAGCACTTAATTTTATAAGTAATTTCTCCAAACTTTCCCTCTCCTAAAGCACTCTACTCCCAAAAAGTTGTATAATTGAGTCGAGTGGTATAAAAATCATTTGCAATTTGTGCCAAGAAAACTATAATATTACTGTTTATATAGAACAAAATAATTATGACTCAACTTTCAAGAATTCGAGAAAAACTTGATATCATAGGAGAAAAGTATCTTGATGCAACTATCCTCCAAAAACTCCTTATGAAGTTTGCTCCAAGCTATAATATATCACAGTTATGTTATACAGGAATGATTACCCCGATAAAACGGTGAAAGTTCTATATCAATAATGTAAATCGAGATATTGAAAATCCGTATAAAATAGCAGATATGTATTTTGAATGAGGAAAATATATGTTCGGAGGGCTTGGAGTTTATAATATGTATGGGTATTCTACCCAGCTTGTTGAATGGCATACCGTTTATAATACAAAAATAACAGGAGAAAGAATTATCGGTAAAACAAAATTTATTTTCCGGAAACAAAGAGAGAGTTTCTTCTACTGAGAAATTACTCAAAAAAGCGGAAATTATAGGTATCAAGCCATGTCTCCCGAGAGAGCTTTTATTCAAATGATACAAGAATGAAAAATATGGAAGAATCTCCCTGAAAATATCGACAGAGATAAACTTTTCTCCTTAGCAGAAAAATATAGTACAAAAACTCTCTATAATTTAGTAAAAAAAATATGTTTATAAACCAAATAGTTCTATTTCTAGAGAAATACCAAAATATTGAGAAGCAACAATTCTTAGATATTTTATCTACCTCTAATATACACGGGTTTGAACCTTTTAAGTTTGAGAAAGATTTCTTGCTTACGCTCATACTTATTAAATTTGGAGAAAAATACCCTGATCTCATATTCAAAGGAGGCACTTGTCTCAATAAGGTGTATTTTCCTTACTTCCGACTCAGTGAAGATTTAGATTTCGTGCTCGATATAGACATGGGAAGATCCGCGAGAAAAAGTCTCCTTAAGCGATACGAAAATGATTTCAAGGATGATCTTGTCTTACTCTGACTTACGCTCCGAGATGACCGAACAAAATTCGATGAGTATAAACTCGCAATGTTTACTTTTGAATATGCATCTGTCATCGATAATTCCGCACAGACTATAAAAATAGATATATCACTTAAATGAAGACTTTTACTTCCCTCATTATCTAGGAAAATACAATCTCTCTTTATAGATCAGATATATGAAGAACCGCTATTCTGAGAACATACCATTACTTGTATTGATTTGCGAGAATCACTCGCGGAGAAAATGCGTGCCGCTCTCACGAGAGATACTCCGGCAATACGAGATTTTTTCGATATTTGGTATGTGAGACAATATTCAGCATTTGATTTTAACGATATGGATTTCCGGGAATTGGTACATACAAAACTCCAAGAAGTTGATTACTCATATACATTAGATGAACACTATGAATTGCTCAAAAAACAAATTATAACCGATCTGAAGCCAGTGCTGAGTGATCAATATGATTTTGATTTCCCTGGTATATATAATTTTATTCTCACATTTAAGAAGTAATCTATATTTTACCTTAATTTTGGTACAAACACCATGCTTCGATATTCCGTATAATCAAAACCGAAGTGCAATTTTTAACAGGAACGATATGATAGATATGCTTACTATCAAACCATATTATTCCCGCAAGAAAAAGAACCACCCGAAGGTGGTTCTCACAGTACTCTCAAAAGTTATCAGTATCTTTCAGATTAAAATAATCTGACCGACATAATATCCTTGAGATTGGCTTGCTCATCTGGAATTCTCCAGACAATTACCAACGCCATTATCACGGCAAGTGATAGCGGGAAAGGTGTTGAGTCTATTAATGGCTTTATTCCCATAATTGAGAAAAAGGTATTCCCAATTAGATAAATTAAAGCAGTTAATACCACCGTAATCGCTAAAATTTGCCAAATCACACGTAAAGTCTTCATAATAACTCCTAGTTGAACGAAAAAAACACGAACATGCTAACTATTATATAGTATTGGTGCTCAGCTTCTAACGCAACCGAGGAATGGTATTGAAATTTTGTACTCCATTGCAGAATACCCATCTACTCTATGCAAATTAAATAAAAAATCAAATTAAAAATGTAAAAAAATAGAATCCCTGGGGGATTCTATTTTTTCGTACTACCCAACTTATTTACTGGAATTTTTCTGACGATTTTTGATTGCGTATTCTTTTACCTGTCTATCCATTCTCTTCTCTATATCGCATGGATTTGGATTAATTGCTCGTGAATCAAACTGCATCTTGGCTATGAGCGAGACACCGGGGGCAACTTCGTATTGACTACGATAAATGAGGATATTATCTACATTATCACTCGTAATTTTCGTAACGGTAATTGGATACTTTCCACTACACTGGTTATATGGAGTATTGGTTACGGTTACTGGAGTTGCTTTTCCGAATGTTATTCCCATATTTTCTGTTGCATGAATATTCGGTGAAAAATGTATTCACTCAAGAAGCATCCCCACAAGAGCAACTGTTCTTGACATGTGTCCAAAGCCTCCGGAAAGGTCTTTATTTTCAACCAAAGCTTCTGAACCTGTCTGATAATTCTTACTGTTTTCCATAGGAGTGATAGATCATAATATAAAGTACGGTGAGTATATCTTTTTGCGAAAAGAAAAAAACGGAAAAAGTGAAGAAAAAATGTTTTTCTGATCCTATTATTTGCTCTCATTCAATAACTTAGCTATTTCATTCAAGTTATACACGTATTTTCAAACGATATTTTCTCGCTTGAGAAAGTGGGTGCTTCATGAGAGAGTACACATCATGAAACAGTTTCTTGAATCTGAAGAATTTCATCGAAAATCTCCAAGAACAAAGTAAGAATCTGGTGGTACTAAAAATTCAGTTTCTTCCATATCTGTGGGAAGATGGGTTTTTCATTGAGATTCGTCTGATAGATATCCTTCATCTAGCACTCTAAAATTATTTTCTCCCAGTTGTTTCAGTAATACTTTACCATTCTCAATTTTTATTGCTTCCCCAGGCAACCCAATAATCCTTTTTACATATGGTAATTTTTCTTCTGAAGCAGGAGATTGGAAAATCACAATATCCCCCCTCTTATAGTCATTCCATGCTTTTTTAAGCAAGATAATTTGCTTGTCATGTATGGCTGGTTCCATAGATTTTCAGGATACTTGAAATACTCACATTGTCGTATAGAGCGAAATCATGATAATGCCCCCAAGTATACTGTTTAGGAAGATATAGATAATTCAAACTGTCAGCATTTTTTTAACGCTCAATTTGAAATACATTTTTAGAAAAGCAAATAAACTCAAAAGTGAGCCGAGCATAATAATAAATGATTGAAGTCGTAGTGAAAGATCTGATCATATGACATTGATTAAAAATGTAATCATCAACGATACCATGAATGTTGATCATACTACTTTGAATGTATTTTTTACGGAAAATGAGGTCTCTGTAATCTTTCCAGTGAGTAGCAATAAAATAACATGAAGAAAGATTTCTACTACGGTTATGATAGTGAGAAATATCATTGTCGTAGTGAGTATGGTCATGGTGTTTTAGAGTTAGTTTATTCCGAGCTGTTCCGTATATAAATATTACTATTTTTTAGTCTTTCTATTCGATTCTTCTATTTGTCGCAACATACTCTTTTTCACTATGGCACAAGCATTTTCAAGTGAATCTCCCGGACTAAGCGTGGCACTGGCAAAAATAGTCTTGCCTCATGAGTTTTTGTATTCACCAACTAGAAAGTTTAAGTCATGAGCATTTTGTCCTCAGTTATCCATAAGTTTTGTGTTATATTTTTCATTACATGGATTGTTTACTATCTTTGGGGGCGATGGTTTTTGGTCTGAAAAACCAATATGGATATTATCTTCTGCGTAAGCTGTAGTTGCTCCGGTACTGAGGATTGAGGATACGAGAAATAGAGTTCTGGCAATCTGTCCAGGATTCTTTTTTGCAGAAATTTTCTTATTTGAGTCATCTAAAGCAAGAGATGACACATCTTGAATATTGAGATTTGGCATAATTGAATTGTTACATATATAAAGTACGGCAACTATATCTTTTTGCGAAAAGAAAAAAACGGAAAAAGTAAAGAAAAATATTAAGAAGCTGTCATTAATTACCAAGTGCAATTTTAATTTTTGGTAGATAAATAGATAGATTCCATTCCCCATCTACTCCCAAACTATCACTTCCTCTCCAAGCTCCTTATTGATTTCATCGATATGCTCTTTTTGTTTTTCTTCTGCCCAGTCTTTATCATATATTTTCTCTATCTGGAGTCAATTAAAAGCTCCAGTCGTATCTTTTTGCATGAGCTTCAGTTTCAAATATTCTTCAAAGAGAGGGTTATTCTTTCAGGCAGTATGATCAAGATCCTTTACTCATTCATAGACTCAGTTTTTTTCTTTTTCTTCACATGTTTTTAATAACTCTGACTCTTGATAGACTCAGAAATAGATTTGCATGAGGAGATAGAATTCTTTGTAGGTCATCTCTCATGAAACTTCTACTCAACGGTGCCATCAAAGAGCTCATCTTTCAAATCAAAAGATAATCTCCCTGTATCCTATATTTCCTGTTCATCAAGGCACATCATTGTATATAGCATAATCTCACATTTCTTCTCATCCATGCATTTCAAATTCATATTTACTCACATCTCTACTCGATATCAAAAGTTTTGTAAAATACTCATCCTCTATACCATTGAGTGCCTCATAAAAATTACTGATATTTAAAAGGATGTATTCTAGGGGGGATTGAAGGTTGAAAGAATCCGACTTGCTGAAAACTCATAATTTATATTTCTCTCAAGATTTATAATCTTGTATAAACAAAATACGATTATTGCATTTGTATATATAATTTTTTTTAAATGATATTAATTCTGTAAAAGTTTTTTCAGTAATTATTTTCATAATTAATTATAATTAAGGATATATTGTCTCAATTCTATAATTTAATTTTCAATTTGCATCATATTTTCATCAAATTTTCACACTGATCACTTTTCAATTAACAGTAAAGTTTTCTATTATTTCTCATACCTCAACTCAATTTATCTTTATATTTTTCCAATAAGTATTTGGGGTGCCTATCTCAGGCAATAATCTCTTTGTTAAAATACTATGGATATTAGATTCTGCCTTACTGATTAGTGATGCCGTATCTTCACTCGTCCAATGACCTGGGAAGAGTGATTTTCAGGAACTGGCAATATTCTTAAATTCTCTTGTATCATTGGCTCATTTTACTTTGATATTTTGTTTGGTGATATCATCGAGTGATTTATATCTATTATAGTCAACATCCTCCCAATTCGATCCATTATTGAGTGTCTTGGTCTGAATTTTTATCTTCCCCTCCTTAAGTAACTCCTCCACTTTTTGCATGCTATGAAGTCAGGATTTGAGAGCTCCATTTTCGTACCATTCTCCGTTAGCAAGATGATAGAGGGTTCTTTTGTCTATGTTATATTTATCTCAAAGGATAAATACATCCTTCAGGGTATTGTCAAAATTATTTCCATAGAGACTTCTTCAGGCTTCTAAACTTTTAATGATACCAATATCTACTTTCTTGAGCGTAAGTTTCCCAATCTCTATAGCTGTTTTAAATTGCAAAAACATTTTTTGCAGAGCAATATATCATGGACCTGATTTGGTCGCTATCCATGCGGCTTTTGCATTTTTCATGACGGCAGCCTGAGCGGCTCATTCCGTTACGACCGTATTGATATATCCGGTAATAAATGCTCCCCAGTATTCTCCATTCTCAATCCTATCGAGATTGGCAAATATATTTTTTGCCGCATCGGTCAATTCTTTTGCTTCTGTCTTAAATTCCTCTATATGATTTAATGTCTGGAGTCATTCTCATTCTAAGACGTCTGATAGATTTTTATAGAGCTGATCACCGATAGCATCATTTCGTATTTCCTTGTATATTTTCCCAGCTCAGAAAGCGAGCCATTTGGATGTGAGGTCAAAAGTTTTTTCTATTCCTTTATATGTTCAGACTGTCACGTTTGCTATCATTTTTCATGCATCGGACAGAGAGGGGATACTATCCTTTCCGGCCTGCAATATACCATCTCACATTCACTTTATAAAATTAGCACTGCCGAGTCATATTTTTTTCAAATTATCGATATTGGACTGTAGGGCGTTATTTTGTAATTCTTGAAAGAGACTGTTATTACTGATGGTATTAGTTCGAGCTTTTTCGAGTTCTTTTGTCATTATGTTAGTCTTCAGGTTCGCTCTTTTTGCATCTATTCTTTCCATTACCTTACTCTGTAAGAAAATCTTTGCTTCCGTTTTGTGTGATTCATTTTTAACTTCTATTCTCTCAGTTGTATATATAAGCTCATCGTTAGCATTGATCTTGTACTCCATCCAAACGAGAGCCGGGTAATCAAGGTTATTTCATACTCGGTTATACTTCGCATAAGTAGTGTATGGAAATCTTGTGTAATCCTGATTTTTGGCTTGAGTAGTGGTGTTTGGGGCATACTGCTGACTGAGTGTATTGTAAGGAAATAGGGTAGACGGGGAGTAATTGCTGGTTGCAATATTTATTTTGCTGTCAACGGTTGTTGTATATTGCTTATTGGCTGATTCGTATTTTCAAGAAAGTACCGTCACGGTATAGTTTTTATCAGCCAATACAGTTTTTATTTGAGCGAGATCACTTTGTGTATTATATAGGGCAGCGGAAAGTTGTTGTTTGGTCGTTACTTCAGTTCAAAACGATTGTATTTTTCACTCTATCGTAGCAAGTTCTGATTTTTTATTCTCGTTTGTAACCGATAATATATCGTAATCATTTTTTGCTTTTGAATAAGCATCGTATTCACTTTTATACATATCGCTTCACACAGATTTTAGAAGCCCATACACAAGAGTCTCAACAAAATAGTATTCTCTCTTGTCATAATCAGCTTTCAATGCTCTGAGCCTTGAAGACGTTACATCACAGATTCCAATGTTTTCCAAAACCACTCGTATATCTGATCCGTGTGTATTATTTTTTATGGTTATTTTTCAGTTATTTATTCACGTGGAGAGATTTTCAGTATATATTTCAGCAGGAAAATTTAAACTTCATCCATTCATTCAATAGACTATTTTCACCTGAAATCTCCCTCAAAGCAGATTTACCTCTGGATAAGAATATACGACCCCATTTCTATTGGATTGCGTTGTTTTATCTGGATTATATTTATTTGGATTCGGTAGACTAAAATTAGTCCTTCTTTCAGTAACTCTCTGCATGGCAATATCTACAGACCATTGATTAATGATAGAGTAAATATCTAACCCCATTCATGCAATAGTTCATAGGTTTTTAAACTCATTTAATCAAGTTGTATAATTATTTTTATAGATATTATATTGAGCAAGACTGTTTCTGTAATTCTGCTGATCTGCATTATATTCTGCCACGAGTCGTAAATACTCAGCATATTTATTATCGTAGAGAGTTTTTTTAGTATTCAGATTATTTTGTAGTGTTTGTAATTCTGTAGTGAGGTCATTTCTTTTGGTGATGAGTGCAGCGAGTCAAGTATCAACATTGATATTGAGATCATTACCTCATATAAATGAGGCCAGTTGCATAATTCTCGGAGCAATAAATGACGTATATATCGTTCCAGAAGATGTTCCATACGTATTATTGAGATATGTAATTTTGTCACTTTGAGTGAGACTACCGTCTACCATTTTTTTTGAAGTACTATCCAAATTATTATATCGAGTCTGAAGTGCTTGTTCTGTCTGGGAAAGTTGTTGAGTTTTTTGTGTAATATCGGTTTCTTTTGAAGATTTAGTGGTTATTAACTGTGCGATATCACTATTAAGAACTCATATCTGTGTACTGAGATCACTTATTTCTTTTTGTATCGCTCAATTTATGGCAATGGGTGCGTAACTCTTCAGATCATCTTGGATAACTATAATTTGATTATTTTTTGGATCTCATAAATCTCATGATTCAGGGGTATTGGAGGAACTACCAGTGGTTGATCCATTATTAGGTACAGTGGTAGAAGATCATGTTCAATTATTATTTGAAAGATTTTCAGTTCATGGGACTTGCCCAGTTGTACCTCCTCATTGAATAGGAGAAAATTTAATTTCTAGATTCTCTACTTTTGAATACGCACCATTCGCGTAAACTCCTCGATATGAGACTGTTTTAATATTTTGTTCTGGAACTACTGTTATATCAGTCAGATATGGTCAGTAATTAATACCATCAAAAGAATATTCCATTCTTAGATATGGATAATTTGATCGCATATTTATTTTTGTGGCATATGATTCGGATGTTTGGGTTGGATTAATGAGATTAATTTCTACTTTTTTCTTTTCTATATACGAATCAGTGTTGGTATTATTTTTTGTATGTATGTTTCGCGTGATAAATCCATTGTTTTTCATCTCTTGAATGAGTGGACTTGTATTATTCACCATACGAAATGCATGAAGATCTTTTCCATCAATAAGTCCATCATTATTTATATCTCATATATTTATATTTTTGATAATCTGCACAATATCTTCTTGTATTTTTTTACTATCAATTTTTCTATTTATATCTTTGTAACTACCATAAGGCGTACCTCAAGATTGTTCTCAGGATAGTAATAATTCTGCCACAAGTGTACTTACAGGAGTAGCAAAACTCGTATCTATTTCTTGCAAAGATAGTATGGATTTTATTTTTCCATTTACTACTACATCCATATCATTATCAATATTTCCATCATCATCTGGATCTATGTCTATTCACCCCTCTGTTTCTATCTGTATTTTTGTATCCTTATCTCAACCATGCGCAAGAAGTTGTTTTTCAAATTCTGCTCTATCGACCTCATATTCTCATTTTTGGTTCGTAAGAGTTGTATAAAGTATTTTTCAATCGAGTGTTTTAAATATAACCTTTGCTCAGCTAATGTATCAGGCTTGTATATTTCATTTCAGTACAATTTTTAATGTATCCTGAGGTATTGTTGTGGGATTGCCTCATCATCACCCTCCTCATCCACCTCCACCTCCTCACCCACATCCTGCCAAAAGTGCCGTGGCAAGAGTTGTTGTTCTTGAGATTGGTCAAAAACCTCATAAGGACAGTAGTTCTCTCGAAACTTTATGATGATAACTTTTACTGTTTTTCATAGGATAGTAGATCAAAAATATAAAGTACAGCGAATATATCTTTTTGTGAAAAGAAAAATACTGAAAAAGTAAAGAAAAAGTTTCCGAGTGTTCTGTAGGCTATTTTAGAATAAAAATTCCACAAAAAAAGCCTATGAGAGATCTTTCGATTTTGCGTAGACTTTGTTTATATTTTGATGTATATCCTTCCAAAAATTGGATGAAGTAAATTACTTCAATTTCACAACCTTCTCCCCAATTCTCACGAGTTTCACTGTATCGGTTGCTCCGGCGATAATCTCGATTGTGTCTTTGTGGACGCCGAGCGATTCTGCGAGGAATCGTATAAGTTCTTCATTGGCTCGTCATTTCTCGGGAACGGCTTTGAGGCGGATTTTAATCGTTTTGTCATCGAGGGTGCTGAGGTATTCTGTTTTCGGCTGTTTGGTCGTAACCTTGATCCGAAGATAGGTTTTTTCAGTGGGATGGAGGGTTGGTGGAAACATAGTGAAATAAATAGAACTATTCATCATTCTCTTCTACTTCTTCTTTCTTGCTTCGTCGTCCTTTTCGTTCTATCTTCTCTCATTTTGGTGCGAGTTTCTTCTCGCTCTTTCGCTCGATATCCTCTCGATTCTTCGCTTTTTCTTCGTGATGACGTTCCGCATCATCTTTGAGTCGCTCGTCCTTGAGACCTCCTCATTTTTTAAATATACTTTCACGACCCTTGAGCTCGACAATGATAGGAGTTCCAGCAAATCCGAAGAATTCACGTATTCGGTTTTCTATGTAGCGTTTGTAGGAAAAATGAAAATGACTCTCGTTGTTCACCGATATCATAAATTTCGGTGGATTTATATCGACCTGAGAACCGTAGTAGATCTTTGGCTTGTGAGCTTTTCTATTTCCAGTCGGAGCGTGTTGGTATGTGATTTGCGAAAGGAAATCATTGAACACCCCAGTTTTTACCCGTTTATTTCGCTCATCGCGAATCTTGAAGGCAGTATCGAGAATGGCATCCACACGTTTTCCATCAACGGCAGACGTAAATACGGGAGTAACATAGGAGATGAAATCAAATTCTTGTCCGATGTACTCGATGTACCGATTCATGATAGTTGATCCAGAGAATCGCTCGTCAATGGTAGACATCTCGGGAGCTCGGTTATGCGGTTTGAGTGCAGATTCTGGAAGGGGAGGAAGCTTATTTCCTCGTCCTTTGATTTTCGCGAGTTTTTCTGCTTCTGATTTTTCTCTATCTCGGGCCTTTTGTGCTTCTTTTTCCTCGAGAGTCTGGACAGTTGGACGGGCAAGAATCTTGTCCCACTTGTTACATACAAGGATGATTCCTTTTTTCTCTTCGAGTGCTCGTTCTACGACGTGCTTGTCCTGAGAAGTGATTCCTTCATCGGCATCGATAACGATGGCAACGAGATCAGCACGAGTGATAGAGCGTTCGGATCGCATAACACTCCACTGTTCGAGGTTGGCACTTCCGATCTTTCCGGATCGGCGAATCCCGGCGGTATCGATGAGGACGATTTTTTCCCCATTCCATTCGACGATGGAGTCGATACTATCGCGAGTGGTTCCTGGCATGTCTCGCACCATGGCACGATTGGTTCCTGTGAGGGCATTGATAAGGCTCGATTTTCCAACGTTCGGTCGCCCGATAATCGCCAGTTTGAGCATGGAATCATCGTAGGTGGCCTCCTCGTAGTCGTATCCGCCTTCTTTGAGCGTGTGAATCATGGCGAGCTTGAGTATATCAAGACCTCGGTCGTGGGCGGTACTGGTTATGACAAAGTCATCGAATCCAAGAGAAGCAAGCTCATAAGCCTCATTCATCCGTTCGATATTATCAGCTTTGTTGGCAACAACGATAACCTTTTTCCCAGATTTTCTGAGGAGTTTTGCTATTTCCTCATCGAGAGAGGTAAGCTTGTCGTACTCCAGAACAAAAAGAATGAGATCTGATCGAGAGATAGATTCCTGTACACGGTTGCGAATATCGGTGAGAATCTCATCGTCTGCCCCGATAGTAATACCTCCAGAATCAGCAAGTATGTAAGAGATATGGTTTTGTTCATCGTGCATTTGATATTCGACGATATCACGAGTAGTGTTCTCTACATCGGAAACAATGGCGATTTTGTGACCAGAGAGGACATTAAAAAGACTGGATTTTCCGACATTTGGGCGTCCGACAATAGTAATTCGTGCAATCATAATAAAAAAGAGATTTAAGAAAGGGGAAACGAAGAAATATAAAAAATGCTAGATAATTAGCATTTTTTGAAATATATTGGTGAGTATAGCGAAAATACGGGAAAAAGCAAAAAGAATCTATTTCTGCCGAACAAGCTTCGAGATCTTGGCTTCTAGATTTTCTTGGATATAGGAAAACACCGAAGAAAGTATCTTTTTTCTATTCTCCGAGAGATTTCGGGAATTTATAACCTGAATCTTTGTATTGATGTCCACTCGTATCTTGTCGAGGAGCTTCGCTTGGGCAATAGGATCGTTATTTGTTATGCGCTCCAGACTCAGATTCAGATTCATAAGTATACGATCGATCTTGATTTTGTAGGATTCTATGAGAAAAGTGTTGATGTCGTTAATCGTTTTTTCTTTGTCTTTTTTTTCTTCCTCGGTTTCTTGTTTGGCTCCGCTGTTTGTAATAACTGTTCCAGTGCTAGCAACTGTTCCAGTACTGGTCTGTGTTGAGCCAGTTTCTGTAATAAGGGAACCAGAACTACTTGGTACAATATTCACACCACTACTTGACTCGCTTCCAGAAGATACTGGTATAGTCGGAGTGATTTTGGTCGCAGCGAAAACACCTGTTGACATACAGATGAGCATGAAGGTAATGAGAGAGCGAAGGAGGGTAGACAAGGGAGTAGAAAAGTGTGATATAGTAAAGTAATCGGCGGTAATATACTCTTTTTTATAAAAAAACCAAATCGTCAAGGTGAATAATTTGTGAAGAGAATTTTTTATTTTGCAAAACTTATTTTCAGACAAAATCCTTTTCCGGTATCGCTCTCGATAGAGAGAACGCCCTTGTGAAGAGAGACAATCTTTTCAATAATAGAAAGCCCTATCCCGATCCCACGATCACTTGAGGCACTCCTGGATTTATCCACTTGATAGAACTTTTCCCGTATGAACGTGATTTCTTTTTTTGGCACACCATTTCCATCATCACGAAACGTGAGAAAGATTTTCCCATTCCTCTCTATGCTTTTTATACTCAGTGTTTTTTTATTCCCCGCATATTTTATGAAATTTGAGAAGATATTATGAAGGAGTTGAATGAATTTACTCTCATCGAAATGCAAGACAGGGTGTGATTTATTGTCTATCAAAACAATGTGTTGTTTCTGTTTTGCGAGCAGGGGAAGGTACTCTTCCTGCATATGTCCAATGATTTTTCGAAAGTCGATCGGCACGATCTTGAGCGCCTCTCTATCGGTTTGTTCCAGTTTCTCAAACTCCATAATAGAGCCAGTAATTTCTATCAGACGATCGATCTCCTT
>CAZRBF010000017.1:11335-14851 GCA_964598195.1 uncultured Candidatus Peribacteria bacterium | reverse complement strand
AGTTCTTCGAGTTTTTCAATCTCCGCTCTATCGGAAGATATCCCCTTGTAATAGTGTACATTATGACTGATTTTCAAAAATCTTTTCATGAGAATGGTTAAATTATCTCCCGATTTTATTGCTTCTTTTATCTCCTGTAACGCATGAAGTTTTTTCTCTTGTTGCTCTATAGAATCCACTTCTCATTCTGGAGTTTTGAGTCAGACCAAGACTCTTTCTGTCATATCGAGTTCATCTTTTTTTCCATGTAAAAGAACGAGCTCTTTTGGGATGGTATTGAGATGAGCGTACTTACGTGTAAGTTCTTCTATTCTCTGTTGTTGTGATTTCTGAAGTGCCTTGTATTTCTGTTCTATTTCTTCATAATTTTTCTGAAGTTTCTTTTGCATTTCAGCTTGTCTCTCGTCAAACGATGCCATGATTTCATTCAGTCTATTTTGTGATTCTTCCATCCTTGTATCGAGTTGTCTTTTGGATTCTGCTAATTTATTTTCCAAATTTGATCGCATATTTGCTGAAATATCCGCGAGAGGTACGTTCATGGAGGTTTTAAAGTGAGAATGTGATGGTAGGGTGTGCATCATTAAGAAAAGGTTATTACGTTATTTTTTTCTGCAAATCATATCTAAAAAATGCAAAGTCCCCTTTTGCCTCTAAATTTTTTATAAAATCCAGAAATATCCTTCTTCCCTCAAGACTATGGATCATTTCATCAAAATTAGTAAATCTTTTCATTGATTCTCATACATTTTTCTTTATATAATCTGAAAAAGATGCAAATAATATTTCATTTATATTGTTATCTTGGTATCTAAATCATAATTGAAACATATCAAATAAATAGTCAAAACTTTTAGGATTTCATAATAATGTTTGTGTTCTAAAATCTATATTCTTTACTCATATTTGACGAGCATAATACTGCTGCATAGTGAGAAAATCCATATTTGGTGGATTTTCAGCGGAAATATATTTATATGTTTTTAAATTTGGATCAAAAATCAAGGAGTAATACGTATCAGTGGCGTCTCGTATTTTTATATTTATTCTTCCATCATCGAGAAAATTGATATCTTGAGTTTTTGCTCAATGCATTCAGAAGAGTTGTTGAAACTGCGTTTTATCTAATCACGTTTCATGTAATATCGATTCCATATTATGTATTTTTGGTTTTTTCACAGACTCTATTGGTATAGTTACCTTGCTTGTTTGAGTCATGTCTATTTTTTCAGAAATACTTACATCATCAAAAACTCTAAAAAAATCATCTATAGGCATATCAATAATTTTTGTGTTATCCCATGGGTTTACTACGTGGACTATTTTTTTTAGTTTATCATATCAAACTACGGAATACGCATGTCATGAGGCCATATCATTTTCTCAATAGGAGAAATAAGCACTTATGCCGTCATTTTTTACTCACTTCGCTCATGTAGTCATGATATAGTTTCAAGTATTGTAATTATTAAATATATGTTCTACGTATATTTGATTACCTTGAGATTTTAACGACATTTGTCAGTAAAATTCGTTAGTTATATTTTTCCATCCTTCTCGAGGCAAAAAGCTTTCCATAACTCATGAAGACATGCCTCATTCAATTCCTACTTTCGTGTTTCAATATTTCTTAGCATATAAAGCTTCCAGGATCTTGTATCATAAAGGAGCATCTACGCTCTTCATTTTTCTGTCTTGTTTAATATGAGAGATAGCTAAATCATAATATGATCCTTTTTTTTGTTTGATTTGATTCTTCACCTCCTGTAACAAAGCTTCTGGAAATTTCAGCCTTTTGATCCCATTTATTTCAATAACATATTGCTGCAAATCAATGTATGGAATTTCTATTTCTCATCATTGCACAACTCATCTATCTGTTGCCATTCACCTTCTTTCAATTTTTTGCAATAAATCTATAATTAGATCATCCATTTCAGAATCATTTTTTACTAAATTATCTAAAAATGATACGGGATCTGATTTTCCCTTTTTTATTTCGGTTCTTAAATCTTTAAGGGAAACTTCAATATATTCACCATCTGGAAAAGTATATCAATATGTGGATTTTAAAGGATTTTTATCTTTGTTATACTTTAGGTTTCTATATAAATCTTGAACAAAGTGTGGATTTTGTCTCATGGCATTTATAGCGGCTATAAGATAACAATCTCAGATAGTTTGGTTCATGTAAAAACCTCTCCATTGTCTTGCTATCGATCATTGAGTTGTGGTCACATGAATAGTACCAGAGTCTCCATAGTCTCCTGTCCTAAACATCTTATCTACAAATTTTTTCCAATCAGAAGCTCATTGAAATGAATCAACTGGTACTGATGTCATGTGTTTTGATGTTAAATATTTTTCGTATGATAGACTGAGATTTTCTACACTTTGCTCTCAGTTAAAAATAAAATCTGAAGACCTTGATTTAATACCCTTTAACTCAATTAAAATATTTTTTTGCACACTGACATCCGAAATATTTAACAGATGTTGTAATTCTACTTCGTTTACATGAACATAATCATCCAATTGAAAAGATAATTCTCAATATTTGTATTCTTTTGGAAAAACTCACGAATCACGTAACCTTAAAAGTAAGTCTATTTTTACGTCACTCAATTGTGCTAATTGCTGAATTTGCTCTCAATTTTTAGGAGAAAACAAATCCCCTTTTATTCTCTCAAATCATCATTTTCTAAAAAAATGTTTCAAAACAGACTCATCTAAGTCTGATAAAATTTTTATCAATTTGAGATTGAGATCAAAAATTCAGAAAAAATCGTTGAAATTTATATTATATTTCGTTGAAAATGTCACTATTTTTTGCAATCATTCTAAAGTAATTCACGATTCTCTTAAGTTACTAATATTAAAACCGTAAGGTATAATTCAATCATTCGAAAACTCAAACCATATTTTTAATATTGAATATTCCTTTTCTGTAGGCAATGGGATAAGTATATCTTTAGCATTAAAATAATATCAATCTTTTTTTAATTGTAGAATATTCTTATTATTTATAAAACTATCTACATGTTGTAAACTTATTTTTGATATTTCTAGCAAATCCTTGTTCGTTCAATTATAAATAAATGTATCTACTCTTATTCATGATGATAAGATTTTTTTTAATTTATCTCATTCCATTAATCATTGTATGACTTCATCACTCAAAGAAGAAATATACTTAATGTGATCCAGCCTATTTAGATTCAATCATATCTGATGTAATTCTTTTAAAATAGAAATTTTGGAAGATATTTCTTCCACTTCCTTTAAAGATAGTTGTAATAAATTTTCACTATCATAAATACTTATTCAGTTTCACTTCAATATATCTTCTAAATTCATATTCTTTTCCATATTTCTTATTCCCTCGGTAGTTTTCTTACTTGGCAGTAACCACTCAGGTACATCTCCCATTCCCTCGGTAGTTTTCTTACTTGGCAGTAACCACTCAGGCACATCCCCCATTATCCCATAATCCATCAACTTCTTCTTCCACTCCTT
>CAZRBF010000017.1:0-11235 GCA_964598195.1 uncultured Candidatus Peribacteria bacterium | reverse complement strand
CCAAATCCATCTGCTTGTTCAAGAGGAGAAAGATTTCAAAACTTCTCAAGTGCTTCTGGAAGCATGGCGAGAGCTTTTTTTGCATTTTCGAGTGTCAGGAGTTCAAAGATTGCACTGACATCAGAGGCAATCTCTTTGCCAACAGCCGAATCAAATTTTCCTTCAGAAATTGCAGAAGTTACATATGCACCACATATACCGATAGCTTTTCCTGTGATTTCTGCGATAAATGATACTGCATCAACAGCACCTTCTGCCGTTGAGATAACCGTTCTTGAAAAGATTTTTGCTCGATTGACAACACTTCCAGTATCTCATTTTATATCATCAATTCAGGCACTATTAAATACCGCCTTTCACCAACTCACATGTTCGAGCTTAGCTCCTGATGCTTTTTCAAGTTGATTCAGTAATTGTTCTATCTTTGCCCGTTCTTGATCTGACAGGTTCTTTGCTTCAAAATGTTCGGCCATTATTTGCAAATGAAGAGTTTTAGCTCGACCCTGTGCTTGTTTAAGCTGATCTTCGTAGTTTTCTTTTCATGTAGCGTAGGATCAAGTTTTTTCTCCAATCCAGTCACCAACCCCTCCAATTATTCACGTATTTTCTCTGCGTAATTCATTTATCTGTTTGATCTGTCATTCTAAACTCTCGACCCAAAGGGTATATCTTTTTATTTTTGATTCTATTAAAATAGCATCACGCTCTGGAGAATTTGGTGCTTTTTTGATCTCTGTGGTATTCTTGTTTTTAGGATCGATATTTTGGTGTGAACTTTCTGGGGACATATATAGGATAAAAGGGATTTTAATATACTCTCATCGTACCATATCTTTTCGTAAAATACAAAAAATCTGATATTTCATACAAGAAGACCCCAAAATAATCGTATACCGATTGTGTTACGTGCTGTCGACAAAAAATTTGATTTTAATTTTTATTTCTATATACTTATATAAAGTTTAGTTTTTAGAAATAAAAAAATGATCAAAGATCTCGAAGAACTCCCCTATTTTACACTCGCAAATCTCGCACTGTACCTGAAAAACAAAAAGAATGCAGGGGTATATTCCTCTAATTGGATGAAAAAAAGGGAGATATACCGGATTCGCGATGGTGTCTATGTAAGTGCGAAAAAAATATCTGAAATTTCCCTGGTCTGAAAGATGAATAGCTTTCTTGAATTTATAGCTACGAATCTCGTATATACCCCATCATATCTCAGCCTAGAATATGTTCTATTTGAACAGGGTATTTTGAGTGAAAACGTCTATAATACTACTCTTATCACGAGTAAAAAAACCCTCAAAACAGAAAACTTTTTTTGAAAATATACCTACCATTCGATCAAATCAGATTTATTCTCTGGATACACCATCGTGGAAAAAGATGGATTTTTGATCTATAAGGCCACACCAGAAAAGGCTCTATTTGACTGGTTTTACTTCAAAAGAGGGATTATCTGGGAAATCTCCTATTTCGAAGAACTCAGGCTCAATATGGAAAATATACACCTGGGAAAGTTCGAAAAACTCTCGAGAATGTACAAAAGCAAAAAAATAGATCGAGTACTTACTTTCCTAAAAAAACTCAAATGATCGTAGTATCAATAATGCAAGAGCTCCAAAAGCATAAAAATAAGCCCGACATCATCAAAATCTGATATATCAAAGAATACCTCCAAACGATAGTTTTGAGGCAACTTTATGAACAGGAAGAAACAAAAGATCTTATATTCTACTGAGGAACTTCTCTCAGGTTTTTATTCTGACTCAATAGACTCAGTGATGATCTCGATTTTATCGGGAAAGATTTTCAAAGCTTTGAAACAGTTGCGAAACATCTTCAGGACTTCTTTACATCTCATGGGATAACGGTTCAAGTGAAGATACAAAAATTCAGAATTATACTCAATTTCAAGGATTTTCTCAACAATTTTGGGATCAATTTTGGAGCCTCCAAAGACCTCTATCTGAAACTTGAAATCTCTGAGCATTTTGCTTTCTGTAAAGCTTATCAGATAAAGCTCTATCCAATTTTTAAACACAACCAGTCGCTCGTCATCAAATCGCTCGATAAAAGTTCATTATTTTCCACGAAGCTCAATGCAGTGCTCTACAGACATTGGACAAAGCAAATCTGAGGTGATACTATTAGTGTGAAGTGACGAGATATCTATGATCTCTTTTGGTACTTATCGAACTCTTTTAAACCAAATATCGATTGTATAGATGGTATAGTTGACATGACAGATCTCAAACAAAAGCTACAAATAGTTATTGAAAAAATCGATTTTAACGAGGTAGTGCTCGATATAGAAAACTTTCTCGAAGATGATACCCTCTTGGATTTTATGAAAAATAATGGAAAAGAATATATCCTCGAACAGATTGCCAGACTCTAGAAAATCTCATCACTCTTTTTTGTTTTTTTATACTCTCATCTTCGACCACACCCATGTTTTCTCTCATCAAAAATCTCCATAGATCCATCGGATTCACTTCTCTTGATCGATGAAAAACCTATTTCAACAAATGACGCGTCATGAATCTGGTTATGGATCAGGAGGAACATAGTACGGTATTTCGTGCCAAAGTACATGGAACGAAGAGCTATACCACGAGCATCGCTCTGGAATTTTCTGGGAAAATCAAAACCATCTATTCTTGTACTTGTCCAGCATTTCATAGTGATGGATGCAAACATATCGCAGCACTTGCTTATGCGATCGAGTCAGACTATGCTATCGATGAGCAAGCAAAACAAATCTATAAAAAGTGAAATATAACTGCCGCTGAAGAGAACTGAGCTGATTATAATAATGATGATTTTTATGAAGAAAATACCAAAGAAATGAGTCAACAACTGAGACTTCTAGAAGATATAATCCCCGCTATACACAAGAGACATCCAGAACTCTCTATAAATAAAATCATTGAAGCAGTCATAAAGTACGGACCCCAGGAGGTAATCTCCGTTTTCCTCTCTGAAGGCGTACTCCCCTCCTCTACTCAAAAACATAATCAACCTCGCATCCTGAGTCTTCTGGAGGATAAAAATATCTCTCATAAGACAGAACAAAAACATTATCGTCTCAAAGTGGATTTTTCTGCCATATCAAGGATGAACAAAGATCTCTATCTTTCGCTTTACGAATGCAAGGAGCTCAAGAATGGCTCGCTCTCATCGGGACGTGAGCTCTCGCAGTCGAGTGGGCGTTCACTTCCAGGAAAGTACCGAAAACTCGTGCCATTTTTGCGAGAATCTAGTAGCTACTACAGCTCGTCTCTGGAGCGACTCTCGTTTCGAAATGCTCCCGATTTTTTCGTCCAGGTGCTCCGTGACGCAAGAGAGATATACAATACTAGTTCCGATCAACGAATCGAAGAATATGAAGAGACATACAGACTCAGGGTGGAGGTGGAGAAACAAGATGGTTCCTATCGCCTGTATGGGGTACTTGTTTCCGATTCGACTATGCCGATTTTAACCAGATGACTTCCGTACATCCCCTCTGATACGAACGAAGGATGGTATGCAAGTGCCGTACTCCGAGAGAATGCATTGCTTTTTTTTCGTACTCCTTTGCCATCTTCTTTGGTCAAAGCTCTATTTGAAGAAGAAATTCTCTTATCAGAAGAAGAGAAAGACATGCTCGTTGCATCGGATGCATTCGATCGACTCGCCTCGTCATTGCCGAGTATCGAGTCGCTCGGGGTCGTGCCTGCAACAATCATTCCGACTATTCTTTTTCGACTCACGATTCCGGAGTCTTTTGATCGGGTCGAGTGTGAGGGGTTTTTCGACTATGATGGGTATTTCCTCCCATCGAATGACACGCGCCCCTATCTCCGTCTCAGTGACGGTCGATGGATTGCTCGAAATCATCAGATCGAGGATATGCAAACAAATAGACCCGAGATTCAGGAATTTCTGAGGAGTTTTGACGGTTCAATGGAAGGACGAATCCTCCTCAAACAGAGCGACGATACGATTGATGCATTTTTCGATCGAATAGTTGCCATGGCGGACCTCAAATGAGTTCGATTTGAATATCTGCAGGATACAAAACGCTTTACGACGAAAACGGTCGGAGTAAAAGTACAGGTAAAAACCGGCATCGATTGGTTCGATACAACCGTAAACGTCACGGTCGGGGACGAGGTTTCTTCTGAGGGAGCGATGATCCTTGCAGGTATTCGAAAACGTCAAAAATTCGTACTGCTCGACAATGGGACGACGGTCATACTACGAAACTCTCTCCATACGACGATAGAAGAGCTGGAAGAGATAGGGATCGATACCGATAAAATCGAGGAACCACAGCGTATTTCTCGTCATATGATTGGGGCACTTCGCTCAAACGCAAAATCCTCGCCACTCTCATTTCAATTGGACACACAAACAAAAGCTCTGAAGAAATCATTTGAGAACTTTGCGGGGATTCCAGATGTCGTACTCCCCTCCTGACTCAAAGCGACACTTCGTGATTACCAAATAACTGGGTACAATTGGCTTTCTTTTCTCTATAACAACAACTTCTCAGGGATATTGGCTGATGACATGGGACTCGGAAAAACCATTCAAACCATAGCCTTTCTCTCGAAGCTCTACGAGGACAAAAGTCTACAAACACCCAGTCTGATCGTCTGTCCGACATCGCTCGTCTTCAACTGGCTCGATGAGTTTCACCGCTTCGCTCCGAAGGTGAAAATAGGATCGATCATGTCTACTAAAACTGATTGGAAAACACTCCCAAAAGGAGTTCAAGTCATTGTTATATCCTATACCGTTCTGTCACTTCTGACGGAAACTCTCCTCGATCGGGATTTTCATGTGATCGTACTCGATGAAGCTCAGAATATCAAAAACTCTCAGGCAAAACGAACCAAAAACCTCTCCCTCCTCAGGAGTCACCATCGCATCGCTCTCTCGGGAACTCCGATCGAGAATAATCTCAATGAACTTCGGAGTATATTTCATTTTCTCATGCCTGGTTTTCTCGGAGGAGAAAAAACATTTCGTGATCGATATATCGGAGCAGAAAAGGCGGTGCTCATGCGACTCTCGGACAAGATTCGCCCTTTTATCCTCAGGCGTACAAAAGATCAGGTAGCAACCGAGCTCCCACCAAAGGTGGAGGAAACAGTATTTCTCGACATGAGCGAGCCACAGGCCAAGTACTACAATACTCTCAAGAACGCTTACAAAGAGCGTGTCCTCAAAAAAGTCGCCGAAGACGGATTTCAGAAATCTCAATTTTTTGTTCTCGAAGCACTCATGCGATTGCGCCAAGCGTGTCTGACACCCCGTCTGGTCTCAGATGATGCAAAAACACCCGATGATTCCATCAAGCTCACCTACCTCGAAGAAAACATAGAGGAGATTGTCAACTCGGGACATTCTGTCCTGGTATTTAGTCAATTTCCCTCTTTTCTGGCCTTCGTTCGCACTCTGCTCGATACAAAAGGGATTATCTATGACTATCTCGATGGTGGAACCAAAAACCGCAAAGAACTCGTGGAGTCCTTCAATGCTTGAAAAACCAAGGTTTTCCTCATCAGCCTCAAAGCAGGCGGTACTGGACTCAATCTCGTGTCCGCTGACTATGTCATCCATCTGGATCCCTGGTGGAATCCAGCAGTCGAGAATCAAGCCACCGATCGCGCCCATCGTATCGGACAGACTCGTACGGTCTTTGTTCAGAAGCTCATCGTGCGTGGTACGATCGAAGAAAAAGTCCTCGAGCTCCAGAACTCCAAGAAGCGACTCGTCGATGATGTCTTTTCTGGTGATTGGACCGGGAAATTTGATGAAAAGGACTTGAAAAAGATATTTGAGTAGGAAATATATTTGTCATTCAAATATAATTTAATACAAAAATCATTCCCTTTTGTCAGTAAAGCTTGGCAAATTAAAACATTTTCTATAATAACAGCGACTACTTAATATTTTGAATTTCATACTTCAATTGAGATGATACGAGTCATGTGAAGAAGGTGTGAAGTATGAAATTTGTCTTTGACACAGATGCATTTCTCGATATAAATGCAATGTTGCAATATCGCAATTTCACCCACTAAAGGAGGGTCTCATCATGGCTATTGTAAACAATACCGTGAACGGTGAAGGAAAAAGCGCAGGAAAAACCTTGCGTGAAGACCTGAATCAGATCCTTCGGGACCTAATTCAGCTGGGAAAGCACTTGGTTCAGCCAGTCCTCAACGTCTGGACGGTAGTTTTTGAGAGGTTACTCACGATGGCAGAAGAATGCCGAAATGAGATCCACAAAAAACGCCACCAGAAGGAATGGACAGCTGCTCAAAAGGCCATGAAGGACAAACTATCAAAGGTTGTTGATCTGGATCGCAAATCATCGCGTCGTCGATAATCTGATACCTTATTCATGACGTCTTCTCTTCTTTCCCCCACCAAATCCCGCACTGCTCAGGCTCTGCGGGATTTTTTTATATTATTTTGACTTTGGATTATTGGCACTTGAACAGTCGTTATATAACAACCAAAAAACTCTCCCGAATTCTCAAGAGAGTTTTTTCTATTTAGCACTTCTTTGCAAGTATCATCACATTAGTGTGGTCCACTTTATCGTGTATGCAGACCTGGAATCCTGCACCTTCTAATCTCATAATAATACCCTGAAACAGTTCAGTTTTTGTGGTTTTAATCATCGTATTAAAAATAATCTGCCCTTTTACTGTCAGAATTCGAGAAATATTTTCCCAAAAAATATCATCAAAAAACTTCTCTGGGACGATATTTTTAATGAAAAGATCGATAATGATAAGTCCATGTTTTTCCGGAGATTCTCGTACAAAATCATAGGCATCTTGACAGATAATTTGAGTATCCTTATATGAATCCAGACCAAACTCTTCTCTCGCAACCTGAATAACAATAGGATCAATATCAACCGCCCGGATAGTATTGACTATTTTAAAATCATCCCGAAGGAGCGCAATCACCGAACCAGCACCGAGTCCGAGGAGGAGAATATCCTCTGTGCCAGAAAATTTAGTCTGGGCAATCGCAAACCGCATGATACGATGAAGTGATCCATAGGAATAATTCGCATCCCGTGTATTCAAGATCTTTCTCCCGTTCACGAACATTATTTTCAAATTTCCATTAAAAAGCGACTGTTTATTTTTAACAAAAGGAGTGATGTAACTAAGAAGTGCTTTGATTTGGGAAAACATGAAAGAATGATTATGTTATCTTGCTCCGTAATACCCTCCCCTCTTCGCACCTGTGCCCTTAGGTCCAGATGGACGATTATCAGGAGTGGATGGGCGGGAATCTACGGTCTTCGGTGCACCGTGTGTTCGTTCGCTGGTACGTGGTTTTTGATGTGAATGACCTTCACCTCTTGGAGACTTAGAAAACCTCGGATCTGAACTACCTCGTCCTCGACCGCCACCTGCAGTCTTTGCAGTAATGGCCACTTCCCTATTGGATGGAGTTACATTCATCTTCGGAAACGGGTGATCTTCCACCACGGGAATCTTTTTGGAGATCAGTTTTTCGATATCTCGGAGGTGTTGTACATCATCATTGTCACAAAAAGAAATAGCAACCCCCTTTGCTCCGGCTCGTCCGGTTCGACCGATGCGGTGCACATACGTTTCACTGATATTTGGAATGTCATAGTTGATCATGTATTCCAGAGAGTCGATATCGATTCCACGGGACGCAATATCGGTAGCTACGAGAACCCTGGTTGTCTGCTCCTTAAAATTGGAAAGTGCTCGTTGTCGATTATTTTGGGATTTATTTCCATGGATCGCTTCAGCAATAATACCTCGCCCAACGAGGAACTTCACCACCTTATCTGCTCCGTGCTTAGTACGCGTAAAAACAAGAACATTTTTCAATTTTGGATCCTCCAAGAGATGTACTATGAGACTATTTTTACTTCCCTTGTCTATATGGTACACAAACTGACTAATGGTTTCAGCGGTGGTTGCAATCGGTGTAATCGCAACCTTTTCTGGGTTACGGAGGATAGAACTTGCCAGTGTCATGATCTCTGGTGCCATAGTCGCAGAGAAAAAGAGCGTCTGACGCTTGACTGGAATCACTTTCAAGAGTTTTTTGATATCATTGATAAATCCCATATCGAGCATGCGATCAGCTTCATCGAGCACAAATATCTCAATATCTGCGAGCGAAACATACCCCTGACCCATAAGATCCAGGAGACGACCTGGAGTCGCAATCAGGATATCGACTCCTTGTCTGAGTCGCTCAGTCTGATTCCCTTGTTTCACTCCCCCAAATATAACTGTCTGATGAAGTCCAGTATATCGTCCGTATGCCTTGAAACTCTCTTCAATCTGGATAGCAAGCTCTCGAGTCGGAGTCACAATAAGGGTCTTGATTTTACGTTTTCCCTTGAGGGGATCTTTCTTCGCATGGAGGAGCTGAAGAATTGGTATGGCAAATGCGGCAGTTTTCCCGGTACCGGTCTGAGCACATCCCAGGAAATCTCTTCCCCCAAGGATACTCGGTATGGCGGCAGCCTGGATTGGTGTGGGTGTTGTATAACCTTCATCGTCTATGGCACGAAGGATTGGTTCTATAATAGGAAGGTCAGAAAAAAGCATGAAAGAATGTTTATCAAATAGAGGGGCGTATAATATGGTAAAAATAGGATATAGCAAGGGGAAAATATATATAAAAGTTCGAATCAAAAAACTGTAGAATAAAAAAATTTTGACTTACCTGTCTATTTTCATAAAGTAGACTCAAAGATTATGTAATATATATCGCATGACTTCAGGCAAAAAAATAACTTTTATGTGATTGAAACTATTTATTGAGGGATAAGGGTAAAATGAGGTCTTAATTCCATTATAAAATACTACAAAACATCCTCTGGGCTATTCAAAACAAGTATCTCCTTGAAGTCATGATACTGCGTTATTGGTGAGTAAATATTATGGATGTTCAGAGAAAGTTTTTGGAAGGTGATCCTCAAAAAAGAGTCTGCACTGATATACGCAGACTCTTTTTTAGAAAAAAATGAAGTAATCTCTACTACCCTTCGATTCTGATAGAAGGTCCCATCGCATTACACACATAAATACTATTAACATACCCTGCTCCACTCTTGAGTCCTGTTGGCTTAACATCTCGGATAGTCTTCAGGAAGAATTCGATATTTTCCTGGAGTTTTTTTGGTCCGAATGAAAGTTTTCCAACGAGGGAGTGAACATTTCCTTGTTTGTCATTCTTGAATTCAAACTTACCGGCCATAACTTCCTTAACGATGGCAATAAGATTATCTCCCACTGTACCAGTCTTCGGATTTGGCATAAGTCCCTTTGGTCCGAGAACCTTCGCGATCTTACCCATCTTACGCATCATAGCAGGAGTAGCAATCGCAACATCGAAGTCGATCTTACCAGTTGCAACGATATCTACGAGGTCATCCCCTCCGGCAACGGTTGCCCCAAGAGCAAGAAGCTCTTTTTCATTTCCCACATCAGTGAACGCTCCGATACGAACCGTCTTACCGCTTCCATTTGGAAGAGTAATAGTCGAACGAATCATCTGATCAGCGTATTTTGGATCGATATTCAAATTAAAGTGAATCTCTACAGTTGGGTCGAACTTCACAGTATTTGTGCGCTCGAGAAGCTCAACAGCCTCACCAACAGTATAAACTCGTTCTCGCTCAACGAGGGCAATAGCCTGGTTGTACTTCTTTCCGTGCTTTTTCATAAGCAAAAAATAATAGAAAATAAATTGGTCCAAGTGACCTTCCCACCTCACCCCGACCCTCTCCTAAAAGGAGAGGGAGAGAAAAATAGCATGAGTCTCCCAATTGTATTGTTTTGGACGCGGGGAATTATATAGAAAAGGCTGGGAAATGCAAATTTAAGTGGGAAAATTTAAAACTGTTTCAAAAACGCGATATTCGGATTCTATAAAACTTATTAAGTTCGTTTGTTATCCAAGAAAGAACGGACAAGAGCGCCGTGTCCATGGTATTTTCGGCCAACATCCACCCTATCATTACCTCGATGAAGACACACACCACCAGAAAGAGAAGTCCAGAGGAGCATAGTAAAACCTGCAAGTGTCAATTCGGAATATCCAGCTCGACAATACCCAGCAAACGGGAGGCGCAAAGCCTTTGCCTTTTCAATACAATTTCCAGATACGGAATTTATCATTCGAAGAAGTTCCACTTGAGAGGGAAGGTATTGGCCCCTATATTCTATCTCTTTTTTAGCCCCCTCGTAGTTATATTCCCAAATAGTCACTGGGAAGAGTCCTTGTGCTTCTGCCTCGTTCATAGACATATTTTCAAACCAAGGGAATATACGTTTCCAAAGTTCAAATCCATGATATTTCTCATCGTGTGATATAGTGTTTTTATCTATCAAATATGACCATGCCTGAGGTTTCTTTTTATTAGCCTGTTCATTTATTTCAATCTCCCCTTTCGGAAGTGTTGGCTCTCCGAGACAATCTTTCGATACTTTCCATCCGCCCACCTCCAGATGAGTACCTCGGTCGATGACACCTGTTGTTGATTTGGGAGCAAGTACAGTATTTACCGCACTTGCTATTACTTTCCCTAATAGAAGTTTCGATTTAGAATTTGAAATTATATCTTGAACTCCTGACACTTCTTTAATATCAATAGACTGATGATTCATATCAAATATAATAGGCGATTAAAATAATTTTTTAGTTTACATGAAAACAACTTCCTCCTTAAAACTGTTTCAAGAACGCCAAATTCGGGTTTTGAAAATAGCGCATATCGGGGATTCCGTATTCGATCATGACGAGACGATTGAGTCCGAACCCGAAGGCAAATCCAGTGAATTCATCGGGGTCGATTCCTCCTTGACGAAGCACATTTGGGTGAATAAGTCCTGCTCCCATGAACTCGATCCAACCCGAGCGTTTACAGATCTTGCACCCGGTACCAGAACAGAACGGACAAGAGAAGTCCACCTCCACTCCTGGTTCTACGAATGGAAAATACCCAGGACGCATACGGATGGAGACTTCTCGTCCGAAGATATCGGAAAGCATGGTTCGGAGCGTGTATTTGAGGTTTGCAAGAGTGATTTGTTTATCGATAACTATTCCCTCGACCTGATAGAAGGTATTTTCATGCGTCGCATCGATGTCCTCGTTACGAAATACTCGCCCCGAGATAATTGCCTTGATCGGAGCCCCCTTAGATTTCATGAG
>CAZRBF010000016.1:0-15430 GCA_964598195.1 uncultured Candidatus Peribacteria bacterium | reverse complement strand
TATTTCACTTGATTTTTCCTTATTTTTCTATATTATCTAAGAGATAGCATACCAAATACAAGGAGCGTTATGACTACAAATATAAACCCGAGAACTGTCCAGCATGTCACTATGATAGAAATCAAAGATATCTATAGTTGGCATGAACTAGAAGAGTTTCGTAACACAAAAAAAAATGGGCGACCATTTAGTTATGAGGCACAAAAACTCCTGGAAAAAAGACAAAAAGACATAAAGGACGAGCCTCATAAAATGATGTTTAGTCTTTTTATGTATTAGTTTTTATTACCGAAGAAATTGAGGGGGCTTGTGCCCCCTCCTTTTTTTATAACATAAACTTCATTGGATGTATAATGTTATCGTCATTCAAAGACTCATTGTTAATGAACTTTATACCGAATTGACCAGTAATTTCTTCACATCACCCTCCATCCCCCCTGGAGTCGTGGTTGGTGCATATCGTTTCACCACTTCACCATCTCTTCAGATCAGGAACTTGGTGAAGTTCCACTTGATCTGACTCCCGAGAAGTCATCATTTTTGCTTTTTCAGGTATTTGTAGAGAGGATCAGCTGCATCTCCATTCACGTCGATTTTGGAGAAAATGGGGAAAGTCACTCCGTAGTTGAGCTTACAAGTCTCGACAATCTCCTCATCGGTTCCTGGCTCCTGCCCTGCAAACTGATTGCACGGAAATCCCAGTATCATGAGTCCATCTTTCTCATATGTCTCATAGAGTTTTTCGAGCCCCTCATACTGCGGAGTCAGCCCACACTTACTCGCCACATTGACGATGATGGTCACTTTTCATTTGTATTGAGATAAGCTTACTTCCGTACCTCATTTTGAGAGAACGGTGAAATCGTAGGTGTTCATATAGGGTTGGGGTTATATGATATTATTGATGATTATCTATTTTCACTATCATCGGACAATGATCCGACACGGGGATATCGAGGACTTCAAAAGATTCGACTTTGAAGTCTGGACTCAAGAAGACAAAGTCTGCGTGACGTACTGGCTTATCATATACCAGAGTCGGTCTCGTGCTTGTGATACCATATTCATCGATGAGATTTCGAAATCATGCCTTCACAAACATCCGGACACTCTCGGTATCAGCACGGAGATTAAAATCTCCCATGAGAATGGTTGGCAATCCAACGGAGGCAACGTATTCTAATATCCGCTCGGATTGACGTATGCGTTCGGGGGTATCTGCCTTTCCATGAACCGGCTCGGTAAAACCATGTACATTACAAACCAGTATTTTTCCATGAATCGGAGTTTCAAGAATAGTCGCCATCATACTTCGAGCCATTTCACTCGAATGATGTCCTTCCGGAACTTTGTATCCGATATTTTCATGAATCCAAATTTCCCGAGCCTTGTGGACAGTTATTTCCTGACTGACCATAGTTAGCACTCACCAACGACGTTGTCCGCCAAACGGAGCAAATCCTGCTATCTTGTGGCAATTGAGTAGACCTTCCAGTTCGGTAAGAAGCTTACTTTCCGGTTTTTCATCGGTAGCCGGAGTATAACTCGGTACTTCCTGGAAACAGAAAACATCTACATCATGTTTTTTGGACGCGAGAAAATCCATCAGGTTTTCTCTGAGAGATCCTTGCCAGGCATTGAGTGAGAGAAACGTGAGCATGTGAAGTGAGATTATTTATTATTTTTTAATGAGTCTTTCAAATTACTCACCATCCTCTTCACATAAATATCCAAAATATCTTGTCCAATTTTTTGACTTATAATCCATTCGGGATGGTTATCTTCTATTCCATTTGGACACTTTTCGATGAGATTATCTGTTTCCCATGGGTTTTCCACTTGAAATTTTGGATAGTCATGCGGAGGTATTTGAACGAGGCGTTCATCTATCACGAGCATATTGGATATTTCCGAGTTTCCGGCATGTCCATCAATAGGACCATTGAGAATATTCTCTTGTATATGCACATCATCATCTTCATGCGTTATTTCAAGATAAATCACACTCACATCGGGAAATGAGTTGTTCTCAATAAACCTGCGAATTACTGCACCATTTGCATGAAATGAAGTAATGAAAATATGTCTTACTCTATCTTTAATTGAATTGCAAATATCACGCATAACTCGTTCTAGTGTCTCTTCCGTAAGCCAGAGCGATCCATAAAATCCCCTGTGTTCTTGTGATCTTGAAAATTCCAAAGTGGGCAATATAATTATTTCAGGAAATTCTTTTGAAACTTGTTCCACAAGGTATTCTGTAATATACGTATCTGTTCCAAATGGCAGAAATGGTCCATGCTGTTCGGTTGCCCCGAGAGGAAAAATAAAATCGTATTTTTTTCCTTCCTGAAAATCGGTCATCATTAATTCTTTGAGTTTCATAGAGTTTACTGATTAAGGTAGTATGATTAATACTTACATAGAATTATATACCCACAATTCCAGCAACTTGTGTATATATCTCCTCTTCATTTTTATCCCCTACATTGAGAACGTGGGCTTGTGGTCGGTATTCCTTGAGCTCATTGATCTTGTCCCAGAATAACTCACATTTTTCTGAAGTAAAGAGACCATCTTTTACCCAGCCACGTTCTGTAGCTCGTTTCATAACCACTTCTTTTGATGCCCAAAGTATTATTTCATAGACCTCTGCATTATATGTTTTTGCGAATTCATGATAGCGATTAAGAATATTTCAATCCAAAGTCATTTTATCAATAATAATGTCATATTTATTTTCTAAACAACCCTTCAATATGGCATTGGAAATATCATAGACCATCTTACCACTCTCTTGTCTTTTTTCTTTATAATGACTTATAAATTTTCTCTGTTCATCAATATCTAAAAGAAATGAGAGAGGCATACTAATATGCAACCTTGCTGATAGAGTGCTTTTTCCTATGCCACAAGGACCATTTATTATTATGAGTTTCATATTACTACTCGTTAAAATATCTTCAATAAATCCTGTAAACTCACTATTGATGATCATCTATCTCTACAATCACAAGTCTTCCTTCTCTTTCATATCAGAGTGCACGATATTTTTTGTTTATGCGGAATGACCATACTCAGGCATTTTTGGGTTCTCTTTTTTTGAGATCCAATTTTTGAAAATTTCATTGGAGGATCTTACCTTTCGAAGCTTGGTATTGTTTAACCAGATTATGAGATTTGAGATACTCAATAACCTCATCCTCTTCAAGAATTTGGGCAAATAATTTCATAGTTCCTAGAGATTATGAAATGATGAGAGTGGTTTATTCTTGGAAGTCTGTATTTTTTCACGAAGTGTAGAGCTGATTTGCTCTTCTGGAATTTCTATGAGTTCTGGTATAAAATCATCAGAAAAAGTGTTTCCAAAAATAGGATTTACCTCAAAAACTGGTTCAGATCGAACCATAACGACGTATCGAATATTGTTTGTTTTTGCCTCTTTCCAGAGAGTACTGATGTTTGATCGGTACTCCGCGAGAGAAATAAGTTTTGTGGTCATATTGTGCAGTTAAATGGTATTTCAAATGTACAGATAGTATAGGGAAATGAGTTGAAAATACAAGAGAATTTTAAGAATTTTCCATAGGAACTCCCATTTTCTCAAGCAATCTTCATTTCTCCTCTTCCGAAACTCCCGTATCATATGCTTGATCCCCATGGGATTTTCTCTCTCGTAAAACTTCTGCATTACGTATCACAAACTCTGTCATTTTTCGGGCAAAACTTGAGAAATCTTCACTCGAAGTGAAAAAACACCGTTCGCAATAATCCACGAGTGATTCGGACTCTGTCATCTGAAATAATTCAATATTCTGATTAGCTTTGAATCTTTTCTGAAATACCTCAAAGAGCAAATCGTTTCTCATAAGAATCGGTGTTATCATTTCTTTTGCAACATAGAGTTCCCAAGATTTTGATTGCAAAAATTTTTCATATCCATTTGCTTCCAGCCAGTCAAAATAGAAGAAATGAGATATTTCATGAATCGCCACTTCGATGGCTCGTGATGGTTCGTCCGAAAAGACTGGGATACAAAAAGTTCTCCGATCTGGATCGAATGGATACATCGGGAGGAATGTCACTACTGCTCGGTAACTCTCTGGAAGTGGTTTTGCATGTTCCATAATGGTCACAAGAGTATCGAGAGCTTCTCCGAATAATTTCTCTGATGAGTTTCTGTATTCTTGCAGAGAAAGTTGTATTTTCTTCTTGTTTTCTTCGTACAGTTTTGGAAGAAAAATACTGAGTTCAGTATAGATTTCTTCCTTAGATTTTCATTCCAAAAAGCTTAGATCCGGAAATTTCTTAAAAATTCGCGACTGGTAGGATTTGTCTTGTTTTTGTGGATCGAGAAATATGAGAAATCGAGAAAAGTCATAGGGGATGTCTTGTTCGATGAGGAGATGGGGCATAATATTAGCTATTAACAAATTCATTAAGTAAATATTTATAAAGCCACTCTTTCATCCATGCTATGAAGTTTTGATATATTTTCTCTTTATTTCGTAGGATTATCCTTATCATCGTAGGCTTTTTTGATAAATTTTTTCATAATCATGATTTTGCTTTTTGTCCCATAGAATTCAACAGAAAGATTATCAAATTTTTTACAATAGAGTTCAATACTTTTGAGGATATCTTTTGCCGAAGAACCTTTCACATCTATAGAAAGTTCTTTGATGAATTCATTCCCATACCCTCATGTTCGGTGGATTTTTGTACCCGCATACTCGTCTCTCTGATTCATCTTAAGAATCAAACAATCTCTTGCTAAATCTAATGTCAAATGGAATGCGATAAGAAAATCATTTCGCATGACTTTTGTTATTGCTATTATGGCTTTATGCCAAAATGCATTCTGGAAAGAATCTAATTCTTTTCCGCTCATTTTTTTATATCCATTTGATGGTATTTTTTTGATTATTTTATCGAGATCGAAAATAGTATTCTTTAGCACTTTAAAGTTTCCATAAATGGGTATATTTTCGATTTTTATTAAACTCTCTGTTGTGATAAAAGTTATATCAAACCTCCTAAAATCATCGAGGCATATACGAAGGGTATGAAAGTGCTCTGAACTATTACACTCCACTGAAAAAACATTCCCCAATTTATTCAACCAAGAAGTTTCGAAATAGTACTTATCTAAAATTAATGGATCAATGATGATTTTTAGATCAATATCACTCCATTGATCTACTAATGTGGGATCATCAACAATAGATCCAACAAGAATAACAGTCCTTATCCCATCCGCATTGTTAAACAATGTATTGATTTCTTTTATTGCTATACCTTGCCAAAGACTTGGGCTCATTATCTTCTTGTAAAATATTAAAATATCTTCAATAAATCTCTTAAATTCCCTACCTCATAATCAACAATATTCTCCGGAATCCCATTCCTTTCTCCAAATTTATACCAAACAGTCGTCATGCCAAAAGATTTAGCTGGAACAAGGCCACGCTCTACGTTATCATCAATCAATACTGATGTTTTAGGATCTGCCCCAGTAATCTCAAATACGTTTCTAAAATAATCTGGATTTGGTTTTTCGAGATGAAAGTCACCAGAGACTCCAGTATGCTCGAAATATTGCAAAATTCAAGCTTGTTCGAGTTTTTCTCGAACTTTCATATGTTGATTCGCGAGGATTCCGAGTTTATATTTCTTGGAAAGTGTTTGGAGCACTTCTTTTGCTTCAGCTCGAATTTGGAGCAAGCCATAATAATCTGGCATATCTGATTTACTCAATTTCAAATCGTCCAGAGCCTCTTTCTGAAATGGTGTGTTCTCAAGAGCAATATTGATAAGATTGGTATCCAGAGATCCAATCATAGCACTTGCTTGAGGAAAAATCTCCACGATATTTTCATGAGTAAAATCTGGCCTGTATTTCTGAATAATCGAAAGATTATTAGTAAGTCTCCACTCGGTAAATCGGGACTCATCGCCGAGAACTCAGCCGATATCGAAAAATATCCAGTTTATTGTTGTCATAGTATTATTGATGATCATCTATAATGATTACTTCCCCATCTTTCAATGGGATATATTTCATCCCGTGTTTCTGGTAATAAGCAATTTCTTGATTTATGTCTTCAGATTCAGAATGATCTGAGTTGAAATGAGGAGCAAACTGCCAGTCAATAAGCCCCAATCACTCCCATATGGTATCATAATCCCCGTAAGTTTTTAGATGAGGATTATCTACAATGTGATAGCCTTTGAGTGTGGGAGAAAGTACACAAACCGCTGCACTATACCCAGAGTATACCTTGCCTGTATTCAAGAGTTCTTTTAGGATTTCATCGAATTTACTCAGGTGCATTGCCATGCGAAGATCATAAACATTTCCTCCACTGATATAAATAAGATCAACATCATTTAATATCTTTTGTAGCTCTGCTTGCTTTCCGAAATATTTTCTCAGATCTAACATTTCAACAGAAATGTCGATCTCTTGCAATTCACGAACATCCCATTCCTGATGTCTTTTTTGACTTTCTGGTTTGGCATAATCCAAAGCATTAGAAATATATACAGCTCTGGCATTTACTGGAAGTAAGGTTTTTAATTTTGTTGGATCGTTACCGATTTTAAAAGAGGAGAGGTAAAATTTCATAGTATGAGAAAGATAGATACTTAAGTTAATAACAAGACTTAATAGACTTTACAATACACCTTTTATGAAAACACTCATTTATTAGCTACGAATAGATATATTTTATTTTTTAACGAGTCCTACAAACTTTAGAACGATCTCCTCCACATCGACCGGGAAATACCTATCAAAGTATTTGCATACATTCCGCACATCGCGCTCGAGCATTTCCGAAACCTGCGGATGATTCCTGATATCTATGGATTGAGGGAAATCGATGATGTAAGGTGTATCGTTCCAGTAGAGAATATTGTACTCCGAAAGATCACCGTGGACAATTCCACTTTTGTAGAACAATCGGATATTTTCGAGGATCGAATCAAAAGTCTTTCTCGCTTGATCCACAGTAATGGTAACATCTGATAATCTTGGAGCGGGAGTATCTTTTTCACCAATATATTCCATAAGGATTGTATCTTTTCGATTGGCAATTACTTTTGGAATGGAGCATCCGAGTGAGTAGAGTTTCTCGAGCATATAATACTCACGCCGGATCCATTTATCATGAGCAATTCTTTTTCCTACCATATTTCCACCACTCATTGCTCGTGCTTCAGATCGATTTTTGACCACAAGCCCAGAAGTATATGTCTTGATATTTCGAAAAGTCCGCTCTTCTGGCGGCTTATATGACTTGAGAGCAAAGAGTTGTCAATCAGGAGTTCCACACAGAAATACCTCTGCCTCTTTTCCCGTCTTGATCGTCCGAATGAGTGCGAGATCAGGTAAAAGGTCGTGATAGAGTGTGGGGAGAGATTTTAGGTCTATAGACATATTTATTGTGATAAGAAAAAGATTTATGATTTTTACCTGAATTATCCCACCCCGATTTTCCAAACATTCTTCTCCAGAAAAGCCTCAATAGTTTGCCTATTTGCTTTATTTATGAGATTGGAATGGGAAAGTTTATTCTCTTTTGCGTACTCCGCAAGAGTTATGATTTTCTTTCCTTCCAGATACGCGAGTCGTTTATGATAACTATTCGTGAGAGCCTTTCCTACTATCTCTTCCATAATCTCGGTTGCACCTTTTTCATCGAATTCCCGAAAAGCCTCATAGTACCTTTTTCGGTCGATAAACTTGATATTGATAGGAACATACCCCTCTCGAATGAGGAGATAATTGTTGATGACACGTCAGATTCGTCCATTGCCATCAACAAATGGATGGGTATATTCAAAAGTCAGATGAAGTCGAGCGATACGTTTGATAATATTTTCACGACTCGCTCCATTATAGTCCACGAGCATTTTTTGGAGTCGATCGACCACTTCCTGTGGACCAGGAGCAATGTGATTTGCGACCCGAACATATTCATTGTCCTGTCGAAATCGTCCAGCAATATCATCACGGATATTGGAAATAAGCATCTTGTGAAGCGATAAAATGACATCAAGTGTCAATTCTTGCTCAGTAGACCTCTTCTGAATATATGAAACAACCCGAGCCAAGTTTTTTGCTTCGAAAATTTCACGTTCGTTTATGTATCTATCCAGATCGATTTGCAGGAGTATTTTTTCGGTCTCCTCCAAAGAAAGCGTACTGTTTTCTATGGCATTGGAGTTATACACCTGTTCAGCAACCTCGGTTTCAGCAATCATAGTAATAAGTGAGTCTTTCCCTACGGATGCCTTATAATAGCGCTCACGAAGCGAGTATATCTTATTTACGATAGAGAGAGTTTTTGCCATAATAGAAGAAGTAATAAACGTAAAAATACATGGAAATTCTATACATTTTCACGTTTTTGTCAATATAATCGTGAAAATATATGTAAAAAGACTATATTTTCACGATTTTGAGTATAGATTTTTACTTAAAAAGTTAATTTATATGTAATCCCCTCTTTCCACTCTGGATCATCCCATCCCTATTTTCCAAATATTTCTCTCCAGAAAAACCTCATAATACCTTTTTTGTTCTTTTAAAGATCATACGATTTTAGCAAAGACGTAATGAGAAGCTATTTGAGTTTTTTCTTTTCCTCGTTCTTTACGGAAGAGATTTGATGAGTCTGTCAAAGTCGGATATATATTCCTGATCTTGGATGACACGAAACTTTTCGTATTCGCTTTCGGCTTTGAGCTTTGCCTCGAGCATAGATACTTTTCAGGTATCTTGCAAAATTGGATAATCGGATAATTCCAAAAACTGTTGGAGGTAAATATCCCAATCTTTCATATTCATTACCTGTCTGTTTTTCGCCTTGCTTTCAGCGATATCCAGATAGGAGCTGACAATAGAATTGAGTCTTTTGATATGTTCTTCATTGAGATAATTCTTTGCAACCAACACGTCGCTTTTCAAAATCTTTCCTTTAGGTGCTTGCTTCCAAGTCTTGAGTCCCATAAATATTTTATTTGCATCGGCTTCGATATAGATAATTTCCGCGGCTGTTTTACCAGTAATCGCCCAATGGAGCTTGTTTTGGACACTTGCGAAGAAATGCTTGGTAACGTCTGATTGGGTGTCGTAATCAGCCGAAAGAGCATAGATGTCGGTAATTTTTTGATACATCCTTCGCTCACTCATACGAATTTCCCGTATCCTTTCGAGAAGTTCCTCAAAATAGTCTCTTCAGAAATGCTTGATCTGCTTGAGCCTTTCGTCATCCATGACAAAGCCTTTGATGATATATTCTTCCAAAACATCATTTGCCCACTTCCTGAATTCTATGGCTCTCTCCGAGTTGACGCGATATCCAACGGACAGTATGGCTTGTAGGCTATAGTATTTCACGGTATTTGTTTGAGTTTTTCCCTTTATGGCACCATGATCTGTGGTATTTTCCAAAATGGAAACAACCACTTTCTCATCCAATTCGCCACTTTCAAAGATATTTTTGAGATGCTTGGAAATAGCGGGCACATTCACCTCAAAAAGCTCGGCCATTTGCTTCTGTGTCATCCAAAGGGTCTCATTTTGAAAGAAAACGTCGATATTCACTTTTCAACTTTCAGTCTGAAAAATCACAAAATTTGAAAACTTCTGTATTTGTTGGTTGTCCTTTTTAGCCATAAAAGATGAGTGAAACAATATAAAATAAACAAACTGTAAACTCTATTTTTATCGCTCCTTGCTCACAGTTTTATTACTAAAATTTCTTCGAAGTATACGGATTTTGCTCGTTTTTCCAAACTTGAGTTTGTGATTGTCGTTAATTAATTAAAACATTAATTTATACGTAATACCCTCTTTCCACTCTGGATTATTCCATTTTTCGAATCCGTAACGAAAGAAATATTTTTTTGAAAATAGAAATGCCTATTCGGCAATAAGAGAATATGTATTCAACATTTCTTTGAATCCAAAATCCTCAGCCATTTTTTGAGAAATACGATTATCGAATGGAAGTCTTTCTTTGGTCAAAATGCTCATCCGAGCAATCGAGAAAAGTCTGCCAAAAAGTCCGGACGGTATCGAGTTTTTCTTGTGAATGTAACATAAATTTGTTTATGAAGATTAGGTGGGTAATTTTTGAGATAAACATCTCTCATAGCTATCGGAAGTATTTTAACAATTTAGCGAGTACATTTTGGTTATATCTAGTCTCAACTCCATATCTAATCTAAATGTTTTATACAATTGAAAAGCACCGTAGATACTTTCACCTCATCATCAATCTCAAATATAGATACTGAGGTATTTCTTATGCTTTCGGTCGGATATTTTCAGGTAAGTAAATCGAGACTCATAGTAGAGCACTCAGCCAATATCGAAAAAGATCCAGTTTATTTTGGGCATAGTATTTTTACTCCATCTCATCCAAAGAGATAAGTTTAGGATTTCATAATTCCTCAATTTTAGGTTTTCTAAATATTTTTTTAACAACACTATACATCATTCAAAATACATACACTTTTTTATCTATAAAGTCATATATGCATAAGATAATAGCATCTTGTTTTCATTGTTCACTTGCCAAACGTCAATCATGAACAAAAGCAGTAATATTATTGTTCATTTCATTTTTTAAACTCATATTTTTACCTTGTTCTATCACCTCTTCTGATACTTCAATCATTCCATCTTCAGTTTGATTTGCAAATCTCATTATAGTTCATTTATCTGAAATGGAAAATGGAACAAAAGGAGCATCATCTCAATAAGTTAAAATAATATTTTGAAATGCGTGATCAATTCCATCATTTAATAATTGCAA
Organism: uncultured Candidatus Peribacteria bacterium; assembly: GCA_964598195.1. GTDB lineage: Bacteria > Patescibacteriota > Gracilibacteria > BD1-5 > UBA2023 > UBA1545. Next base: position 4,601 of record CAZRBF010000016.1, on the reverse strand, counting down.
AACTGCTTCTCTTGGAGGGTTATTTTGAGACATACTATATCAGGTAAAGTTATATAATAAGTTAACCTAGACTATTTTATCTAAAAATATTGCGAATGCAACTCTTTCCAGCTCTTTACTGATAGCAAGTACAAACATTTTGTGATTTTCTCAAAAAAATAAGAGTTACCGCTTCAATTCTAATTCCCCCACCACCTCCTCAAGCTCCCCTCTCTCTGCCATGATGTCTTGTCGCAGATTTTGGGCGTTCTTATCCTAATAATTTTAAAAATATTAACTCTATAAAAAACTACGAACAAACTTGGGGATTATTACTTTCCGAGCTTTATCCTATATATTTGAATATGAATAAGAACAATAGTGATTATATTAAATATACCTACTGCTCCGGCATAAAAAATGGTATTAAAAGAATACACTGAGAGTGCTAAAATTCAAATGATTGTTCGGATGATTCCTATATACCAAGCTGAGAGTGTCTCGGATTCGGGTTGATGATATATTTTTCTGATCGTTGGAATGAAACCGAGAAGATCGATAAAAGTAATAAGAAGTACAGAATAGATGGGATTTTTTATGAAGTACCAAAGCCCAATAGATAGAAATGCTCAGAAAAGAAGATATACATCCCATTTATGATATATCACATATTTCTGGTAGAAACCTATACCAGAAAGAGTGAGACAAATGAGTGAAAGTACTGCAAGTGTGTACGATCAAAATCACCCGCCTTCTTGTATTTGCACAACAAAACCAACTCCATTGAGTATTCACCAAATGAGCCACGAAAACGGATGGGGTTTTGTGCTTCCTCTGATAATATCGCGAAAATATGGGTAATATCAGATGAATCCGAGGAGGATTCAGAGTATACCGAGAAAATACTTCAATTCTGGTGACATAATTTTTTACTTAAAATAATAATTTTTTACCAGAAAGAATATCTATCTCGTTCTCGTTTGTGATAGTGTGAAAGGTACAGTTTGTCATAGATCAATTTGATTAAAAAGTTACATCCACTATCTCATCTCCACCTGAAACCGTAGTACTCCATAGAGTTCCTCTAAGAGCTTCTCTTTTACAAAAGCCTTCTGTTTATTGTCGAGAACCTCTCCGAGACCTTCGAGGAGATTCTTTTTGCTGATGTTTTTCTGTAAAAATTCGAGGAGATAGCTGAGATATTCCTGGAGATTTTTCCCCGTTCTTTCGAGGATAACAGCTTCATTGATCGGAAACATATTTTTGAAGAAAAAGTAAACGTCATAGAGATCGCGATTTACGATGTGTTTCCGATTCGTTACGGCAACCAATTTATTTGCAAAGATGGTAGATTTTTCTTGCGAGAGCATCTCGAGTCCGAAGAAATTCACTATCGAGTAGGTATTTGCCTTCCAAATCCTCGTATTAATCTCGATCTTTATATTCATATCCGACTCTCCATAGCTGAGCAGGAAGAAAAGTGTATGTTGTTTTCTGCTTCTTTCCTTGATTTTCCCATATTTTTTCAATATAGTCTCCATACTTTCAAAAAATCTTGCTTCATCGTCGACAGTCTTGATGAGGTCTATATCAATATCTGTAGAAAATCGATCGAGGCGGTGAATAAAATAACAGAGAGTTCCTCCCTTAAATGCCAGGTTTTTCGCATATTCTCCGGAAAAAATATCCCGGAGGATATGATACATAATTTCCCTATGTTTAGCGACTTGCAGCATGTTTTATGAGTTTTTTAATATGTAAAAAAGTTGATTTATTGTATATACTGGCAATCTCTTCGAGTTTTTGAAAATCTACACCTGAGAGGTTATCAAAATAATAATCCCCTGAGAGATATACTCGATCACAGATAGCCCGTTCTTTGGAGGCTATAAAATACCTACCAGTATACTCAAGTCCTAGAGGATTTAGGAGAATAGAATCTTTAATTTTTGAAAATTTGATGATTTTTCCAGCAACCCCCTTTTCGAGGGTGTTATCTGAAACTAAGGTCACCATATGAGAATAATCCTGGAAAATAACCCCTTCTTTCTGTAGCACTGTCTCGAGAGAAATATACGACTTTTTCCTCATAGATGAGGCAAGCTCGAGAAAATCGTACTTTTTAAACGCATACACCCCATTCGTTATTTTTTCGAGGAGATTTTGCTTTACGGTTCTTTGTGTAAAGCTTTTCAGAGTATTAATATTTGAGGTGCCAAGCAAGAGTGTAAGATCCACATAAGAAAATACCGTCTTTCACGAGTGGAGCAATACATCAAAATTCTTCATATTTCATCAAATTAGATGCTAATATGCACCTATATTAGTGATAATATAAGAAAATGCAAGAGATTTTTTTACGAAAGATACCATTTTCAACTGAAATTCCACAAGCTCTTTTGGGTTGAATACTACTCAACTCGCAAAATGTCTTGAAATACACTCTTAATCCAAATGCTTCGTACAATTAAAAAGCTTCGTAGTTACCTTCCCCTCATCATCAATCTCAAATATGGATACCGAGGTATTTCTGATACTTTCAATCGGATCTGCTCCGAGTAATACTCAGACGAGTTGTTTATTTACTCCACTATGTCCAACGAGCAGAACTGTTTTATCTTTATGAATGGAAAAAATCCTTTTCAAAAATTTGTCCACTCTTTGTGTAACCGCTTCTGTGGACTCAAAATCTGTTGGAGCCATCGACTGACCTTCTGGGCTATTAAAAAATGCAACCTCCGCTTTAGTTTTTCATTGCCACCCTCCGAGAAATGTTTCTCGAAGCTCTTCCGTGAATTCCATAGGAGTTTCCGGATGGTATTTCATAATCTCCTTGGCGGTATTTGCTGATCGAGCAAGGTCGCTCGAATATGCATAATCGATCGTTTCCGATTTCAGACGCTCGGCAACTTTCCTCGCTTGATTCCATCCATTCTCCGAAAGAGTCCCCGGAAGATGCCCTTGGAGGATTCCGGCATCATTTTCTTCTGTTCTGCCGTGACGAGTGAGGATTATTTTCATAGTATATGGTAATAAAATAGTATAATCCCAAGCACATTCTCATTGAGTTTGAGTTTCTCTATAAATATTTTAGTATTTTCATTCATATTATAGAATGTAAGTGATTATTGGATTATTTTTTTCACGATTTTAACTATAAAATCTTTTCTATATTCCATGCCTGCACATGCTCTATTCCATAATCATCAACAGGAAGAATAATATCATCAAGACTCACGACATATTTTGGGAAGCTATCTTTTATGAGACGGAGATTTCCATATTCCCTCTCTATCACATCTTCTCCAACAAGGAGATACGTAACTTGTATATATATTTTTCGACCTTCTTTTTCTGCTACAAAATCAATCTCTTTTTCTCAAATATTTCATACAAACACACTGTATCCATTCTGAATAAGGGACGTATAAACATAATTTTCCAGTTTTTTCCCCGCATAATTATCAAAAGAAGAAAAGAGAAAATTCACAAATCCGAGATCATTGAGATAATATTTCTTCTCTCCCTCAAGAATACGTTTTCATTTGAGATCATAACGATCGACTCCATAGAAAACAAGAATATTTTGCAAATATCGGAGATAATTAGAAAGAGTAGTCGGAGAGATATTGATTCATTCGGATTGGAGCTTGCGTGCAATAGCATTGATCGAGAAAAGATTTCAGATATTACTACTCAAAAAGAAGAAAATCTTCTCAAGAAGATCTACCTCCTTGATGGCATATCTCTTCACGAGATCTCTGAGAATAATAGTATCCTTCAGACTACTCATGAAACTCTTTTGTAATTCTGCACTCGGAAGATTATACAATTCTGGAATACCAGAAAAATTCAAATATTCCAAAAGGTTCGCCTTACTTCGATCTTTTCATCAAAAATTCAAATATTCCTGAAATGAGAAAGGATAAATAGGAAAAGTAATATATCTACCGGAGAGATACGTAGCAAGTTCGCTCGATAAGAGTGAAGAATTACTCCCAGTAATATATATATCTATATCCAGAGTATGATCAGCACGAATTGAATTTATGAACTTTTCCCATCATTCTATTTCCTGTATTTCATCGATAAATAGATATATCTTTCCAATAATAGAGAGATTTTTTTGATATATATCAAAAACTCCCTTGAGATCATCCTTTGTCCGAATAAACGAAAAATCATCATACTCAAGGTTGAGATAGAGTATATTTTTTGGAGGAATATTATTATCTTCAATAAGTTGAGAAATGAACTGTTTCAAAATATAGCTCTTCCCAACACGTCGCTGTCATATGAGCACCTTTATAAGATTGCTTGTACCTATAACAGCTGTCATTTTATCCAAATAATTTTTTCTTTTATACCCGAGATTACTCATGTTTCCAGCCCAGAAGTTATACTTCTCAAGTATGGAAAATATTATATTTTTATCCATTGTACTACATGATTAATATTAATTAAACAAAATCATCCAGTATATTATATGATTTTACTATGGGAAATCAAATATTTCTGAATCATTCGTATCAGGAATTCATTTTGCCACCTCAAAGATGATCTATTAAAAGTTTTGAAATTCACTAAGATTTTGGGTAAATCACTATCTAAACCTCCTCATG
>CAZRBF010000015.1:0-16022 GCA_964598195.1 uncultured Candidatus Peribacteria bacterium | reverse complement strand
ATATTTTTGCACCAAACCAAATCCACCAATCTTTTTTAACAAATTGGATTGCCGAGAGAAGGCGCTTGATGGTGGTGAGATTGAGAGTGAGTTTCATAAAAAAGCAAATGATGTATAAAAAATCCTACACCCCAACTACCACTGTCGCATATTCGATCGTGATTTCCTGAAATTTTGGTATCAAGTACGCATGCACTCGCATGCCAGGTGAACCAGAAATGGCCGTGGGACCGAGTTCGTGAAAGGGAACAACAGGAAAACGTATCGTTCCATCTTCTTGTGTCATGGTAATCGGAGCATCCGGATCACGAAAAGTACTGTCATGAGTTAGAGCAAATACTGTGTCAGTTCCCATAACTTTCAGTACTCATTCATTTTCTTTTGATTCATGTTTCTGAATATATTCTGTGTCGATTTTATTCAGAACCACCACTTCCACCACTCCAGGAATGGATGCGAGTAATCTCTTTCGCCCCTCGGTTACGGGATCTACGGACTCGATTTCCTCGTCACTCTGCTCTTTTTTGTGTACGGAAAAGAGTTGATCCAGATTTTCTATATCTGCACGCTTACTATCCGAAAGTTCCGCAAGGGCATTGACGATGGAGTATACTTTTCCCACTTTTGGAACATAATTTGCCTGAAAATGTTCTCATTCTTTCCCGCTGATACTTCGGGCAAAGAATGTCCCATATCCGAGCAAGTATCCGAGAGCACTATTTTTACTGCAAGCACAATCCTGGATATTTCCATAACGGATACTCATGGCGTATTGCGAGAATAATCCATTTCGGACGAAAAGGGTTATTTTCTGATTTCCGATGAAAAGCCCTGATTTCGAGTGGAGAAATTGCTCGTATGCAACGACTAAAAAGAGCACCAGAACAAAGCTTGCACCCGCATAAATCCAATCAGAAAAAAGAAGTACCCCTATGGCAACAGGGACTCATATAATGAGTGAGAGTTTTATTATTTGCAAAATAAATACTATCCAATGTTGATGAGTTCTGTATATAATATTTTCTTCAAATTTTTTAGAAGGAGGCATAGAAAAGGGTGTGAGAAAATAGATCTATGCGTTCATAATGATGATAAACTCAGAAAAAGCAAGAAAATTTCTCTAAAACCCACTCTGCAACTCGAGCATCTTTCATAAACTCAGGTCCAGTGTAAAGGGTCGAGGATGGACCGTTTAAATAAGAGATATATCCTAGTTCTTGCATTTTTGATATTTATTTCATAGTGATTTCCATTCATTTGATCCAAAGAAATCCTGACTTCTCTTTATAAGGATACCGCAACCAGTGATATCCACCCTTCAGTTTTCAATTATTTTTCATATATTGAAGAGGGTATCTAGAATAGCAGGGAAAGTCTCCAAGAATGGACCATTCACATTTCTGGATAGAAAAAAGTCTTCGTATACTTGTAGCGACCTTTTACTATTTCATACGCTCAGAGTTACTCAATCTTGAAATAGCCTAAACGCACCTCAAATCGAAAAATTCTCTGCTTGTATCTTTCATGTGCTTAAGTTATTGATACAAAATCTCAGAAATGGCACAAGCGTTTGATTAAACGTTCTTCAGTCTCATATGCTATTTTCTTTTGTGGCATTCGTTGAGGATCCTATAGCCCCAAGATAAAGTATATATTCGTTAATAATCTTGCCGGCGAAAAAATCTCGTTCCGTTCATTCTGAGGCGATCTTCAGAACTGGCTTATTGTCCACAATACATGCGGTAGATTCAGCTACCAATGCTTCTACCTCTGAACTTGAGAAACCGTGATAGTGTGAAATTTCATCATGTATATACCGAGTAACGTCTTCTAATTCTGGAAACCTTCTGCTGAGGATATTTGCTCGTTCTTGTATTTTTTCGAGTTCCTCTGTGGGATCTTGCTCTGATCTGAGATATCTCATTATTTTTCATCAGGTCTTTTTCCTCATGTTTCACACGCGTACCAGCAGTGTATGGATTTCTTGACTGGCTTTATCAATTTCAGAGTTATACCCAGATAATCAGTCATTGCAATCATTTGCTTCACTTAAAGAGGCTGATTGAGGAGTATTTTTTTGTTTATTATCTTTTACGGCCGTAGCTATCTTTCATCTCAGGTCATCTCTCTCCTCTTTTATATAGAGGTATTCGCGCTCTATTCGCTCACATATTTTATAGAGTGCATATGGCTTTCTGGCATGACTCTGAATATTACTGAGTAGTTCTTCTATTTCCTCTTTGGAAGTTTTTACGAATCTTCCTATGCTATTTTTTTCTTTCTGAAAAGAATCAAGTCCAGGTCTTATGATGATATAGGAATCATGTGTGGCCTTGAGTTGTTCGAACTTTCCTGCTATGTCTGTTAACCATTTTCGCATGGTTTCAGAGAATACTAAAAGTGGTGTAGTAACTTCATTAGATAGAAGACCAATGGACAGATGTGACAATCAGAGTATTTTATTACATGTTACTATATACCTTATTAAAGTGTTATTATCAATGGTTTTTATATTACGCATTCATTCTTGCAGAAACCAAATAGCCATTCCTCTTTCCTCTTCTTTTATTCAACGAAAAAATTTAGAGCCTGCTTTCTCAATAATTTTTTCTTCAGTAAAATCTGGATGTGAAAGTATTATATCGATTGCAGCAGTAGTATTGGTAAAAAATCCTACAGGATCATGTTTTCGAAATAATCGTAAGATGCCTGTTAATTCTCAGTACACCAATCTACTATAGATATTTTCATCAGACTTATATTTGTCATTATTGATTGGATTTTTCATAGGGGACAAATTATGAATACATACACTGTAAAAAAAAATAGGATATTTCTATCCTACTATATTTTAGATTAAAATGCAAAAAAACAAATACCCTTCTAGAGAGTACACCATCAAAGATCATAGCTTACCATGATACTTTCATATATTCTCGAAAGAGGTAATATAAATGCAGAAAATCCCCCGCGCTTTCGAGATGGTAAAAATCTGTGATGCTGTTGAACTCCATGCCACGTTTTCTTGAAGAGAAGCCGATTTTGAGGGTTTCGTTCGGGGTTTCTATATCAAAATCTACGGGATTGTCCCCGATGATTACTTGTCGTTTTCCCTTATTGATCAATAATGGAACGGATTTTTTGGACTGTACAAGACGATCAGGTGAATTCCCAAAGATTACGCTCTCGGGTATTTCCATGCCCTGAATTTTCAGAGCTTCTGTGATGATCTCGCTAAATCCGAGCGAATGAATTTTTGCTTCATATCCATTACCCAAAAGCATTTTCAACAACGGGATGGCACCCATACGAAACTCAAATCCATCGGAACTTTCTTGGTCGATAACCACCATTCCACTCTCTGCATCAAAAGCGACATTAAATGCATTCCGTGAACCGGGTTTTGTAAGTGTTCCGTCAAAATCGAAGATGAATTCTGTATTGTCCGGGGTCATACCTTCAAGGAATTCTTTGACCTTCTTTTTCTTACTCTGGAGTATAAATATCCCGTCCGATCTCAGGAGTTTGCGTAATTCGGTAGATTTATCTATTGGTGTCTGTTCAATAGCCGAAAGAATTTTTTTTGTTTCTTTCTTTTCCTTTGCCTCTCAGATTTCAGCCCTATATATCGCAGCCGACTCTATTTCAATTTTTGGATCCCAGAGGAACGCTTCGTAAATCTGATAATAGAAATCCGGATTCAGGACCCTAAGTGTTTCACCGTATTTCCGAAATCCTCACTGAGGAAGTCCGATTCCCTTGAAATACCGTATCATATCGAGTGAAAGATCTTGAAGATCACGAACACACGATTTGACGAGCCGAGATGGTGATTCGCCCTGAAACAATTCGAGATTGTGAATGTCATGAACAAAAATTTTCGTTCCAGAATTTCCGGAAAGAGATTTGTCATTTTTTAATCGACACAGGAATAAACTCAAGGTGGGATGGTTCATCTCTTTTCCATTTCGATGGAGTTTCCCTACCACGAAACCATTCGCGTGCAATATGGCCAATTGTTCAAAAATATTCACAACGATTTCTGGACGGTCGAGACGCATTTCTTTGACCGCTTTTTTGAATACTCAAAATTTTGAACGGTCTTTTTTCTCTGGAGTCATATAGTAACCGTCAGGAAGGAGATCGTACACATAGATTTCTCCGCTCGGATTGAGATCCTTTACATAGATGTTGTCGTCTTCATCGGTAAAGTGCTTCACGAGATTCACCCGGTATAGCAAACCCTTCTCGGCATATGAGTCATTGATTGACTCAAGTCGCTCGTAGATCGCTTTTATTTCGGCATTGTGAACGAATTTATCTCCGAAGATGCATTCTCTCAGCAATACGGAACGTTCCTTCAAGATACCATTGATCTTATATTGCACCACAACTTTTGTTAATTCAGCCTCGTTGCCACGATGTGCAGGTTTTTCTTGCGCACTCATCTGGACTTCATCTCAGAATTTGGATATGAGTTTCATATTATGAATAGATGATGATAAAATGTACTGTATATCTTATATTCATAAAGTGTGTAAAGTATGATTATACTGTTTACTCGTTAAAATCAAGCTGGTTTTCATCGACATATTGATCTTGTTTCCATTGGTCGGCTACATATTTCTCAATCATCTCCAAATCAATTCATACAGTAGATACTTACTTAAAACCCACTCTGCAATTCGAGCATCTTCGCATACACCCAACTCTTCTCCACTAAAAAATACTCTCCATATCCCATGCATGAATATGCTTGATCCCATCTATGATTCCAAAGGATATTTCATCGAGGGAAATGACGTACTTTTCCCAAGAATCGGGTATGGATTTGAGATTGCCAAATTCTCGTTTGATCACATCTTCATCTGATAAAAGATAGGCGACTTGAATGTACTTCCGTATCCCTTCTCGTTCAATAACAAAATCAATCTCCATATCCCCCATTCGTCCCACATACACCGAGTACCCACGTCTTTTGGCTTCCAAAAATATGAGATTTTCAAGGATTTTTCCGACTCATGCATCGTATCCAGAGAAAAATATCTTCCTGTAAAGTGGATCACTGAGATACAGTTTGCGTTCACGATTAAAAATCTGCTTTCCCTTGAGATCATAGAGCGGAGCTTCGTATATGAGAAAAGTATTCTTGAGATACTCGACATAATTCCCAAGAGTTGTGAGATTGGTCGATACGCCACGCGATGCAAGTGTGCGCATAATATTGGTCAGACTCACATTATTTCCGATATTGTTCACGAAGAAAAGAAATACTTCCTCGAGAATATGAACATCTTTTATCTTATATCGTTCGACAATATCTTTGAGAAATATCGTATTTACCAGATTTTTCATCCATTCATGTACAAGAACCGTATTATCGAGCATATAATTAATTGGCGTGGTTCAGAGCTCCATGTACTTTTTCCAGCTTTGAATATTTTTTTCCAGCCCAAAATAGAGACAGAATTCATCGTAAGAAAATGGAAATATCTCGAAACTAATATAACGCCCACGAAGGAGTGTTGTAAACTCACTCGAGAGAAGTTCAGAGTTGGAGCCTGTCAGGAATATATCTACACTCGGATATTTAGAAAATATCGAATTGATAGACTTTTCCCAGTTTTTGATCATCTGAACCTCATCGATATATATTTCAGAGATTCATTTTTTGATAGAAGATTCGAGATATGGTGTAAGTTCTGTATCAGACAGGATCCAAGATACATCACTTTGCTCCATATTGATCTGGAGAATTTTGGTCGGGTCAGAGGAAGCAGCTATCTGTCAGAGGATAGTCGTCTTCCCGACTCGGCGCTGTCCGACGAGCACTTTTATGAGATGTTTCGATCGAAACGGGATGATCTTATCCAGATAATACGAGCGAATAATTTCTTTCATAATGAGTGATATTAAATACTATTCACTCAAGTATACTTGAATTATTTTAAAAAACAAATATAAACTCAAGTGTGATTGAGTTTATACTAAAACCCACTCTGTAACTCGAGCATCTTTGCATACACTCAAGCTCGTTCAACAAGCTCCGAATGATTCCCCCGCTCGACAATCATTCCGTGATCCAGGACGATAATGTCATCTGCCTCTTTGACTGTCTGGAGTCGATGCGCGATGACGATGACAGTACGACCTTGGAAGAGGTTATGAAATGCAATATTGATCTTCTCCTCAGAGAAACTATCGAGTGCACTGGTTGGCTCGTCGAGGATGATAATCTCGGGATTCTTGATGAAGATCTTGGCGATCGCCAGGCGTTGGCGTTGTCCTCAAGAAAGTCGGACCCCCTTCTCCCCTATCTCAGTCCTGAGACCATCGGTAAATTCGTAGATGAATTCACACTGTGCGAGTTCTATGGCATTTTTGAGCGACTCTTCCGAAACCTCGGATCTTGCTCCATAGGTCAAGTTCTCAAGGATGGTTCCGTCAAATACTGAAGGATCTTGCGTGAGGTACCCGATGTGAGAATAGTAGTCACGGAGCTTCACTTCGCTCAAGTTTTGACCATCCACTATCACCGAACCTCCGGTCGGATGAAGGTACCCGGCGATGAGTTTGACGAGAGTAGATTTTCCTGATCCGGAGAGTCCTACAAGGGCAGTTTTTTGTCAGCCGGTTATGGAGAGAGAGAAATCAGCAAAAATGGGATTATCTCCGTAGGAAAAATCGAGATTTTTTACTTCTATAGTTCCATTGTTCGGACTAAATTGAGCTCCTTCAGAATACCCATGTATAAGTGGTGCTTGGTCAAAATCATTCCAAAGCTTTCGAACCTCTGGAAAATCTTTCGTGAAATTTTTATAAGCATCAGTAGCTTGAATTACACTAGAATCAAGATATCCAAATGCAAAAAAAATCATTACAAATACTTCAAATGAAAGGTGTTCGTAAAATAAAAAATACCCAGTAATTACAAGCAACGCTACGCGTAAAATAGAAACAATCATTATGGGAAGATTGAACATGAAAGCAAGCGGATTATCCAGCTTAAAATCTGCTAATTCATACCTACAACTTTGCTCATCTAATCGCTTGATTTCAGCATCAATTCGACCATTGGCCAATGTTTCATACTTCGACATAACACAGCGAATCAACATACGTGAATATTCACGTCACTCAATTATCTTATCTGCTCGCATATTAATAGTCCACTTATTAAAATAGGAAAGAGTTAGGAGCATTCCAATGATAGTAACTATCAAAATAGGAATGAGCATGAGATGAATACTTGCAAGCACATAACAAAAAAATAAAATCATACCCCCATGATATACGACATTATTTATCAAATCCACTAGTAATCCTGCCCATGTTCCGATTCATTTCTCAAGCATACTTATCATGCGTCCAGTTCCAATTTTTTCAACATAATTATTATCAAGTGTAAAGAACCAGGAAACGTATTTTTCATGGATGGTCCGCCTAAGTGGATGAGTTGCAGGCCATCCCCAGTGACGGGTGAGATATTTCAATGTAAAATATACTACATTATAAAGCGTAAACAAAATAACGGTTTGGGTAAAAATATGATAATTTTGATCAAGTGCAGCTTTGGTAATAAATTTCATAGTCAAAATTCAAGCAATGGGGTATGAGACCCATATGGCCGCCTGAAGTGCAACTTGAAATATCCGCAACTTACAAGTAAGTGCTGGTTCAAAAAAACGCTTGATGGATTGGAGTGTGGTCATAATATTTATGTTGGTTTTGAGATAACAATAGTACTATATAGGATATTACAAAGAAAAAAAGAGAAAAAGTAGAGATTGGCACTTTTAAAGCAATATATATCTATAAAGCAAAAGTAAGTCGAATTTTATCTTCGATCTCCCCCTGTACTTGCGGACTTAGAATCTTACCGATTGGCTCGATAATCCTCTCGGCATCTATAACTCGAATCTGATGAAATAGAATCTTCGAAGGAGTGTCGAGTTGTTTATGTATGTTCTTTTTGAAGCAGGGAATTGATGACAGCCTCTTTCTTTTTTCTTGGAACTCAACTCTATTAGAGACCATACTACTAACCCCCGATCATCTTAAAATTTTTCCTGTAGAAGTCTATCTGAGTTTGAAAATTTGTCTTTCCATCTGATCTACAGGAGACAAGTGCAAAGACTGCAAGAATAAGGAATGATAGTATTTTATTCATAGTATTATTTTATAAAAAGATGGTAATTATGGGGTGATCGTTATAACTACATTTGTTCCATTTCATCATATTGTCATTGTTTGTCATGCTGAAGGAATTCATGATTGTGATTTAGTTGGTGTATTATAAGCATCAAAAACATTATTCAATGCTCATAATCATACATTTTCAGATAAAGCTAAATATCTTAAATTACTTAAATTTCATATTTCTGTTGGAAGAGTTGCAAGTTGATTATTAGCTAAATTAAAAGTTGTTAAATTACTTAAATTTCATATTTCTAGTGGAAGACTTGTAAGTTGATTACCATATAAACTTATATAAGTTAGATTACTTAAGTTTCATATCTCTGGTGGTATACTTGTAAGTTGTTCACTTTCTAAACCTAATTCAGTTAAATTACTTAAATTTAATATTCCTGTTGGAAAAATTGTAAATTGATTACCACCTACAGTTAAGTGTGTTAAATTACTTAAATTTCATATACCCACTGGTATACTTGCAAGTTGATTATTAGCTAAATTTAAATAAGTTAGATTACTTAAGTTTAATATTTCTGTTGGAAAACTTGTAAGTTGATTATTAGCTAAATCTAAATCAGTTAGATTACTTAAATTTCATATACCTACTGGTATACTTGTAAGTTGATTACTTTCTAAACCTAAAATTGTTAATAAATTTAGAGTAAAAATTTCTGGAAGAATAGTAGATCCACCCAACCAATAAAATTCAGTTACACTACACCATTCATCTTTTGTTAGTGGAAATGTTGTTACATTATTTCCATTTCCATCATATAAATCTAAATTACCATTAGCTCATGATATATTTAATGCATCTATATCTGTTTGTTGATAATTACATACCTCTACTACTGGGTCAGTCACAATGGATATAGTAATATTTGTTCCATTTCCTCAAATTGTCATAGTTTTTCAGGCTATAGGAATTCAGGATTGGGATTTGTTGGGAGAATTTATGTCAAAATCATTTGAAAGATCTCAGAGTAGTGGATTATTATTTAGATGTAAATGTGTGAGATTTTTTAGATTTACTATCTCTGGAGGGATCGAAATAAGCGAATTATTTTCTAGGTATAATATTGGCAATTGTGTCAGAGTAAAAATCTCTCCTGGTATAGTTACCCCTCCATGCCAATCAAGTTTAGAAATATTATACCATTGTTGTTTCGTTAAAGGACAGATCAGTACATTTCCTTCTGAATTGTAGACATCTAGATCTCCGTTACTTCAGAAAGTATTTAAAGTATCAAGATTTGCCTGTATATAGCTATCCACATTGTCACTACTTACCTGAATATGCACCAATGAACCACCAAGAGAAGCAGAGAGAACTGCCGCTATATTCACGAGCTTTGCGCTATTATTATTCGTTGGACTAAAAAGAGATGTAACACTGGGTGCGGAAATAGTATCAGCACCAAGACCAGCGGACGAGTAGATAGATTTAAGATTATTGAAAAGCGTAGTAACCTCTGTTTCATTACTTGGGAGACTGCCAGAACAGTAGACAACAATACCAGATCATCCGACAGTCATATCATCTCATTTTGCAAGAGGTATAAATGAAAAGGTACTACTCGTCGTTGTTACATGCTTTTGAGTATAACTACTCGGGAGATTACCCTTTTTATGGAGCACAAGGTTATTCAGCTGAGTGGAATCTCAAGAATTCAAAATAGTACCCGAGCCAATGGAAGTATCATGAAGTAGGATGCTCGGAACAGAAAGAATGCACGTCTGATTGGATGCTGTTTTTACCTGGGACATAAGCCCATTATAGTTCCCCTTAACATATGCAGTAAGGGTATCGGCCGCATAGGCGCTAGCTATAAAAGGATTGATATTAGAATTAAACGCAATACTACTATCTTCGATAATACTCCCAATTTGATATTCTTTCTTGTTGGAAGTGAGAGAATATGTGTATTCAATATTTGTAAATAGGGGATCCGTTGGGATTTTAGAAAGTCCAAAGTGTACAGAGCTTAGAATACGCAAAACCGAATCTCCGATAGTTCATTGTGTCCAGACGGTTCACCCAGAAAAGGTCACTCAAGTGGCAGAAGAAGGGTCGGGAAAGTATCCTATTTTTACCCGAGTAAGTTCGAGAGTTTTTGTTATATTTGCGAGATCAGAGATGCGAGAACCGTCTCTGGCACTTACCGAATACCCTGAAATACTTATAAAACCAACTGTTCAGAGGATGGCAAGTATAGTTATGACAACGATGAGTTCGACGAGGGTGAAGCCATAAATAGCATAACCGTGTTTAAATTTGAATGATTTTTTCATACGCTATATAGAAAAAAAGTGAAGAGAGGATTTTAGTGGCTGTCATCAATAACCTATTGCACCATAAAGTCAAAATGTAATGATAAATAAAATGTCACTCGTACAACTTCTTTTACTACAAAATACAATATTATATAGTGTTTAATTAAATTTTAAAAAGGGACTTTAATTCGTTTTGTGTAAACTCTTGTAAAACCAATAATTCAGAAGAGAGACTTTTGTAAATTTCTCTCTCAAACGTTTTCCCTATTGTAGGGAAAACTGGGAAAAGTCAAAGATTATTTTATTGAGAATGTTAAAGAACAGCCGAAGTACCAGTATGACAATGAATATCTATCGGAGATACTTTTCCACTTTCCCGGGGAAAAAAGCTTCAAATTGTCAGAGTATTTTCCCCCAGTTATGGATTGGCTGATTCCATTTCTCTGTTATGTTTCTGGTAGCCAGATAGAGGAGTTTTTCAAGCGAAGTTTTCGTTGGAAATACTCCTCTATTTTTTGTAACCTTTCGGATCTGTCGATTGAACCCTTCGATGGTATTGGTAGTATATATGATCCTTCGTAGATCATACGAGTAAGTGAAATAGGTAGAAAGATCAGTCCAATTTCTCTTCCAACTATTTACTGCTAACATCCCCCAGAATTTCTCTAAAAGATAATTGAATTTTCTCTTGACAAAGCTACGAGAGCAGATGTTAAGTTCAAAGAAAATTTATAACCTCATCCACAGATTCAAATATATTCTCATCTGATACAACTTCGTAGATTTGTTCACCCTCTCTCGCGGGTTCCATGCTTTCTCTAAAAGATTGAAAAGCCTCAAGAGAACACTGACTCAGGATGTTAGTCGGATCATCAGAATCTTCTCCCCTGCTTTTAGTTCTCTCCAGTGCAACCTCATCACTTATCACCAGATGAATTCACCATATTTTAGCACGAGTTCAGATTGCATTGTATGCTTGTTTTCTGTGAGAATACTGGAGATTTGTTCCATCTATGACTATACTATAGCCATTATCTACCAATTCCTGAGCAAGTTTATAAAGCGCCACGTAGGCTTCCTTATATTGTTCAGCTTGACACCGAGTGTCACCAAAAAGTGCATGAGTGATATTTTCTCAGGATAAAATAGTGTATCCGTATCGTGTATGGAGATATCTAGATACATGGCTTTTGCCAGTTCCTGGAAGCCCCATGAGTAGTATACAGCTCGGATGGTTTGATCTTTTTCCGTAAACGAGAGTCTTACGAGCTTTTTCGAGAGATGTTTGCATAGATAGAAAAATGATGATAAAACCCCTTCTCTCATGTTTTCTTTTTCCATAACCAAAAAATACATACGATGTAAAGCTTAATCAGAGTGAAGAAAACCCCTACATTCCAAAAGTAAGTCGAATTTTATCTTCGATCTCCCCCTGTACTTGCGGACTTAGAATCTTACCGATTGGCTCGATAATCCTCTCGGCATCTATAACTCGAATCTGATGAAACAAAATCTTCGAAGGAGTGTCGAGTCCGTATAATTTCCATTCTTCCAAAACAAGACCAGTCGGAACTTCCAAAAGATTTTTGGTTATGGGTGCTATAAGATATACTCCAAGATATTGGCTCACGAGATTATTTTGGAGAATAATACAAGGTCTAATCCCCTGCTGCTCGTGACCCTTGGTAGGATTGAGATTCACGAGGACAATATCGAATCGTTTATGCATGTTCTTTCTGGAGAAGAGATAAAGAATCAGTCATAGTCGAGTTTGTCAAAAAAGCCTCTTCAGAGGCAAGGCTGACATCTGATTTCAATTTCGTGCTATAAGCACGAAATTGCTGTTCGATTTCGTTTGATTTCTCTCTTTCTATCCAAGAAACGAGACTTTCTTCGATAATCTTTGTCTGAGAAATACCTTTACGTCGGGAAAGAAGACGGAGTGATTCTACCATAGAATCAGGGAGTTTAAAACTAAGTGCTACCATATATTATAGAGATATGAAATATAAAAGTGCTATACGAATAGTATAGAGTTTTTTGCTATAAAAGCAAATTATACTTCTCCATTCCACTCTGCATGAAACTGTTCTAAAAATCGCTCCATGAAAACGTGTCTTTCCTGGGCAATCTTTCGGGCGGTGGCTGTATGTAAAAGATCTTTGAGCTTCAATAGCTTATCGTAAAAATGTTGGATAGAAGAACCATTATTCATATAATACGTTTCACGATCAACAACTTCTATAGTAGATGCCGATGGATCATAAATCGCTCGCTTCATCTTCCCTCCATAGGCAAATGTTCGTGCAATGGCAATTGCGCCGATTGCCTCCAATCGATCGGCATCCTCAACGATTTCAAGTTCTTTCGGCATGTAAAAATCTGTCCCACGTTCCAGGCTTTTTCAGAAACCAACATTTTTAATCACATAGAAAATTTGGTCGATTTTTTCGTGCGAGAGTCACTCACGATCTAGAAATTCCTTGAGGTTTATTTCTTTTTCATGCATCTGTTCTTTGGTATAAAATTTATCATCGAATGATTCATGGAGCAATGCTCCAAGTTCGATTACAAGTGGATCTCCTTGTTTTTCGGCATCATAAATCTTTCGAGCAAGTTTCCAGACTCGCTCAATGTGATAAAAATCATGAGCACTACAGAGTCACTCGAGTTCTTGGCGGACAAAATTCGCCGTGTTGTTAATGATGTTTTCCATGAGAAGAGTGGTGGGTTAGTTATAGACATGTGAGACTATATAGAATTTGCACCAGAAAGAAAAGAAAAAGTAGAGAAAAATTGTAAATTTGATTTTTTCTTTACTATTTCAGTATTTTTCTTTTCAGAAAGTCCTATGATACGATCGTACCTTCCAAAATAGAAGTGTACGAATCTTTTCTCAATCTTTTTAGGAGAATATAATGGGCTGGTCTGATCCAAAATCAAATGGATATGGTGGTTACAAGCGAGAACGAAATGATCGTGGACAAAACGAAAGTCTCCATGGTCGTGAAGTGAAGGGAAATCGTATTATTGGTGATCACGTCCATTTCCATAAGGATGGTGGAACGGTTACCAAGAATGGACGCAAGTATACCGTTTCACGTCGTTACTGTTCGTCTTGTGGAAAAGAAACGACTCAAAGAAGCAATGATATGAGTCTTTGGTATTGTTCAAAATGTGAAAGTCACATGCACTCATATCCAAAGTGAATTGTCATTTCACTCTTACAAAAGAGACAAATCTTAAGATTTGTCTCTTTTTCATACGCTGTACCAAACTAATCTACACCAGCAAGTCCTGTATCTCCAAATTCAATACGAAGCAAAAGATCATCTCAACCTTTACCATCTTCTTCAGAATTTTTCATGGAAAACGTTACTGATGGTATAAGATCTGATTTTCATGATCTATAACTTTTTAAAAAAGTTTCGTTATTATTGAAGTAAATAATTGGATAATCCCCAGAAAGTGTTTCTCTTAAAAAACAGTTATCTGGGCTATATCAAAGACTGATTATATTATCAATTACATTTTTGTGTTCAGAAAAATAATACATAATATATTGCCAAATTGAATATTGTTCAAATTTATCCCAAGAAACGGTAATTCATTTTTCTAAAATCAGGTCTTTTATTGCAGTAAGAAAAATTTGATAATGCATAAGTGTATAATTTTTAATAAATAAAAAGGATAATTATTGCACATTCTTAAAATTTAACGATTTCAAATATTCCCGAATAATATCATTGATAATGTTACAGAACTTTCCTTCCTTTATTTCCGATTCAATAGCAGGAATACTCATCCATCTCACCTGTTCCACCTCGCCATCAGCAAAAACAATATCTTTTTCAATATCACCATTCCACTTCAGCACATAGCGATAAGAGAAGTGTTTTTCCTTATCACTCTTTCACATTCCCACGAATATGGGTTGTGTATCTAGCTTATCTAAATCCAACCCGAGTTCTTCCACAAGCTCATCCCGTACACACTCCTCGACTGTCTGTCCTGCTTTCATGTGTCAGCCAACATAGGACATCCACATTCCTGGATTTCCATCCTTTTTCCAAGAACGTTGCTGACAAAGTAGTTCTCAGATATCATTTATAATCCAAATATCAACTGTACGATGCCAATCGGTTTTTGTTAGATGTACTTCACTCCGAAGTTTCGTCTTACCGGTTGGGATATTATTTTCATCCACGATATCAAAGAATTCTTGGGACATAGGAAAAAGTATTGTCAATTAAACCTTCATTTCTGAAATAACCTTCTCAAAAACATTTTCTATCGAATCTATTTCGATAAGTTTACTCTCAAGCGAGCACTCCATGACATTTGCGCGAATACGTGGAAGTTGTCGTTTTTGCCAGTTTGCTGTTTTTATGAGAAAACTCCACTTGAGTCAGCTCATATTCTTGCCCCCATTCCAACCAATTCGTTTTTTTCACAGAAATCATAAGAAAAATCGTTTGAGAATTCTCATAATATTACCAATTGGCGAATAGTTCAAGATAATGATATTATCTACTTGGTGTTGTAGGGTTTTCAATACTGAAACACTACTTCATTCTATAATCCAGTCATCTTTCGCCACAATTAGAGTCTGCTCTGCTCTATAATTCTCATTTTCCATCCATCATGTCTGCCACTGAAGCTCATCGAGATGAATCACAGGAATATGAAAGTATTTTCCAAGACGTTCTGCGAGAGTGGATTTACCAGATCAAGCAGGACCAGTTATGTAGATGCGCATGGGTTTTATCTATTATGAAAAAACAGAAAAGAAATTAATATTCACTCGCTTGAATTTCTCTATAAAACATATACATTTTGGCAAGTATTTTTTGTTTTGTAGAGTCAGATAAGATACATCAAAAATTCAGTAAACAAATAAGATCGATGTCTCTATTCTTATCCATTATTTCAGAATGAGATGAGAACTTTATATAGGAAAAATATTCTTGAAAAAAAGTTTCTGGGATAAGCCCGAGAGTTTTGCTCAGATATTTTTCATAGACAAGCCATGTGAATCAATTGTGCTCTCATTGCATTGTATCTTCTGTGTAATATATACCATCACGATAACGGCCAATCATATCAAGATAACTATCATAGATTTTTTCCAGATGCGCAAACAAGAATATATTCACTGGTGTAATTTCAGCATAGTGTCCACTATATTTTTTAGCTCACACATCAATAGATAAAGTATGTATGTTTGAGTGATTGGCTATTTCTATGTCTTTTTTCTGAATATGTTCAGTAAGAATTTTTATATTCTGTATTGTATAATATTTTTGATGATACTCATTTATAGACTCAAGAGTAGAGCGAGTCATTCGAGTATATTTGTATGATTGGCCTCGAAAATATTTTCCTACTTTTTCTATAATTTGTTTGTGGATACTACGGTATGAGACCTCATCATGAATTACTTTTTTTTCATAAAAATATACTTGCCTATCGATTGGAGTCACAAGAAGTTCAATAAATTGGCTTAGTACTTCAGGATTATCACTCTCTATTGTGTAAATAGTATAGTCGGCATA
>CAZRBF010000014.1:0-16390 GCA_964598195.1 uncultured Candidatus Peribacteria bacterium | reverse complement strand
GGCTTTTTGAGCCTGCTCTTTGTTGCGCCATTTATGAGGCGAATACTTTCTCGCAAATATGACCAGGACGTGTACTATGCCTATTTTTACCGCACAAGCCTGGTCTTCCTCTTCTCTATGATCGCCGGAGGTGCTATGATGCTTCTCTGATCAATAGCTATTGGGAGCACTTTTGCTCTTTTCGATCTGGAGATGATTGATAAAGGGAAGATCTTTGTGTATTGGATGGTGTTTTCTATGACGCTCTTCAGTCCTATTTTCGGACTGGCGCATGTGCCAAAAAAAGAGACATTTACCCAGTCGGAAGTGGGGGAGAATAAATTTTTTACATTTCTCATCAAGTATATAGGTGTCCCATTTATCTATATTTACTTTCTTATACTGTATGCGTACAGTATAAAAGTTCTCTCACATTTTTCTGACTGGCCAAAGGGTCAGATTACTTGGCTGGTCATTGCCTTCTCGATATTTGGGTACAAGATGTATATATTTACCCATCTTCTCAAGGGAGAGAATGTGCTGATTAAGCTCTTTCGGAGATTCTTCCCGATGGTGGTTATTCCGCAGTTATTTATGCTCTTTTATGCAATCTACCTCAGGATCAATCAGTATGATATTACTATGAACAGGTATTTTGTTGTGGTATTTGGTGTGTGGCTCCTCGGTATATCGCTCTATTATGCGATAAGTAAGCAGAAATACCTGGGGATTATTCCATTTTCCTTGGGGATTATTATCCTCCTCATCTCTATAGGTCCATGGTCGGTGTACAGCTTGCCAGCTACGAGACAGTACGATAAACTCGTGCATAATCTTGAGAAAGCTAATATATTGAAATCCGGAGTTGTTACTCCACTTGCGAAGTATAGCGATATTGATAGTGCGCTTTCAAGCGAGATATACGATGGCATAAACTATATGTGTGACTTTTCTGAGTGTGCCCAGATAAAAAAACTCTTTGCAAAGGAGCTCTTAGAAAAGGAAAAACAGTCTCGTGCCGAATTTGATAAAATAATACATGACTCTACGGATCCGAGCTATTCTCGTCAGAATGAGACGTACAAATGACTCTCTACATGGGAAGTAGTTGCAATAGTATCTGATGCCATTAAGGTCCGCAATAATCGTTATAACGATACAAGCGTTCAGAGATACCTGAGCTTTCACACTGACTATGATGTAGATTTCTTCCCGGTAAAATTAGAAGGCTATCAATATATGACGAATGTACTTGGGAAAAATAAAAACAATCAAAAGCAAGATGGTTTCTGGATAGCGATGGATACAGACAAAAAAGAACTTACGGTATACGAAAAAGACAAGGTGATTGAGGTGATTTCGGTGGGGGATATATTGGAAAAAATTCTCGCACAAAGTAATGGTACCAATGATACCAATCTCCCGAAAGAATCCCTTATATTCAGCGTCAAGTGAGCAAAGTCAGATGTAAAGCTCTTCCTCAAGAACGTGAATATTCCAAATAAAGAGTATCACCCGACAGGACAGGAAACTGATGACTATTATCAGTATACTTCTGGGTATGCACTGATAAAGCTCCAGTAAACATAAAAATACCCTTCAGGAATTTGATCTGAAGGGTATTTTTATTATTGATTCGTGCTTCTTTTCAAAGCCGCACGCAATCTGTTATATGCTCACTTGGAATCTTCCAGATAGTTTCTTGCACTTTCTTTATAGACGTTCTTTTTGGTGCTCTCGTACCTACTTTGATAGAAAAAATACTGGTTCATGGTATACGTGAAACTCTCCAGACTGGTTATGATGTCATATCGACGGTAGAGGGGAATGGATCCATCCTCAAACCGCTTTACCGCCTCGGTTTTAATGCTATTGATAAAGGAGAGTGTATTGTTGTAACGCGTCACTTCCTTGCTGCTAGAAAACCTTATCGCATGGAGTTCTATATCCTGAAGCATACCCGTTTCTGGATCAGCTCCGACAATCTCTTCTTCGAAATAATCTGCATGGACAATATGAGTGAATAGGCATAATATAATGACCATACAAGAAAGTACATATTTTTTTGTCATAAGCGATATAGTAATTGACTAAAGCATACAGCATCTTTATATGTAAAAATATTATAAAGTCAATTTTTTATGATAAATTCTATTCTTTTTAAATTGTTGAAATAAGAGTTTAAAAATACTCAAAAATTCTTTTGCCTTTTCTTTCTTTTTCCATATACTTGCCCCCGCTTCTTCAAAAAGCTCTTTTTTTATGTTATTTTTACGTAAAAAATCCATAACCATGGCGGATGTAGTTCAGTTGGTTAGAACGTCAGACTGTGAATCTGAATGTCGAGGGTTCGAGCCCCTTCATTCGCCCCATTTTTTGAAGGAATATTTTTATTTTCTAACTTTTATTTTTTATGACACAAGTACAAGATTTTGGAATAGTACTGAAGGACTCTACACCAATACATACTCCGAATATGGGAGAGCTTGTATCTGGAGTAGTTGTCAGTGCTTCACAGAAGATGATTCTCGTAGACCTCAATGGTCAATTCACGGGTATTATCTCCGGATCTCATATGACATCATCTACAGAGGATTCGTCTATGATCAAGGCAGGTGATCTCGTTGATGCTATAGTAATTGGTGATGATAAAGACTCTGGACTATTCATGCTTTCCCTGAGAAAAGCAAGTCAGATCAAACTTATCGCAAAACTTCACTCAAATTTTGACACAAAAGAAATTATTACCGTTATTCCAAATGAAGCGAACAAGGGAGGTCTTCTTATCGATCTCGACGGAATCAAGGGATTTATCCCAGTTTCTCAACTTACTCCTATGAACTACCCTCGCGTAGAAGGAGCAAATCCAGAAAAGATTCTTGAACACCTTGGACGACTCGTTGGAAAACCATTCAAAGTACGCGTTATCAATGTTGACCAGGACGGAAAGAAGATTATCTTCTCTGAAAAGGCAGCACTTGAGGAAGCACGTGGAGAATCACTCAAGAAACTCAAGATTGGAGACAATGTTGACGGAACAGTGAGTGGTATCCTTACTTACGGTCTCTTCATTACCTTCAATGGTCTCGAAGGTCTCGTACACGTATCTGAGATTGATTGGGGACACGTATCTGATCCAAGCAAGTTTGCAAAGGTTGGAGACAAAGTGAAAGTACAGGTTATCGGAATCGATGCTGACAAGATTAGCCTCTCTATGAAACGTCTGAAAGCAAATCCATGGCAAGTTCTCGCTGAAAAATACAAGGTAAATGACATCATCGAAGCTCCAGTTATGCGTATTTCTCAATTCGGAGTATTCCTCTCACTTGATGGAGGAATCAGTGGACTTATCCACCTCTCTGAGATTTCTCATACTATGGTGAAAGATGTTGCTGATCACGCAAAGGTTGGTGAGACAGTGAAAGCCAAGATTATTACTTTCGACCCAATCGCAAAACGAATCGGTCTCTCTATGAAGGCCCTTGAACCAGCTCCTGCAGTAGAAGCTACTGAGGCTCCTGCAGTAGAAGAGAAAAAAGAAAAGAAAGCAACCAAGAAAAAAACTGAAGAAGCTCCTGCAGAAGTCGTTGCTGAATAATGTATGTCATAAAAATCCTCTGACTTCAAAAAAAGTCAGAGGATTTTTTATTTTTTCTTGGTATTTTAAAGAAAATCTCTATAATAAATGAGCTTTATAGACTAATAATTGCGAGTATGACAACAGTTCAGTTGGATATACCTGATAACTTAAAAATGAAAGTATGATTAAAACCATGAAATCATATTGATATTATTGATTTATTTAACATGTTTTGAATAGATATTAACTATGTTATTGGCGAAAGAAAATATGCACAAGATTTTCTGGATGACATAAAAAATAAACAATTTGTAGTGAGTAATCATTTTTAAAAATATGTATGATTTTATCATAACAAAAAAATTTACAGGCAATCAAAATGATTACATTTCTACTTTATCAAAAAAAGAATGAGAAAATTTCTTGAAGTTAAAGAATTTATTTATAGTAAATATATTCGATGAAAAACTCAATACCCATAAAATTTATGAATACAAAGATATAAAAGTGTACTCTTCCTATATAAACAAGAAAGATAGAATTATATTTTTTTATAAAAATCCCAAAAAAATATATCTTTATAAGATAATAACTGATCATAACTATAGTAAGCTACTATCAAATATGGATTTTGCATTAAAAGATTTTTTAAATAATTTCTAGTAAAGGTCTATAACTACTGTTCAGCTGTATGCTTATTGTCAAAATATTTTATGGTCTTCTCGGAATCGCTATGGGGATAGGTATTCTTAAGTACCGAAAAATCGTCTATAGTTGGACGGGTAGGTTTTATTGGGCTGAGAAATATCTTGGTTCTGGGTGAACCGTTTTAATCATATCTCTCATATGACTTCTGCTTATATTTATTGGTGTTGTGTATCCTTTTTGATATTTTGACTCACCAAAGCAGTTTGGGACGAATGTGAATACTGAGACTCCAAAGGTTGAATCGGATCAAGTTGAATCAGATCAAACAAAATAATATTTCTTACCATTGATTGTTTCTATGAAAAAAATCATCGCTCTTATAATACTACTTTTTTCTCTCGGGAGTTCCTATGTATCAGCCGCTGAGGCGATTGATTATCGAAATATTAATTCCTATCCCGCGGGGAGTGAGAATCGTCCACTGAATTTTGGAGGATTTTTGACGGTATACTTTAATAGCATTGCCGAATATGAAGGTATTCCAGAAAGCTACAAGTACATTCGATTGAACTTTCTCAATGTAGGGGAGAATACTCCTCTTTATCAGGCTCTTCAGAAATGAGTATATATGGGTTTTTTTAAAAACCTGCCCATTGATCTCAAAGCTTCGGAACTGGCAACTCCTGATCAGTTTGCTCGAGCTGTAGAATCAAATCTTGGACAAAAGGTAGAGCTGGGTTCCAGTACCACACTTCTTCTCAAGACGGTTCTTGATACACTCGCACATCTTTATGAGCCACAACCGCTCGATTCCAGAAGTAATACATGAACATTAACCGAAGATATTAATATCGGTACTTTTTACCCGATTACGACCATCCCAAATTTTGCCATTCTCAACGATGTATATGAAAAACTGAAGTACAATTATTATGACAGTACAAAACTCAATGACCATATTCTCATACAGGGTGCTGCAAAAGGTATGGCAGAAGCAAGCGGTGATAAACATACGGCGTATTTCCCACCAGTAGAGTCCAAGGACTTTCAGGATGCACTTGGTGGTGAGTTTGAGGGAATTGGTGCCTATATTGACATGCCGAAACCAGGAGAGCTCCACATTATTTCTCCTATGTCTGGAACCCCCGCAGAAAAAAGTGGTCTCAAGTGAGGTGATATCATTACCAAGATCGATGATATGCCCATCACAGAGTCAACGTCCCTTCAGGATGCGGTAAATAAGATTAAGTGACTCGGTGGCACGGTTGTTAAGTTGCATGTGAAGCGTGGTACAGAAGAACTAGATTTTGCTATTACTCGAGCAAAAATTATTATCAATTATGTAGAGTATAAAAAACTCGACACATGAGATCAATTTATCAAGATAACGACATTTGGAGCTTGAGTGAATAATGCCTTTGTTCAGGCACTTACCGCTATCTCAAAGGATACGAGCAATGGGAAGTTTATCATCGATCTTCGCAATAATCCTGGAGGAAGTCTGGATGAAGTTGCCTCTATGCTCAATTATTTTGTACCAAAGGGACAGAGTGTGGTTCATATAAAATACAAGAATACTATTTCCGAGATACAGAGCGAAGGACAGAATCTCATCGATATGACGAGAAGAAAAATTCTCATTCTCATGAATGGATGAAGTGCCTCTGCTTCGGAGATAATGGCTGGAACCATCAAGGATTACATGGGGGACAACGTCAGAATAGTAGGGGAGAAGTCTTATGGAAAGTGATCAGTTCAGAGTCTCGATACGTATACTGATGGATCAAGTTTTAAATATACTATCGCTAAATGGTTTACTGGGAAAACTCAAACAGGTATTGATGGAACAGGTATTAAGCCAGACATTGAGGTGAAATTTGACGAGAAGCTCTGGAAAGAGAGTGGACGAGATAATCAGATGGAGTATGCAAAGAATTTGAATTGGTAAAAAATGTAAAAAAATGTAGAGATGTTTCTCAGAAACATCTCTACATTTTTTTAATGTATGACGTTTACCATGTTGAAGAATGGTAACATAATCGCCATAATAATAACTCCGACGATCCCCCCGATTCAGACGATGATGATAGGCTCGATCATACTTGAAATCCCTTTGATGGTAGCATCGACGTCTTTATTGTAACGGATAGCCATCTTATCAAGCATACGAGAAAGTGACCCAGTTTGTTCACCAATTTTAACAGACATTGAGAGTTCTATGGGAAAACAGTCAACTTTACGTTTGAAGGCAGTTTCGTCTTTTCAGATGGGTTCTCATCGGATTTTTCGTTCTATGTACTCACCTCAGAGTGCTGAAGAGAGAGTTTTTCCGGCTTTTATATCTCCCAGGATGGTGACAATCTCCGCTTCGTAGTAGGTATTGTCGAGTCCAGTTCAGATTATGGCGAGAGAGCGATTGATGAGGATTCCTGAATTGAGGAGTGTCGCAAGAAATTCAGTAAAGACTATAAGTATCTTCTTACGAAGAATGCCCCCAAAAATTGGGAGCGAGAGGATTCTGCGATCAAATTCGTATCGCACACGTGGATGCTTGAGTGCAAAAAGAAACCCTGCAAATACAAGACCAAGGCCAATGGCGAGAAAGATTCCATAGCTCAGAAGAAAATGACTGATTGATATGACAAAACGTGTCAGGGGAGGCAGGCTCACATGAGAATCATGATAGATTTTTTCAATCTTTGGGATAACATAGGTCATGATGGTTATGATCATACCGATCGCGACACATACTATAGAGATGGGGTAGATGAGTGCTTGCTTGACCTTGCGTTCGAGATCTTGTTGTTTTTCTTCTCGTTCTGTAATGAGAGTCAGAACTTGTCAGAGTTTTCCTGTAGCTTCGCCCATCTCAAACATCGCTCGATCAAAAGCTGAGAATACTTTAGGAATACTCTCACTTATTTGTATGATATTTTGTCCTTCTTCGATCGCTTGCTTGAAGTATGCACTCAT
This sequence comes from uncultured Candidatus Peribacteria bacterium, assembly GCA_964598195.1. Taxonomy (GTDB): domain Bacteria; phylum Patescibacteriota; class Gracilibacteria; order BD1-5; family UBA2023; genus UBA1545. The sequence continues at coordinate 9,210 of CAZRBF010000014.1, read as the reverse complement.
CTCTTGAATGCGTTTGTTTGTAGATTGGAAGTATATTATCTGGAGTGCACGTACGATCGGAATACCCGCATTAATAAGACTCCCAAAGTTATCAAGGAAGAGTATTTTTTCTTTGCGAGAAAAACTTATTTTTTGCATAGTGTTTGTTTATTTGAAAAGATCTGTGCGACCATACTATCATAAAAGAGAAAAATTTGCAAAAAAATGATTCCTGAATAGGATGTAAAATAATAAATCGTTATATTATTCCACATGCTTAAGATGTTTCAATGAAGTCACAACCATGGTCATGATGAACATGATAGTCATAAGGGTCACTCGAGCCATGGTCACTGACACAATTCTATCGAAGTAAAGGTAGAAGATGACAACGTGGTTGAGGAAGAGCTCGGACAAGTGGCTCTCGATATTCTCGATTGTCACGACATGATCATCATAATGGCACCTATTGCTTGAATGGATACAGAAAATGTAGATATCTCCATTTCTCGAAATATTTTGACCATTTCCGGAGAGCGACGACGTCCCGATATCTATGACAGTGCTGATCGTATATTAGTCGGAGAGTGTTTTTATGGAGCTTTTTCCAGATCCGTGATACTTCCTGAGAATCTTGCTTTCAATAAAATCCATGCAGATATGGAGTTCAATCTCCTTCGTATCGAAATCCCCAAGCTCCTATTTGGAGAAAAATCTATCAAGATCAATAAATTAGAAGGATAATCCGCCTCACCTCATGTTCAATAAAAATGATAAAATCCATAAGCGTGGTATCAAGAAAATTGATGCCATCGTAACGGGTATGCTCCTTGGGGGAATTGTTGCGTCTATTTATGGCATCAAAAAAACCACGAAGCATTTTGAAGAAAAACATAAGTCTGAAGAAAAACATAAGGAGGAGCAAGAACAGCACAAAAGTCGTTTCAGACAAATCATGAAAATGCTGGTATTCTGAGTTCAGGAACCAACGATCGAAAAAAAGAAAGGATTATTTTCACGACTTTTTAAAAAATAAACCTATGAAAAAAGTTGTTATTTCTCTTGCAACGCTCCTTTTTTTTGTTGTGTATGGATTTTCTTTCTCTGTTTTTGCTGGAGAAAAATCTCAGCACACTTCAGATATTGATTCTTGTATAAAAAAGAGGAAAGATTGATCGGCGAAAAGTGAGACGAAGTTTGTCTGTCCAGTGGGTAATTTCAGCCTCCAGGATGTGGTTTTTCAGGTGGTTATGAGTAAAGAGTTTAAAACACTCGATGATAAAATGAAAAAAGAACTCGATGATATTTATGCGGAAACCAATAAAGATGTCGGGGCTCTTGCAGCGAGAATCAGACCACTTTTTGATGAGACTGATAATACAGAATCATACCCCAATAAGTATAAAAAGATCTGCGACAGTATTGTTATGAAGGAAACAAGTTTGTATTTTACAGAAAAAGGAACTTCCGTTACCACTGATAATCACGCACAAAGTTTTGTAGTATGAGAGAAAGACTGTCAGGCTCTGGTTAATAGAAAGATGAAGTCCTACAAAGAGGCAGCCTGGTTGCTCGGTGAATCAGCCGTCGTGAAGTCATACAAAAATGACAAGCACACGTACATGAGAAAGCTCAAAGATCAGTACGAAAAGTTTTTAATGAAATGGGAACAGTACATCGGCCAACTCAAAGTTATTGATAGTAAATGGACGACGATATCAAAAAAAGTACAATAATAATAACACTCTTCATGAATCATAAAGAAATTCTCAAACACTATGGCATTCGTGCACAAAAATCTCTTGGACAGAATTTTTTGGTCAATGATGGCATACTCGAGCATATTGCGGGGAGTATAGAAATTACTGGGAAGGATATTGTCGAGATTGGTCCGGGTTATGGAGCACTGACCGAAAAAATACTCGCAAAAAAACCACACTCGCTTACGCTCATAGAGCTCGATAAGAAAATGGTATCCATTTTAGAGTCGAGAATTCTCGAAGGTGATCTGATAATCCCAGAGGAAACGGTATTTACGATTGTATCTGCGGATGTGTTGAAGTATGTGCCAGAGTCATGACCCTATTCAGTTATAGCGAATATCCCATACTATATAACTTCGCCCATCCTCTTTCGATTTCTCCATGATCTCGAACATAAACCAGATGAGATGGTCATATTGATGCAAAAAGAAGTAGGTGATAAAATTTGCATGAAAAAATGATACAAACACTCGTACCTCTCCCTTGCTCTCGAGTTTTCTTGTGAGACCATACGAGAGATATGTCTCGTAGAGAAAGAGAACTTTATCCCATCACCAAAAGTAGACTCGAATGTTCTCTATTTTAAGAGAAAAAATTCTTATGATTCGGTGGGTGCAAGAAACTTCCTGAGGATCACAAGCGCGGGATTTAGCTCACCTAGAAAGAAACTCCTCTCGAATCTCGCTCATACTTTGCATATTTCAAAAGAGATTCTCAGTGGTTTTTTTCTGCAACTATGACTTCTGGAGACAGTACGTGCAGAAGAAATCAGTATAGACATATGGAGAAAACTTATAGTGCTTATGAAATAAGTTATAAAACTTAACACAAACTTGCTTTTATTGCTTTTTTTCATATTATCTCTCCTCCTCATTGCCTTTTTGCAAGAGGTGTATATTTACTATCCTTACAACATGAAAAAACAGAAAAAACAACCCATTGATCTCTTAAAAACCCTGAAAAATATAGAAAATACTCAAAAAAAAGATCCAAAAAATTCCAAAAAAACTAATGGTACCAATCCATTTATAGTTTTGGCGATCGTTTTTCTGATCATATTTGTCGTTTATAATTATCTTGTTCCTCCAGCTCGTGAGACTATCAATACGGATCTGGGGCTCAACGAAATACAGGCGCGGTATGCATCATGAGTATACTCTGAATTGACGATAGAATGAGATGCACTTCTCGCAAAAAGAAAGGAAACAAAAACGGAGATGTGAGTCAATAATAAACCAAGAATAGTTACACAGATAGACAAAATCATTCTCCCTCCACATGATGGGATAACTGATTTGGGGTTTAATGATAAAACGAATCCAACGAAAGTATCGGTTAAGGATGAGTATTGGGAAAAGCTTCTTTCTTGACCTCTTCCGGGCATACTTATGACCATAATATTTATAGTTTTGATCTTCATAGTCTTTTCAAAGATGTCTGGTGGTGCAAACGGCCCGATGGCATTTATAAAGTCTCGTGCGCGAATGTATGACCCTGAGAAAGACGAGAAAGTCACATTTGCTGATGTGGCCTGAGCAGAAGAAGAGAAAGAAGATCTGATGGAAGTGGTAGATTTTCTCAAAAACCCAAAAAAATACAAGGACCTTGGTGCGAAGATCCCACGAGGGATACTCATGGTAGGGCCTCCAGGAACCGGTAAGACTTTATTGGCAAGAGCCGTTGCAGGAGAGTCGAATGTACCATTCTTCTCTATCTCTGGTTCCGAATTCGTAGAAATGTTCGTCGGAGTCGGGGCTGCTCGTGTTCGGGATCTCTTCAAAGAAGCAAAAGAACATGCACCATCCATTATATTTATCGATGAAGTGGATGCTATTGGAAAGAAACGTTCTCCTGGAATTGGATGAGGGCACGATGAACGCGAACAGACACTGAATCAGATCCTGACAGAAATGGATGGGTTTGATAACGAGACAAACGTCATTATTCTCGCTGCAACAAACCGTGCTGATGTTCTCGATAAGGCACTCCTGAGACCAGGCCGTTTTGATCGAAAGGTCACCATTCGCCTTCCTCGCCTAGAAGATCGAGTAAAGATATTTGAAGTGCACGCCAAAAACAAACCACTTGCTAAAGATGTAGATCTTCGAAAGATTGCCTCTGCAACGGTCGGTTTCTCTGGGGCCGATATTGGAAACCTTCTCAATGAAGCGGCGATTCTTGCTGGGCGAGAGAATGCCAAAGCAATTACTCATGATATTCTTCAGAAAGCATTTGAAAAAATTGCTATTGGAAGTACAAAAAAATCGCATGTATTTACTCAAAAAGAGCGTGAAACAACGGCATATCATGAAGTAGGGCATGCACTTGTTGGTAAAATGCTTCCAAATACTGACCCTGTATATAAGATATCTATGGTTCCAAGAGGATCCACAGGTGGAGTTACCTGGTTTCTGCCAGAAAAGGATACTACTTATACGAGCAAGGCGAAATTTCTTGATCAGATTGCCATGGGGTATGGTGGTCGAGCTGCCGAAGAAGTATTTTTTGGAAAAGACTTTATCACGACGGGTGCCTCATCTGATATAGAAAATGCTACAGAAATTGCACGAGCAATGGTTATGAAGTACGGATTTGATGAGGATCTTGGACCAGAGAATTTTGCCTCAGATTCTCTTGAAGGAAATCATCTTGGAGCCGAAGGAGGAGGAAAAATATATAGTGAGAAAACTCAAGAAAAAATTGATGAAAAAGTACGTGATATTCTCAAAAATGAATACGAACGAGCTCGATCTATTATCCTTACTCACAAGGATCTCCACGAGAAGATTACACGACATCTCCTGGAAGTTGAGGAGCTGACTCAGGATCAATTCAACGCTTTCTTTGAAGGGATGGAATGAGTTCCTGCAAAAACTATTGGATAAAAGAAATACATGATTTAAAAAAATAATCCGCCTAGGCGGATTATTTTTTGCTTTGTATCAAATGTATGACTTTTTCACGATTTCCTCAAACATATTCTTGAATCTGGGGAGATACCCTTGTGTGTGATCGCGATTCAATTTCTGCGCTTATGGCGCGTATCATTTTTATCTTTGCACGTCGCTCACTCGAATTCATTGAATCATGTGAATAATGTATCGCATAAATAGCCTGTGATTCAATTTCTAATTGAGTAAGTGTCAGTTCTCTCAGTCTCTGTGAAAAAGCTTCCGTATTAGAGGATCATTCATCGTATGCATGACTGCATGATATATCTTTAAGGGCATTGCATGACATAGGAGAAAAAATTACAGAGTATTACTCCAAGCATTTAACCATACATTTTTGAATAAATCAAGCTTTTTTCTCAAAAAATAAATAAAACCTCTCCAGAAATTATTTTTCTGGAGAGGTTTTGTGTATATATGAGGTTTACTTCATCTTATTTCTGAGAAATGCGGGAACGTCGAGTTCTGATTGTTGTACGCTGTTTTGACCGCCGAGAGAACTTTGATTTGATGGGGTGTTATGAGACTGATGTCAGAGCATCTTCTTTCCAAATTGGTTTGAGATAGTTTTTGGTGCTTCTTGATAGCGTTGATTGGTTTCCTCATTGAAGCCGGTGGCAACAACGGTAATCTTGATCTCACCAGTGTAATTTTCATTGATAGTCGCTCCGAATATGATATTTGCTTCTGGATCACATGCCTCGGTAATGATGCGTGCTGCCTCGTCAACCTCGAACATAGAGAGATCAGTGCCTCCGGTAATATTGAAGAGGAGTCCACGAGCCCCTGCGATAGAAAGTTCGAGAAGAGGGGAGTCCACCGCCGCTCGGGCAGCCTCAACTGCGCGGTTTTCACCGCTTCCGTATCCGATACCCATGAGAGCAGAACCAGCATTTTCCATAACAGACCTGACATCAGCAAAGTCGACATTGATAAGTCCTGGAAGAGTAATAAGATCAGAAACACCCTGTACACCCTGGTTCAATACTTCATCTACGATGTTAAATGCATCAAGAAGAGGAGTTTTCTTATCGATGATAGAAAGAATCTTATCATTGGGGATCGTGATGAGGGTATCGACTTTTTCTTTGAGTCGATCGTACCCATCAATCGCCTGAATGTAACGACGTTGTCCTTCGAAGGCAAAAGGCTTGGTCACAACTCCGATAACGAGAGCCCCAAGTCCCTTTGCGATCTCGGCAATAATTGGTGCAGCCCCAGTACCAGTTCCTCCTCAGAGTCCACAAGTGACGAATACCATATCGGCCCCAGCAAGTGCTTGCTTGATTTCTTCACTGGATTCTTCTGCGGCTTTCTTACCAATTTCAGGATTAGCTCCGGCTCCGAGTCCACGAGTGGTTGCTCGTCCGATATTGATTCGGATCTGTGCTTTTGACGTGAAGAGTGCCTGAGCATCGGTATTGATAGCCAAGAACTCTACACCTTCGAGTCCAGATTGGATCATGCGATTAATTGCATTAGATCCAGCCCCTCCGACTCCAACAACCTTTATATTGGCAATAGGAGAAATATATTCTGAAACATTTATTTCTTCAACACTATTTCGTGAAAAGCTATTTCCTCCACCGAGAAGGGATTTGAGCTTGTCATCAGTCTTTCGAACAACCATATATGGGAAAAATTAAGAAAAATAAATTAATAATGATTAGAAAATTTTTTGAAATTTGGAAGAACGATAGAATTCGAGTGCAAATTGAGTACCGGAGCGAACCGTACGAAGTAGTACGGCGAGCGAGGAAACGGAGATTTAATCTCGAAGTCTGAAGTTATTTCAAATTTCCTATGGCATAATCTTTTTTAGGGCATTTTTAATCGACCCAAACCATCCACCAAATGAGAGATTCATCTTGAATCCACTTCGAGTCACTCCGTATTTTTGAGAAAGAAGGAGTGTTCCGATAATCCCGGCAAATATTGGATCCCCGATAGATGTTCCACTAATGAAGTCAGAATCTTCCGGAGTTCCGATCATGGAAGGAAGTCGGAGTACTTCTTTGGCGAGATCATTGAGATCACGAGCCTTAGCCCCGCCACCGCTGATGACCGCTCCTTCTGGAAGCATCCCATCTTTTCCTATCTTCTTGAGCTCGTTGTTTACAAAGTAGAAAATCTCAGAATAACGAGCCCGAATAATCTCAGAGAGATACTTTCGAGAAATCGTAGTTGTTTCGTTCTTGGATATTTTTGAGAGGTCAATCTCATCATCCTTTGCTTTCTCATCTTTACAGAATCCGACAGATCCATACTCGATCTTAAGTTTCTCAGCAGTATCGATAGATACACGAGCTCCGAGAGCGATATCGGAAGTTACATGTTCTCCTCCAATAGGTATAACTGCTGCGAATATGAGAGATCCCTCTTCAAATACTGCTACATCTGTGGTACTCGCTCCGATATCGATACACACGACTCCCAGTTCCTTCTGTCTCTTCGAAAGAACGGCTTCTGGAGCTGAGAGAACATTTGGATAGATGTCGAGAATATCAACTCCGACATCATAAATACCTTTTTTGATATTACTGAGGACATTGCTTGATATACAGAATATATGGCTTCGGACTTCCAGTTTCTTCGCAGACATTCCAACAGGGTTCTTGACTCCAGATTCTTGATCGAGGGTGAATGCCTCTGGAATAACTTTGAGAACGACTTTATTCATGAGGTCGACACCATTCTGGCTCATGTCGAGAACCCTATTGATGTCTTCAGTACTCACTTCTCCGTGTGGAACAGATATGATACCATTATTGGTCACGACTTCAATATTGGTTCCAGAAAGTGACAGATAGATAGCAGATACCTGTTCTCAGGTCATTCGTTCTGCCTCAGAGAGAGAATCATCTATATTTTTTTTGAACTCATCCATGTCTATGATGTTTCCTTTTCGTATACCATTTGACTTCGCAATACCAACTCCAAGAACACGAAGTTTCTTTTCCTCGGTAAAAGTAGCAATAACAGTTTTGATTTTTGCGGTTCCTATATCTATGGCGGTGAAAACTTCTCCATTTACCATACTTGTGGATGATTAGTAAAAAATAAAAGTAGTGTATAAAAATTGTATTCAATAAATTCCTTTATACAAAAGCACTCTCCATAGAAATGGTGATGCCTTGTCGCGACATATTATATGGCGGAAGTGCTATTTTTCAAATGGAAATGAAAAAATGCTGGTATATATATAGCTTACTTTATTTTCCATAGCTAATTGTCGCTTAATTATTGAATATATTAAATCTTATCATAATAATTTGCATTTACAATAACATTACTTATATACTATCTCCATACTTAAAACATAACTTCATATTTATGGTCCACAAACCTTACTAATAATAGATATACCTATACCTATTCTTTTTTACGTATTATATGGACACATCTTATAACTAATAATCTTTTCTATGAAAACTCATTCAAGAACACCTCAATCACATTCCCAAAAAACAGACTCTAAACTCCTAACAAAGTTCCTCGTGATACTCGGAATTTTCGGAGTAACAACATTCGTAACATACGGTGCCGTGAGCACACCAGAAAGCGCCTTTATGTCTTCTCCGTATACTGTCCGAAGCTCAACAGGTGACCTTATCCTCAGTAATGCTACCAACGGACAGGGAGCAGCACTGCTCGATGCGTATATTGCAAGGATATTATCAGGTGCTAAAGAACAGGGGTGAGTAGTTGCATATAACACATACCTCAATGCAAAGCTTCTTAAGCTAAATAAGCTTGATGACACTATCAAAGAATCCCCAGAATTTGGAAGTGAGTATTCTTTTGTCTTTAGCTATATCTATCCACGAATCTACGAACAACTCAAACCAGAACAAAGCACATCTCTTATTGGACGAATTTGATCAGCACTCTTCGAAGAAGATAGTCACAATCCCCAATACCCCGAAATCCCCGCACCTGCAGTTACTGCAAACGATACAACCAATACCATCAATGGATGGGATTCAAGAACCATGGAAGCATCTCTCTCAAGTGATGGGTGAGCAACCTATGGTGCATACAGTACAGGAGCACAAGATCTTACTGAAAACAAGATTCTCAAAGTTCGCTTAAGAACTAGCGATAACTATAGTTCTTTTGCCAAGATAACAGTCCTGACATTTACCGCAAATACTACCCAACAATCACCAGGATTCACTTTCTCTGCTAAATTTGAGCCAAATACTATAGCAGCTACTGGATCTACTATACTCCGTTACTCTTCAAATGCAGCTGGTGGATGTAGCTATAATCTAGCTGGAGGAAATGGCTGAACAGCAAACGGAAATGTCACTATAAATGCTTCTGCATTTAATATACCAGCAGGAACAACTACCAATACTGGACGTACAGTTACTTTCGCGTGTTACAACGCCAACAGTACCCTCGCAGGAACCGGTTCAGCATCTATTACGATTCTCGCTCCACCTGTTGACAATAGTGCAGCAATAGAAGCAGAAAGAGTGCGCCTAGCAGGAATAGAAACAGCTCGAATTGAA
>CAZRBF010000013.1:14811-17248 GCA_964598195.1 uncultured Candidatus Peribacteria bacterium | reverse complement strand
TTCTCATGTTCGTGGGAGCCTATATCGGTGGAGATAAAAGTTATGCGCTCGATCCAGCAGTTCTTAAGGGGAGTATCATGGAGAGTAGGAGTTCAGTAAATGGAAATATCACGAGCACCGTGTCTGCCAAGCAAATAATCATTACTATTGATGGACGACAATACGAGGCAGTCATTAATAATGAGATAGATACGGTACCAAAATTCACTTACTAAACCATCCAGAAAATACCATCCCGAGTACTCGGGATGGTATTTTTAATGTTCTGAAAAAATTATTCTTCCCGCCATAGCTTTCTGAATTGGAATAGGTTCTGCAAACAAGTATCCCTGAAAAAGATTGACTCATAATTCCTGAAGGAGGAGGAATTGTTCCATTTTTTCAATATATTCAGCTGTGACTGTAGCTCCAATAAGCCCTGCATGATAAACGACCGACTTGACGGCAGCAATTGCAGCAAGTTTGAGCTCAGGATCACTCAAGGCTTTAATAACCCACTCATCTATTTTTATATTATCTGGTTCTGCTGCTATGATCTTTTTGAGATTTCCTCTGTCTTGCCCATAGTCATCGATAGATATCTTACATCAAAGTTTTTTAAATGCCTTTATCTTCTCCCGGTCCTCATCTCGATCAAATTTGACCATCTCGAGGATCTCAATGGAGAGGTGAGAAAAATCAATGGCTCCCTGATTTTTCAGATCTATAAACTTTTGCATAACTCGAGGATCATTCCAGTCTTGTTCATGTATGTTGAGTGAAACATGCATATGTGGATACGCTATCATATCCTTTGCTACTTGATCTGTCATCGCGATAGCAATATCTGGAAGAAGTTTTTTGAATGTCGCGATATTTATAAATTTATAAGGTCCAATTATTTCTTTTGTATTACTATCCTGCATATATTCAATTCTTGCAAGAGCTTCATACTTATGAGCAGTAGGATTTTTTGGGTCATATATTTTGTGATAATATGGTATAATTTTTGTATCATCTATATTGATGCTCAGTGCAGCGAGGAGTTTATTGGCAGAGTACAGCTCATCCTCAGGAATCTTTTCATCACCTTCTTTAAATATGTAAATACTATTTTCACGTACCATTCTGGCCCTTGCAAGCGCCACATGAGCATACTTCAGGTGCTCTTTATTTTGAGAGAGAATAACTCCCGTATAGAACTGCAGATTTTTCCCATGTTCATTATGAAACTTTGCTAATATAGATGTAATGAGTGCCATTACAGAGACACCTATATCCTCATCATTTGAAGCAATACTATGTTCTCTGAGTTTATCACTATCAAATACGATACATAGAGCCTTTTTATCATATAAATATATAATAGAGTGAGTTCTCTCCTGTAGATATGCAGCAACCAACTTCATGATTCATATCCAGTTATTTCCACCGTCTTGGGTTGCCATCATCTTGTCATAACCTGCGATCTCGAGGAGAGCAAGAGTTTTCTCTTTTCCAGAGATATCTCTTTTGAGTCGATTCTCGTTTGGTAATCCTATTTCTGCATCATAAAATGCCAATTTTTTGAGTTCTACTTGAGACTTTTGCAGAAGGTCGTAAGATTTCTGAATAATAAAATTTTTATTGTTGACCGCAATTGGATTACCGAAGCATTTTCGTATCAATTCACTCTGATCAGAAAAAATCTTCTCTATGATCTGTTTTGATATGGAAGGGTACGTAATGACGATAAATTTATCACCTTCTAAATGTATATTCATGGATTCAAAGCCCCTTCTTTTTGGAACAATTGGACAGGTATACACCCTCGTAGTTGGAGATTGTTCAGAAATCTCACAAACGCTATTGTTTTGATCAGTACTGCAATGATCGCAATCTCCGATAATGGTAATAATAGCAAGTTTATAAAAAATATCTTCAGCGATTAATTTTCCGAGAGTATTATTGAACTCATCTTGTGAGAATACACCATCTTTTGTGGTCATGGTAGCTATGAGCTGACTCACCTCATTGTGTATAGTCATGATGGAATCTTTTTGATACCTATCTGCAGTCTGTATACACACGTCCATACCCCCTCGTTCCAGTTCCATATTAGCATGATTCTGTTTTCAGTATCTTCGTCCTTCGTCTATTTTTCAAAGAGCTACATAAAAATCTTTTTCATCCTTGGTATTATTAGAAATTTCATTTATTCGAATAGGTGAGGCTACCAGATTTTTATAATGCAGAAAACACGTTATTGCAAGCTCTAGATATTGTTCATCATAACATTCGATGTAATAGATTGCCAATGAAAGATATACTCGAGAATAACTGAGAACAGAATCAGAAATATTCTTGTTTTCAAGAGCCATATATGTTTTTTCTATGGTCGAAAGGAAGGAAAGACGATCTGAAGTAGCGTGCAATTTTCTAATAATTTGATTTATTATCTTAATGGCGAATTCTTCAT
>CAZRBF010000013.1:0-14711 GCA_964598195.1 uncultured Candidatus Peribacteria bacterium | reverse complement strand
GTAGCGTGCAATTTTCTAATAATTTGATTTATTATCTTAATGGCGAATTCTTCATAGAAGAAATTATCCACTCCTTTGTTTTTTTCGAGAAAAAAATCAACTAAGTGAACAAGGGAAGCTGAGCTTACGGTATTATCAAAAAGGACAATATAATAAATAACCTCGATTTGATTTTCATTTTTTATGCCACCCTGTATAAAATCATTTATAATATCCTGTGTCGTACTTACTTTGTTGACTATTCAATAGTTATAAATAGTAGTCAGATGATGGAGATATTTCTTTTTTTCATTCAGAACTACCTCGGGAATTTTTTTCTGAAACTTTTCTATCTGACGTATACCAAAAAGTTCTGCTATTGCATCATTTCCTATAAGGATTATATGAGAACTCTCTTCTTCTGTCTCGAAATTTTTACACTGTTCTTTCTGATTTTTTTCAAACACTCTACGAGCTTTTCCCGTGAGTGTACTCAGCCTCAATGCATACTCATCTTTTGACAATATATCGCATCCAAAATCAGCCGATTCCTGAAGATCAAAACCCGCTTGTTGATCTGCCTTTATCTGACTGACCTGTTTTTGAATTTTTGGTATCGTTGTTCCATCAATGACCGCTCAGTGTGCAAAGTTACATACAACCTTTCCGGAAAGATAGCGGAGCTTTTTTCATACAGCATGATTCATAACGAAATTAGCTGGCAATTGTCGCAAAAGGGTATCAATATTATTTCGAATAATCTCACCAAGACTCATAGAAATATGTCTTTCCTCTGATTTAACCCAGTAAATAAGGGCGAGTTTATTGATAGTTTCACCCAGCTCTATACAGTTATAGAGCTCCCTAATAAGTTCTGGAGGAGTAGTGGTGTTTGACCAAGTATTTAAAACACCGATTGACTTAAGTACCGATGAGGTAAAATCAGCAAAAAGTACATTAATTTTTTTATAGTGATCTGAGTGTACGTCTTTATCTATGTCAAACTCTTGACTCATTCCCAGTAAAAAGAAGTGAAAAGTCAGGGAATTAAATTGTTCATTATAACGAAAAGATGCATCCTGCAATGACCAGTCCTGCTTATTGGATATGATCTGAGGGTTTCTATCTTCAATATATGAGATAATACCATCCAATATAGTGGTATTTTCTCTGAGAATCGTAATAATATTATTGGGGATGGAGTTATTTTTTGAAAAATATGCTTGTTTTAAGAAATCAAAAAAAGGAAAAAGAATATTCTCCATACGTTCTTTTTTATACTCTTTTTCTTCAAAAAATTCATTAACTGATCTATTTTTTTGTTCTAAAAAACGCACCAGTATATCAAAATCTATTTTTCCTTCTTTATTTAAAATAGTATCGACATCAAAAGAAACACCATCTACGAGGTCTTCTGTGCCCTTCGGAATAATGCCACTCTCGATATCCCGTTTGGGAATAAAACTGAGAACATTTGCTGATCCCATAAGAAGTTTTTATTTTAAATAAATTTCCATAAATGAGTGTACACAGAGTTATAAAAAAATCAACAATGTTTTATTTGACTTATAAAAAATATAGTTTACTATATATATGTTTTTAGGAGATATCCCAAAAACAAAAACAAATATTTTTTAACCTTCAGGCCTATGTCTTTTGGAAAATAAAAACAGGAGCTCTCTAGCTCTCGAGTACAATCTCATTAAATAGAGCGCCCCTCTATTCTCTACACTGGATATCTATTATCCGGCGAAATCCTACCAGATTACTGGTAGGATTTTTAAAAAAAGTATTTCGAAAAAATACTATTATCCATATACTGAGGAGAAGTATTCCACACTTACACTTTTCTATTCACCTCATGCAACGCTTTTCATTCCCCCTTCTCTCACTCGGCAAGGATCTCTCTATGACAGATAGCTCCTTTGTTCATCAAATCTCACACGTTCTTCGTGCAAAAATTGGAGAAAGTATCATATTATTTAATGGTGATGCATACGAATACATATATACTATTGGGGCAATCACAAAAAAAGACATAACTCTGACATTTGTAGAAAAACATAAAAATACTCATAATCCAAACATATCGATCCGACTCTACCAAGCCATTCCAAACAAATATGAGAAGATAGAATATATTCTTCAGAAAGGAACTGAGGTCTGAGTGCAAGAATTTGTATTTTTTCGATCCGATCGGAGTCAGCGCCTCATTATAAACGAACGAAAAATAGAACGATTTCAGGAAATAGTACGCGAGGCGACAGAGCAGTGTGGATGAAACCAGGTTCCAAAAATTACGTTCCACGAAAACTCGATTATCATACCAGAAGATGGAGTATCGTATACACTTCACACAAATGATGAAGAGAGCAAACATATACGCGATATTCTCACTACGTCATTCCCGATAAATATTTTTATCTGACCAGAAGGTGGGTGGTCAGATAAGGAACTAACTCACTTCAAAGAAAAAAACGTTCAACAGATCCATCTATGATCACGAATACTTAGAACCGAAACTACTGGCGTGGTAGTTGCTTTTTTTCTGATACAGAAATAATCAAGAGAAAAAAGTTGCAAAAAATAAATTATCTATATAATGCTGTCCAAACACTCATTTTACTCATTTTTTTTGCTCTATGAAAGATATTCACCCAAAATTTTCTACCCAGACAAAAGTTACTTGTTCTTGTGGACATGTTTTTGTTACTGGAAGCACCATTACTACCGAGATAAAGGTGGAATCCTGCAATAAATGTCACCCATTTTATACTGGAGAAAAACGTATATTGAAAACAAGTTCTGTTGACAAGTTCTACGCTCGACAAAAGAAAACAGAGGTTATTGTAAAATAATCATTCTCGACTCCACAAATACAAAAATAGTCCCGCGTACGGGACTATTTTTGTTATAGTGAAAAAAAGAGGCCTCGGTTTTTGACAGAAAGAAAAATATATACTATACTAGATTCACGTATATCTTTTCTTATCTTCTATGAGCCTTAATCTTTCCTCTCTCAAAAATCTTTCAGTTGCCGTACCGACAACTGACACCGTTACAGTAGATGTTCCGTCATTGTCAGCAAAAACAACTGTTGATAGTATATCTACAACAGGTACTTCATGAGAAAAAGTATCCACCGAGCAGAAATCAGCGTCTGGTCCAAAAATCTCACTCATGAAATTAAAAAAAGACTCCTGAATGAATGTTCCCGATATCCAAAGTGATGTACCCGAAGAAGAGATGACTGTAGGACAAATGGAAGAAGCACTTTTAAAAAAGCAAGTGGAAGTCATTCAAGATAATAAACCTCCTGTGGAAGAGATAAAAAGTACGGAAACAATATCAGTTGCAATTCCTCTAATAAAGGAAGATACAAAGATGAGCGAGGAAGTACCCGATTCCAAAGAATCAGAATCTCTCGTAATAGAAGATGATGTATCTGCAACGAAATCAAATGCTCCAGAAAATGAACTCAAAGAATTTTTTCCAAAATTTAAGGTTATGGATGATCTTAATATGGATGATCTCATCGATCTCGGAGATGTTGTTCCAGAAAAACAAGAAGGAGATACCCCGATTTCAGCAATAGAAAAACCCGTTCAGATCGCCGAAGAAATTCCTACCATAACAGACACAACTCCTGAAGAAATTACTCCGATTGAAGAAACCTCCCAAGCAGTATCCGGATTGGAAATCGAAGAAAGTGTAGTACCTATTGAAGAGGTTATGGAAGAGGTGGTTATTGCTCCTGAAGAAGCTATCGTAAAAGAAGAAGCATTGATCCAGACACCAATCGAAAGCACTCCTGATGCCACAACACCCATAACAAAAGAGTATGTGGCTGAGGTAAAGACAGAACTGAGTGAAAATCGTCGAGCTGGTTTTCGTTTTTTTCTCCAAAAAAAGACAAAAGTTTTGGCTTGAGTGAGCTTTATGATACTCTCAGTATCAGCTCTCGCTATGTTTTCTAGTTCACTCCTCTGAACCGATGTAAAACGCTCCGGAAAAAGTAATGTTCAGGAAGTGGTACAAAATACACCACCGGAAATAGGAGTCTGAACAGGTAGTCTCGAATGAACAGGCACAGTAATGAACTCAGGAGCACTCACAACAAGTACCGGAACAACAATAATTCCAGTATCTCCATCTTCAATATATGAACTTGGTCGCGACTATACTATCACTAAGAATATCAAGAAAAATACCCCAAAGAAAAATATGATCGCTCCAGTGTCTGAAGTAAAAAAAGTGGCACCAGTGAAAGAAATAAAGAAAGCTCCGGTATCGAAAAAAACCCAAAAATCAACAAAAAATAAGTAAAAAAGTTTGATAAAATAAAAAATACCCATATACTACAGAGGTATTTGGGAAGTAAAAAGAATTTGGACCTTCCTCCAGATTCTTTTTTTATACCAAACAGTCCTTTTATAATCCTCATCCATACTGTATTATGATAGATATCAGAAAAATAGAAGCAGCGATTAACCAGATCGCGACCGAGAAGAAAATACCACGTGAGCGTCTTATAGAGATTATCGAATCTGCCATCAAGACTGCATATCGAAAAGACTTTGGAAACAAAGATAGCGAGGTAAATGTGCACCTCGATTTTGAAAGCGGTGCTATCGAGATTACGGTCGAAAAAACTATCGTAGAAACGGTAGAAAACCCTGACCTCGAAATGACTCTCTCGGATCTCGGAGACGATGCGGATGGCTTCTCGATCGGAGACACTATCGAAATCGACGTGAGCGACGAAGTCCTCGAAGACGAAGAAGGTTTTGGGCGTATCGCGTCCCAGGCTGCTCGACAGGTTATCATCCAGAAGATCCAAGAAACAGAAAAAGAAAAGATCTTCAATCTCTTTAAATGAAAAGAAGGAGAAATCATCAGTCTCAAGGTAGAAATGGTCGAGAAAAATCGAGTACTTCTGGATTACAATGGGAATCAAGTCGTACTTCCAAAGTCTGAACAAGTTTCCAAGGATAAGTACACTCCAGGACAACGAATCTACCTCTCGGTTGCAAAACTCGAGGAAGACACTCTTTCTGGACCTCGTGTGACCCTTACTCGAAAGGACACGAATCTCGTTGTAAAACTCTTTGAGATGAATGCCCCAGAACTCGAAGATGGAACTATCGAGATTGTCAGCATCGCACGTACTCCAGGATTTAAGACCAAAATTATTGTTGCGTCTGAATACGACGAAGTAGATCCTGCGGGATGTCTCATAGGACCGAAAGGAGCCCGTGTTCGCGCTGTAGTCGACGAAATCGCCGGAGAGAAAATCGACATCATTAACTTTACACCGAATCGTGAAGAACTCGTACGAAAATCGCTCGTACCCGGAGTTATCGAGAAAGTAACCATTGACGAAGAATCAAAGATTATTCGATGTGTTGTAACAGAGGACGAAAAAGCAAAGGTTCTCGGAAAATGAGGAGCCAATATCAATCTGACCTCTGAGTTGCTCGGATACAAGATTATTTTGGATACAAAAGAGTAATATCTCATGAAAATACTCATTCATAACTTATAAAATACTATGGCAAATAATACCGTATCTGTACAGCTCCTAGAGCGAATCGCGAATGTTGGGAAAGAAGGAGAAATTATCGAAGTGAGCCACGCCTACGCGAGGAATTTTCTCATCGCAAAAGGTAAAGCCAGGATTGCTACTCCAGAACTTATTAAACGAGAGGCAGAAAAGAAGAAAAAGGCACAAGATAATAAGAGTCACCTCGTGGAAGCTCGTCATGAAATTGGAGAAAAGCTCCACGGTATGACCCTCACATTCGAGCTTCCTGGAAGCAAAGAAAAGATTTTCGGAGGTCTCGGGGAACATGAGATTATTCTCGAGATCAAGAAAAAATACAACGTAGAACTGGAGAAAAAACACGTTCTTCTTCCAGAAGGACACAAACTTAAACAGGTAGGAATTACAGATATTAAAATCAATCTCTGAAGCGATGTAAATATAAAAATGCATATCGAAATTCGTGCAGTAAAAAATTAAAAATTATGAAGAACTGTCTTGCTATTGACTACGGAACCCGAAAGATTGGTCTTGCGATCGCTGTTGAGGGGATCGCCTTCCCTCTGGCAATTATCGCCACGAAAGAAGCGTTTTCACGTTTACCGAAACTCGTTCAAGAACGTCAGATAGATACCATTATTATCGGGATAGCCAACCATATGGATGGCACTACTTCTGACCAGGCAATACGGACCCGTGAATTTCAGAAAAAACTTCAAAATCTGCTTCCGCGTAATATGAAATACATTGAATGGGATGAACGACTCACGACATTTGAAGCCAGAAGTTCACTTGGGCATATTGGTACAAAAAATATCCGCGAGCAGATCGACGACGTTGCCGCGAGCATATTGCTTCAAAGCTACTTGGATTCCAGTAAAAGGTTAGGTAATTTATAATTTGTACTTTTCATCATGCACCTCTGATTTATCATGGACGGAAATCGTCGATGGGCAAAACAACACATGCTACAAACACTTCTCGGTCACCAAGAGGGGCGTGTTCGACTGGAAGAGACACTTGAACTTTGTTATGATGAAGGCATAGAGTACTGTAGCTTCTGGGCTATCGCCAAGAAAAATATAGAAAATAGATCTGCTGAGGAACTTGCATATCTCTACCAGATACTCTCAGATAGTATAGGCGATCTCGTTTCAAAGCTATTAGAAAAAAGTATTCGATTCGAGTGGATAGGAAATCCAGACATTCTTCCTCCCCATATCGTGAAAATGCTCGATGAAACTCATGAAAAGGCAAAGAATGGAACAAAGATGACATTTATGCTCGCTATCGGATACGGTGGTCAGGATGAAATTATCCGAGGAATAAAGAAATTTGTACAAGCATGAGGAGATATTGATACTCTTGATGAAAACACTTTTCTCCCATTTCTTGATACCGGACGTTTTCCATCACCAGATTTGATAATCAGAACTGGTGGGGATATGAGACACTCTGGGTATTTCCTCTACGGTAGTGAATATAGCGAGTACTACTTCACCAACACTTTCTGGCCAGACTTTAAAGAAAAGGAATTTTATAAGGCACTCGATACGCTCAAATGAGCCAAAAGAAATTTTGGAAAATAGAGACTCCTGAAAAACTCGTTCTTTGAACACAAAATCCTTATGAAATCTGAAAACATCTCACTTCACGTTAATAAAAAAGCCTTGTTCGATTACGAAATCGTCCAGGGGTATGAAGCGTGAATAAAACTTACGGGACCAGAAGTAAAAAGTGTACGTGCAAAGCAGTGCAACCTGAAAGGAAGCTACGTCAGTCTCGCTTCAGGACGCCCCATATTAAAAGGACTCCATATTTCCCCATACGCCAATCTTCCTCACAAACTCGGTATCAATCCAACAGCAGACCGAGAAATTTTTCTCCACAAAAAAACCATAGATTATCTGGTCGGAAAGATGAAAGAGAAAGGATTTTCTCTCGTTCCGACGGAAGTATACAGTAAAGGGAATCTCATCAAAATATCTGTAGCTCTTGCGCGCGGACGCAAGGTTTTTGAGAAAAAACAGGTACTCAAAGAGCGGGATGTAAGTCGGGATATGGACCGAGAAATCGGACGCTATTAGAATCTCTGCAAAAAGCGAATTTCGCATTCAAATCTTGTGCTCCTCGTTCTCCGTACAAGTCGTACGGTTCACTACGGTGCTCGATTTTCATACGAACTTCATCATTTTTCAGAGATTCTAAGCAATTTGATGAGAGCTCAATGAGACATCATCAAATTATTTTCTATTAAATTCTGCGATATTTATCTTGTAAACACGCTTCGGTGCTCAGAATGAGGAATCCCCCTGTTCTATAGAAAGAGTACGTGTATAGAGAACCCCCTCATAGTCTGACGGGTATGTTACCGGATTCCCGTTGGAATCCAAATATTTGCAACGTTCGCCAACTGTTCCACTAAAGGCCCAGAAAACATGAGTGGCTGTAAATTTACAAAGGTAAAATATATCATTTGGTGCGAAACTACTGGTATCAATTTTCCTCATGATATTTACTGTGTTGGCTTCTATGATAGATTTTGTATTATTTTTAGCATAATCTTCCTCAATAGTACGATTTTGTACCATAATCAGACTTACTCCCGCTATGGCAATAGCGAGAATAACTACCCCGACCACCATAGAGATGAGTGCCTCCCCTCTTTTTGCGTTTGAAAAATTGTACATAATGGATATACTTATTGAAAATACACGAATAAGTATATCTAAAATCACTCAAAAAAAAAATGAAAAATAGCTTTCTCTGATCACATCATGGTTTCACACTTGTTGAAATAGTCATTGCCCTGGCTATTTCGGTTATTATTATGGGAGGAGTGTTGACTTTTCTTACAAAACTTCAGGATGATATTATTCTCTCCAAGCAATCCACTCGTGTATATGCAAATCTTACCGACTTTATTGGCACTATGCGGAATTTTAGCAAGCTGTACGCCACAGGAAGTGTGATAGTTTCAGGAACAGGTGCATATAACGCCTGAATCTTTATGCGACCAGATATGACCTCCGGAGTGCTGATCTGAGTTGTGGAACAAAAAGATGGAAATCTCTCCAAGCTTGATCCTGTCGCAAGTAAAGCTACGTATGGAAAGAAGGTTATCGCTTACCAAAAACTCACCAATTCACAACTGACATCCATACTTGCTGCAACCGGAACTATCTACAATGTGAGCTTTTCAGATGATGGACTCTTTAAAGAGCTTCCTGTCACAGACTTTACAATTACCCCATACAATTCTAAGTCTCTTTTCGAGTATACATTTAATATAGAAGCCCCTTTCTATCCGGAAATGAACGGACGACTTCGAAGTGACATAAATCCAAAAGTCATAACCTTTCCATTTACTCTTGATTTCTAATGTGCTATGATTAATTCTCGAGGAAGTGTATTTCTCTACGCCATAATGATCAGTTTTTTTGCGGTCATTTTTGGATACATTCTCCTTATTAAGGTAGATACGCTCACAGGAAATCTCGATATTCAAAATAATGATATAAAACTGCATTCCAATATTACTGATAAAGCTGATCTCGCCGTGGATTATGACGTGTTACTCAATACGAATGGGAGTGGCTTTACCAACACCATCAGTTGTCCAACGCTCGTTACCATGAGTGGAACTCTTGCCTGAGGAACGAGCACTGGTATAACCACTACTCCTTTTTTAAGCGGAAGCACACTTGCCTGCTCTGGAAGCACTACGGAAGGAAATCTTCTCATCTACTATTCTTCCTGAGGAAATGTTTTCTCGACAGGAACCTATCGTTCTTCCACGATCGCGCTCTCACCAGCAGGCGGAACCGGAGTTCGCACTGGGAATTTTTCCGACGGATCTGGAACGTATATATCTTTTACTGCTACGGGAGTATTTTCCCAAATAGATCTGAATGGAAATTCTGACAATTTTCAAGCCTCTTCCTCGGGAACCATCATGTATCCGAACGGCCTCGGTGATGATGATGATTGAGCGAGAAAAACTCTTTATGGCTACCTAAAAAACGATACTAAATGGTACAATAGTTTCATTATGAACACTCCTATCCGTAAGTATATATCTAGTAATACTTTCAATACGGGATCTCTCACAGCAACGGCTGGTAATACCTCAACTGGATATCTGCGTCTCGATATCGATAATCCGTGTGGTATCAAAATACTCGAATTTGATAAAGCAAAATTTGATAGCACCAAAGAGCTCCAGGTGGTTACGGGAAGTACGGCATATTTTAGCACGGGCTGAGTTGGCTGGATTATGCCAAACTTGAGCCTAACTGGATCGAAAGTTTCAGCAAAAGTGTTTGACCTCAAAAATAAAGATTATGCCCTGTTTCTGAGTTTTTCTGGAAACCTCACCAATACATGAGTCGATTTTCTCAAGTACAAAATAACCATGGAAAATGAATACGGATCAGGAGTGTATATTACCCCTATCGATGAATCAGGAAGTGGTGTTATACGGTATCTTGGAACAGATATTGTTATCGATAAAGACGGAGACTACCGCTATAAGCAGTTTGAAGTTGTCCGATAAATACAATATACTCAATAAAAAGTGGTTTTCGAATTTTTTGTATTTCAGAAGGACCGAGGACTGTTTGAGTCATCAGATAAAAGACGAGTTCCGCAGGGACTGGAGAAAACAAGAAAATCCGGAAACCAGAATATAACCTACGCAATTATGCAAACACTCTTTCTCCTCGGGGTTGATGAAGCTGGTCGGGGTTCTTGGGCGGGTCCTGTTGTCGCGGCTGCTTGTGCTCTCAGAAAAGATGTGCAATATGGCTTCTCCCCCTTCCTCAATGATTCAAAAAAACTCTCTCCAAAAAATCGAGAGATGATTTTTGCTTTGATTACCGAGTCAATAAAACAAGGCCTCTGTTTTGGCTGAGTCGGCATCGTAAGTTCTGAGATTATAGACCAAGTAGGCATTCGTGAGGCAAATAGGCTCGCTATGGAAGAAGCTCTCAGACAGGTGCGAGTTCAAATCGGAGACAGTTTTCAAAAAGTAAAAATAGACGGTCGGGATAATTATAGATTTAAGGATATTGCAGAAGAGAAGTTGGAATACATAGTCAGGTGAGATACTTTTGTTCCAGAGATTCAGGCAGCGTCCATTCTGGCAAAAGTGAGTCGAGACCACATCATGGAAGAGCTCGCGAAAACATATCCGAACTACGCGCTCGAAAAACACAAAGGGTATGGTACCCGTCTCCACGAAGAACTTCTTGCTCTCCATCGTCCATCCAATATCCATAGAAAAACCTATGCCCCGATAAAAAAGTTGATTTTGGAGGAGGAATAAGTATTATCCATCACGTACGTTTTACCTTTTAAAAAAATCCTCACGCTTATGTTCTCGAAAAAAAATATCCTCGCTCTCACGTGTGTCTGAATAATCTCTCTGCAACTCCCAGTATTTGCGGATGACCTTTCTGATATGAAGGCGCTACTCAATGATACTGTTGCAAAACTGATACAAAAATATGAAGCACGTATCCAAACTCTCGAAACCGAGAACAATAATCTCAAACAGGAGATCAGTACCCTCAAAGGAGCAGTGACAGCCCCAGTAGTCACTCCTGTAGTTTCGAGTACTCCTATTCCTCCAGTGGCAATTCCTGCGACGAGTAATTCGGGAGTATACAACGCTGTTATAAAGCAGGTAAATACAAACCTCAGTAGTATTCTCTCGGATAATAATCTCCCAGCATATTCAACGGTAGGACTCTTTGAATTTATCGAACCAAATGCCGTATTTGTATCATTCGATGATGGAAATAACCCTGCCTGAGTCACCGCATTTAAGAGTAAGATCCTCTACACCTTTGACAACAATATGGTCTTTACAAAAATAGGACTCTTCGACTTGGATTACGCATCCCAAAAATATCGAACTCTTTTTGGAAGCAATCCATACACAAAATCTGCCCGTACCCGTATACAAAATCCTCTCTATAAAGGAAAGCTTTTTGAAACTCCTACAGCCACGAATACTGGAAGCGTTATCAATACAACTACAACTACCACTCCTGCTATTATCACCCCTGCTTCAACCGAGGTTACTCTTACTCAAATTAAGGCAGCATATGATAAGTCTAAGCTCCTCGATGCGATCAAACTCTCAGACGTGTATATCATCAAAAATCCAAATGATCTTGATGTGCTCCGTATACGTTACCGCAGTTATTACATCATAGGAAAATACGAAAATTCCCTCGCTGAGATCAAGAAAATTGAAGGAATTCAAGGTACCACCTTCGAGCGAACCATCGCCTGCGATGCCGCGGTTATCGGAAAGATCGCCAAGAAGACGGATATCAGCACCTACTATAGCGCCATCTGTAAAAAGAAATAGGAAATATCTGAAAGTTCCACCTCATCCCCTAACCCCTTCTCCTAAAAGGCGAAGGGGAATAAAAAGGATTATTTCTTTTTCTCCCTCTCCTTCTAGGAGAGGGTTGGGGTGAGGTGAATGAGTGACATCATAACTACATATTCTCATCCATTTCATTTTCTCATTCCTAACCTCCCACCCATGACTCATATCCTCCTCATAGAAGACGACACATGAATCGTCAAATCTCTCTCACTCTATCTCGATCAGAGTAATATGAAGGTAAGCGTCGCTCACGATGGAGAAGAAGCTATATCTCTATTTAAAAAATCTGGAACTGACCTCGACCTCATTATCCTCGATCTTAATCTGCCAAAAAAAGATGGTTTTTCGGTTTGTAAAGAAATTCGAGAGACCAGTAACACTCCTATTATAGTCCTCTCTGCGCGAGACAACGAGGACGACAAAGTTCGAGCACTCGAGCTCGGAGCCGACGACTATATCTCCAAGCCATTCTCCCCACGTGAACTCATGGCACGAATCGGAGCCATCCTCAAGCGCTTTGGTTCACACGCAACAACTGCCAAAAAAGAGACTCATATCTCTTTTGGTACCATTACTCTCGACATGTCCGAGTACCTTCTGAAAATCTCAGACGTAGTTATCAAGGTTACCAAAACCGAGTTTCTCATCCTCGCATTTCTCGTGGAGCACCAAGATCATATCGTCGAACGAGACACCCTCATGAAGGAGATCATCGGCTACGACCACTATCTCTACGACCGCACCATAGACACCCACATGAAAAATCTCCGCAAAAAAATCGGAGATGCCGCAAATATCGAGACCGTGCGGGGTATTGGGTATAGGATTACGAGGGTGTAAAATAACTTTTTGAATTTGTGTGTATTTCGATATACTTATATCCAGTTATTAGAACTTAATTTTCATTATATGGGCACAGGAGAATATCTCACCATTGAACAGGCAAAAGAGATCGGAAAAAAACATATTATCAAAGAGGCGGAAGTACTTCGGGTGGAGTTGTGAAAATCTAAAAAACATAATGAGTACATGTATGTATAAAATCCTCATATCCCCAAGTGTTCAAGAACGAATAAATCTGTATGCTACGTATTATAGAAAGTACTATACTGATTTCTATAAAGATGGTGGTATTTGGTCCGAAGATCAAATTATCGCAAATTATGTTTCCGAGGCACTTCGTCGTCAGGATGAGATCTATGAGCGTATCATAGAACGACTTTCTATGGATCCAGTTTTTGGAAAAACATCCGATACAACCATAACACTCCCTTGGAGATCCCATTATCTCATAATCACCTGGGAAGATGATGGTGATACTCGAAAAATCAATCATTTAGAAATACGGTAAATTTAAACAGGGTACCCACATGAAAAATCTCCGCAAGAAGATCGGAGATGCCGCAAATATCGAGACCGTGCGTGGTATTGGGTATAAGGATTACGAGGGTGTAAGAGTTTTTTGCATTTGTTTGTATTTCGATATAAGTAAGAAAAAAGGGAGTACCAGAAGGTACTCCCAAATTGTAACTCGAGATACTTAAATCCTAGTAAGGGTCAAACATCTGAGGTTCATCCGGCGTAATTATTACGGTTTTTGATTGGTTCGACAATACTAGAATCGTCATATCCAAAAGTAAAGGCCATGTTGTGTACTCCTACCGCAATGCTGTAATCCCATGTAAGTGAAATATGAAAAAATGGTGTTTTTGAATAGTTCCCATTTACTTCTGGTGAAATTTCGTCACCCTTACATTCAAGTATCAGGCAAAATTGATCACGAACCCGTGAATTTAAATCACAGGTCAAAAACCAAGTGGCAACAGTAAAGGCAGACCTTGCCAATGCATAATTTTCCATTGCATAACCATCATCCTTTCTTTTCTCTAAATTTAAATCTAACGCGAGAAAATGAGCGTCTTCCTGCATGAGAAATTCTGAAAGAATTGGAATATGAACTTTTCCAGATGTCCCACTTGATGTACTAAACAACTCAACCCAAATACCACTTCCTTGTTCCTCACGCAATTTCGATTCCATGGGGTTAGCCACTTTAGCAACTTGCCGCAAACATTCAGGACCAAAATTTCCCTTCTTAATATCACTTCTAAAGAGACCCTTACGCCTCCGTGACAGTATTTTTATGGAAGCCTCCAGAGCCTTGTTATAGTCTGGGAAACACGACAAGGGGTCGATAGACACTTGCAGTTTCTGGCGTGACAGGGGAATATCGGTCGACTTTAGCAACTCTTTTGCAAACTTCCAAGGTGCGTTCAGATCCAAATGAGCATATTCCGGTTGCGCATGGATGATATCCATTTGACGTTTCAGATCCTCCAGTCTTGGATTACGACCCTCTATATATCCATACCGATCAATTGGCTCGGGTTGGATAACCGAAAGTTTTTGAATTACTTGAATGATACCCTGTTGCAATTCCCCGCCATGTTCGATGACATTTTGCATAGAACCCTTGTCAATACCGATGGTATCAACAGCACTCATTGCAGCATCTTCGACAAAACGAGAAAATTGTTTGATTTGACCAGCGGTAGCACTACCATTTGTAGATGTGATCTGTGAAGTCATCATCGTTCTCCTATTTCAATAACAATCCAAGAATAAAGCCCTTGGATATGGCAAAGTATTTATACGAAGGATTTTTTATATGTCAAAAGATTTTTTGGATGTTATTTTGAGAATTTAATATTGGGGCAAAAATACACAATTTTAATAATCTTTTGACTCTACTCCAAGAAAATATATAATTTATTGGAATACACTCTA
>CAZRBF010000012.1:14741-18091 GCA_964598195.1 uncultured Candidatus Peribacteria bacterium | reverse complement strand
GGGGGGGCTTGCCGATATAAAAAAGCCACCAACCCCGAGGTGGTGGCGAGTTCAGAAATAGAGAAGAAAATTAACGATTAAAGTGTTGAAGTCCACTCAGATATTCTTCATCTGACATTCCAAGATCTCCTTTAAGCCAGATGAATTCTTGAACGTATTGATCATTTTGGGATGTTTTTTGTCCCATCATGGCTTCTACTGCATTTTGTCGGGCAATTGGATTGTTGGTAGTAGTAAGCTCTATGGCCATTCTTAAGAGGTCATGTCTATTCACATTTCCGACTTGATTTCGACGGAATGTGAAGCCCCTTGCTTCATATACCTTCATTAAATCTTCCACGTGTTGATCTACTTTCCCCCAATCCCCACCAAAAAGTCCTTTGTTAAACATACTTTCTCCATCCCCATTCGTCACACTTCGAACAGGGTAAGTTTAGCTGCAGTACATCAGTACTGGTGATCAACTTCCCGATCGGTAATGAACGGATAGGTGTATAGTACATATACGATGTTATTTGTCAATGATTTTATCCGGCAAGAAACTGAACTCCTTTGTGGATAGGTAACACACACTCATAAAATATGGCAACAAAATTTGCCACTATTTGTATTTAAAAGTCATACATTCGCCCTAATGAGAGCATTTAAAAAAACCACCTTCTCAGGTGGAATTATATGGTGAAAATATGAAAACCTATTTAAACATTAGGTTCCATTTACTGCCATTCTTCATATCCAGGAGCATCGAGTGGATTTTCCATGTATTAAAGTCAAGCCCAACATCCAGAACTTCTTTAATCATTCTTTTAGTACCTTTTTCAAAAACAACAAATTCTGGAATATGTATAGTAGTAACCCCTAAAAGTTTTCTTCCATCGTCCAAATAAAAATGGTATCGTGAAGATTCTCCACAGAGTAATATTTGGTTTCCAGTCATTTTTCTTCCACTGGTTGATACGATTTCAAAATCAAGTTTGCCACTATCATTGTGTTGCCAGACTTTTTCCCAAAAGGCATATTGAGTTTCAACGCTTTGTATTTGCATAAAATTTCCTACTCCCATCTAGCTTACTCTAGACAGGAAATCAAATGAAAAGGGAGTAAGCCCAATGGATTGATTCCTGACTAGTAACTTGGAGTAACTACTGGACAAAGTAAATATATATGAATTAATATAAATTACGAATTAATTCGTTTTACCAAGATAGTGAGATATCAACATTTTATTGCCTGCATTGATTTACAATATCCAAAAAAAATGGCAACAAAATTTGCCACTATTTGTGAAATATGATATAATTGCAAAAAAGAGAGAAATGTGAGAGAATGGGGGTATATTATTTGATAAAAAAATTTTATGAAAAATCTTCCAAGTTTGGCCGCATTGGCTGAATGAAGTGCAATAATGTTCAACGAGACTGATGATAATTTTAACAATGAATCTCGTGAGAATAAGCTGGATACAAAAATGCTACAGAATCTATCAAGTACGAAAGTAAATGAAATAATGGCTTGAATATTTAGTACACGAAAGAGCTTTGATGCCGATATTCCTGATGCTCATACTTTATACTGAGGCAATAAAGAGAAATTTTTACTTGATATGTTTGATTATGGTTCTCGCACTACTCAAAATGATGGTGAAATTAATTCTTGAATGCAATTGATGTGGAGTCTTTTAGCTAGGCTTTTTCCAATATATATATCTAAATCACCAAATGAGTTTTTTAGGTTCTTTAAAAAAGTATTAAAACAATACCCTAGTTGAATCCCATTAATGCGCATAAATATTATATTTTGAATATCAAGATTCATTAAACTTTTCACACATATTTCAGAATATCATTCCATAGAGGATTTTGCAGCTCATCAAATATTATTTAATGAATTATTTAATGAATTATCATATTCATCCGCTAAATATCCTGAAGAATTTAAAAATACACTAGTGGAACATAATAATATAATAAAACAGGAACGACAAAAATATGCATTCTTGCATTTTCTTGAGAAATATTCTGAATCATGACGCTGATGATGTATTTGAAATCAGGCTGTCCTAAGTCATTTTAAATTACTCAATTCATTATTATTGGATAAAGATCCATCTATAAAATGAGTTCTGCGTATTTGTATTCCATTGTATCAAATAGCAAGCGATAGAGCAATACAACTTGATTGAAATAATTTTGCTCCACAATATATGTATTGTCTCGAGGAATGAAAACTGTGAGAAAGAAAACCTCATGAGGAATTATTTAATGATTATGAATTTGAATCCTCGATATGAGGAGACTATAAGATGCTTATACAGATATTTCATCGACTTGATATTCTCTACGAAATCGAAACCACTCTCTGAATCCAATTTTCCGACTACCCATTCTCCATACAACCCCCATTCCTCCAATTCCTCGCTTATGCAACCCTCGAGGATTTTGCGCGCGTACGGGAGTTTTTGGCGCATGGTACTACGTCAGATGAAAAATATCACCGTCTCCGAGTTTTTCTTGCGACTGCAGAGAAGCCAGACGCAGAGGAGAAAAAGAAGCCAATTTCAGAAGTAATCCTCGATCTTGATACAAAACTTCAAGTTGCGAAAAAAGGCGAGCTCTCAAATAAGATTTTCGAAAAATATGATGCCATTATGAGGATCATCGAACAAGAATCATCTCAAATCCAGGAAATATTTACGAAGAAAAACATGATGCTCAGCTTTTCAAAGAAAGACTATACAAAATTTCTCCTCCACAGAATCAATGAGGTACTCCTAAGATCACTCGAAAAAGAGCAGGATATCGAGAAGATCGATGTGCTATTTGGAGAAATCCAAACAGATCTTATCCGATTTGGTGCATTCTTTCGCATTACGCATCCAAAGGAAACAACCGATGACATCGATTCACTTCTTGAGCACTATAAGGTGCATAAAAAAACTATAAAGGGGACAGATCTGATGCAGTGAGATAAACAATATCTCTCAGTCATACGTGGTTTTTATGAAAAAGTATATCGAGATCGATCTAATTTTAAGGAAATAATGGAATTGATAGATACTGAGCTACAAGAAGATGCTCAATCTAATAAAGTAGAGTTTACAATTTTTTATTTTTGAGATGTGAGTAATGAAAGCCTCCCTCTTCTCACTATAAAATTTACAGAAAAAGATGAACATACGGTCTATTTTGGTTGATTTAATGCAGATCCACTGATACAAAAAACTGAATTCTGAGGCAGTATACTTAAATCTTTTCTCAAAAAATACGAGGATAAAGATATTTTAGGAAGTATCCTGAAATGAGGCGAAGGAGGTCTATCTAAGTTTTACAAAGGTTTCGGTTTTACGGTAG
>CAZRBF010000012.1:5951-14641 GCA_964598195.1 uncultured Candidatus Peribacteria bacterium | reverse complement strand
TTTATTGAATAAACAAACTCAAAAAAGGATAGCTAAAATACTTTCCGAAAATTTTACTCCCGATCAAATAGCTACTCAAGATGAATGAAAGCCAATTTCAGAAGTAATTATTGCTCTAGATATGAAACTTCAAGATGCCTGAAAATCTGAACTTTCAAATAAAATATTCGAGAAATATATGGAAATAATGAGTATTATAACTTTAGAGTCTAAAGAAATACAAGAAATATTTACCCAAGGAGATACGAAAATTGATTTCTCATCGGAAAAATATGCAAAAACTCTGCTCTGAAGAGCAAATGAAGTATTATTGCGATCATTAGAGAAGGAGCAAGATGTAGATAAAATTGAGGCGATGTTTTCGGAAATTCGAACGGAACTCATCCAGTTCGGATCATTCTTTCATGTCACTCAAGACAATAATAATAATCTAGATGCTATCCTTAAGAAATATAAGATAAAAAAGAAGGTTGTATCTGGTCTAGATCTTGCCAAATGAGATACGATCTCTCATAGTTATAAGGAGGCCATACGCAACTTTTATCTTCGGCTTTACAGAAATCACAATGAGTTTTGAGAAATTATGAAGATAGTCGATACTATAATTGAAGAAGATGTGAAATCTTCAGATGTGAAATATATAATATTCTATCTATGAGGTGGTAAATCACAGGAATTTCCATTGCTCACACTAAAATTACGAACAATCGATAAAAAACATGTTCATTTCGGCTGATTCAACGCTGATCCCATGATATTAAAATCATGATTATGAATGAATATTCTTAACTGTTATCTTGAAAAATATAATAATAATACTTTTACAGCAACGATACTGGAAGGAAGTGAAGGTTTATTTAAAGAATATAAAAAACTATGATTTGTGATCGATACAGATCTACAAAAACATGAGGGAACAACCTTACGATTTTATAATATAAGACGAGAAGCAACAAGTTAAAAAATAGTATACATCTTGTCTTTATAGATACTTTCAGATACAACACGACATACATTTACTCTCTAAAAATACCACTATGAATGAAGTTGTTACATTCCTTAAATCACTCGGACTCGATGATGCGGAAGTGCGAGTATATATGGAAAGTTTGGCACTTGGAACTGTAGCTGCATCCAATATCGCAAATAAACTCAAGATTCCCCGATCGACAGTCCGGTATATCTGCGAAAATCTAGTCATGAAAAAACTCATGACCGTAACTAAAAGAGGAAATACGAAACTATTTACACCTGATAATCCAACAAAGCTCGCTTCACTCCTTTATGATGAAGAGGTTAAACTTCAGAAAAAAAGAACACAACTCCCACACATAACTCAATCTCTCCAAAAAATATACAACCCTCTCACGAGCCTACCGGATGTTACATTTTATGAATGAGTAGAGTGAGTAGAGAAGGTATTTCTTGAAACAGCAAAAGATCCTGGTGATGTTTTCACTTTTTCCGGATGAGATTATATACGTCAAAAAAAACCAGAACTTATTGATAAATTTCGAGAAAAAGTCGAGAAAGTAAACAAAACTGCCTATGTAATCCGTCCAAATAAATACAGAGTAGCATATAACTGAAAAATCAAGATTCAAAATCGCTATTTTAATTCGATAGATGAGCTTAAGATAGATCTTCAGATACACAGTGATAGGGTTTCTATTATCTCAATGGCAGATGATTTTCCGATTTGAGTGGTTATACGCCACAAGGAAATCGCCGAAGAGTTTCAGAAAATCTTCAAAGAACTCTGGGGGAAATGTGAGAAAGAGAGATAAAATATCAAAAAGTTCAATTAGAATATTGATAACATATCCCATGCTTGAATATGTTATCAATAGAAGATCACAGAATAATGACATTCCTTACCCTGTTTTTTTGCGAAAATAATTAATATATGATATATTGAAATCATATATTATTATTGTGTCAAAACATGGCTCAGAATAAACCCCACAATCCCTGAAATATACTTTTTACAAATGACACAATAACTCCTTCATTATCTGCGAAAGAGGTGTTTTCCCATAGAAAAGCGATTCGGGATATTTTGGCGTGAAATCCGACCAAATATACGCAAGTAAGTGATGAAAAAGAGCAAATAAACTATTCGCTCCTCATCTCTGATTATCTGGAATCTATCGGTCAGACTCCATGGATATCACTGGAGATGTATAATCTTTTTGTGACTCTTGCCAGAAGTTATACAGATAAAAAAGTGAACTACAATCAGATCATGAAACGATTTCGAAAGAAGGACCTCTCTGCGACTCACGAGTCGATCGCATCGAAGAAATCCAAACCTGAAAGTCTCACTCATTTGGTCAAAAATCAATCCTCCGATATCGAACAAGGAATCGTTGAGCTCATATCCAATGGAGTCGATGCTATGAATCCCACCAAAAGTATTGGTCGCTTTGGTGAAGGATTTTATCAGTCCCTTCGGTTTCTGAGAAATGTCTCAGATGAGATCCGTGTCTCAACGAAAAAGCAAGATGAGCTCCCATATATTGCAAAAATTCGCACAGGACAGAAGTTTGGATATGAGCTCGCAAGTAGCACGAGCAACAGAACAGAAGCAGGAACAAGTATAAAAATCGTTCACCCACTCACGACCCAGGAACAACAGAATATCATTCACTATGTGACACGAGCATTCGCTACCAATAAAAACGCTTGAGTGTATATCAATGGTACCAAGGCAAATATTCTCGATGGCTACGTGTACCATAACGGTCACTCGCTCGAACAAGGAACCTCTATTATCGCGGTCAATATAGACTCCGATGGGGTCAGTGTCGAGGATACATGAGTGGGTATGAGCAGCCTGGATCTCTCGGAGAAGCTTCTTGCACCGAAAACCAGTGGGAAGAAAAAAATGACCTTTCCGAGTAAAGATGAGCTCCATAAAGCCGTACAGAACGATACAGCCATGTTTTACAAGAAAACAGCTGAAGGAACAAAGAATACTAATATCCGACTCTCGGTTGCGGGAGTCTTGATCGAGGACTTCAGTATCGATAGTGTCCAATGAATCGCAGACTTCACGTTTGATTTCCCGAGTTTCACCTGGATTCCTGACTCCAGAAACCGCATAGAGCTCACTCCCGAGGTCATCGTATCGCTCGGAGTTATGATGGATAAGATATCGCAAATTGGTGACACCCAAGAACTCTGATCGGTTCTCTCCATTCTGGGAGCAATCATCACCAAGTTCGAGAGTCGAGGTGGCGGAAGTGACAACGATCCAGAGTACGATCTCAAAAAAACACTCAGTTCCCATTTTTCTACACTCCGTAATACCCTCGAAAAAACTGGCAAGAAGTGTGTTCATGGCTCTACAGAGCTCCAGCAGATTCTCGGGAACAGAGACGATATCGTCTACATCCACCCAACTCTCTGTCCACTCGATTTTCGAGATATTCCGGGAGTCCGCACTCTCTCAAACATCGAAAAACAAACGAGACCTTTTTATACCTGTCACTTCGCAGATACTGCCCCTGTCGATTATCTCATAACTCCTCGTGGGATTCTTGTGAACGAGGCATATTTGAGCGATCCTGACAAGATCGATATACTCAATGTATGTATCAATCTGAATTTTGGGTATGAGACAGAGAGTGAACGAGTGCAGTATGGGGTTATACCATATATGTCTGAAAATACGGACAAGAATCCTTCCGCTCTTGAGTCTCCTGAGACTGTGAATATTTATAAAAATTCACTAGAGGAACGAGAAAAGTTTGCAAAAGAGATGGAATCGTATTTTTATACGCAATATGACCAACTTCTCGCAAGTGGTACGCCATACCAAAATCGATTAAGTCAGCTACTTTTGCCAGATTCGCACTGGTACAAAACCCATGATATAGAAACCTGGTCTGTGGAAAAAGCATTTTTTCATGTATTTTTTCCATCGTATCTTTCATCTTCAAGTGAAGTCTTAACCGAAGAAAACACACAAATATACAATGGTTTTTCTTCGATGATAGAAACTCTCACTCTCGACGAAGTTAAGAAGCTTGAATCGTGTGTGAATACCCTCGGAACTTCTCCTGAGAGAGATATCATGCTTTTGCGATTTCTCGATATGTACGGTAAAGTATGATCCAAACAGTGAAAGCTGATTTTAGGATTATTGCATAATCTTGCGGGAGATTTCAATAGATACCTTGGCGTGACTCATTTTGAAATATTGAACAAAGTAACAAATGGATGAAAACTGAGTCATGAAGAGTGGATGGTACTCAGAGATAATACACCAATTTTGCTTTTTAAAAGTATTATCTGCCAACTCACCGGAGCAACAGATGTTGACACTATCGTTTCCACACCCGAAGGATTCGTTTATCTTATTCAGGTATGATGAAAAAAAGTTCCGGTCTTTCTGAATGAAGACAATATGCTTGAGATGATTACTCATACCTCAACTGGTGAGGAAGTTGGGCGATGTCGAGGTCTTGTATCCGCTCTAGATGGATTCGCCTGCTATATAATGTTTCGATGAGGGTGGTATCCAGCATTCCTCAATAAAGAGTGAAAACTCGAAAGGATGGTCCACACATCAATTGGTGAGGAAATTGTATGATGCTCCGACTTGATATCCACTCCCGATGGATTCATGTGCTCTGTCCAAGTTAATAGGAATAAATATCCAGCATTCCTCAACAAAGAGAAGAAGCTTGAATTAATAACCCACACATCAACTGGTGAGGAAATTACAGACTGTAAAAACTTGATATCCACTCCCGATGGATTCATGTGTATTGTAGAAAAAGCTGAATGGGGGAAATATCCAGCATTCCTCAACGAAGACAAGAAGCTCGAGGTGATAACTCATACATCGACTGACGAAGCGATTGAACGATGTTCATCTTTCACATCCACTCCCGATGGATTCGTTTGTGAAGTAAGGGTTTGATGATCACTTTATCTAGCATTTCTCAACAAAGACAGGAAGATTGAACTCATAACCCTCTTATCAACTGGTGAGAAGTTTGGATACTGTCACAGTTTTACATCCACTCCAAATGGATTCGTGTGTTGTGTAGTAGTTTGACCTAATGGCTATCCAGCATTCCTCAACAAAGAAAAGAAGCTCGAATTCATAACCCACACATCCACTGGAGAGCAAATAGAGTATGTTGAGTCCTTCGTAGCAACTCCTCAAGGATTTGCTTGTTTTGCTAAAGTATGATGAGTGTGATGAGTGTATTATCCTGCTTTTCTCAACAAAGATCGACAGTTAGAATTAATGAAAAGTCATGTCATGAGTCACGATACTCGTGCTGGCGAAGTTCTCGAGTCCACACAATATGGATTTTCCTATATGGTATATGCGAAATTTTATGAAGGCAATAGCAAAATAAGTGGAAACAAAATTTTAAATGGAGAACATTATAGAGGATGTTTATATGCAATTCCACAGGATATCATAACTGCTCCTACCACACCAGATGTATCGCTCGTATGATTCAATGCCCTACTTCGGGATTGAGGAGAATTCCTTTCTCTTGGAGAGAGTCAGATTTCAGAACAAAAATACTCAGGTACTATGGAAATAGGAACTTTATCAGAACTCATGCTTCTCTATCGAGCGAATCAAGAGCTTTTCACTGATAATAAAAAGCACACTAAAAAAAGTACAGTCATTACCAGAATTTTTCAATCGATCAAAGACAGGATACAAAATATCTCAAAAATAGAGATGGATATTCCAAGTACCTTTCGAGGGGATATCTTTTCTCAATTTGACCGCACAACCCGTACCGCAGACCACCTCCGTCCGTCAATATTCTCTACCATGGAATCCCAAGATCGAAGTGGGATGATATGGCTCAGGGAGGCTGTGCAGAATGCTCGGGATGCCATGATTGCTACCTGAAAATTAGGAGGTGCGATCAATATGGACTTTTTCCAGGATGATAAAGAGCAATTCATTGCTCGTGTATCTGACCCGGTTGGTATGACTCCGCACCAGGTGTGGAACTATCTCCTCCCTCCAGGATCCTCAAGTAAGGTTTCTAAAGATGGAGGCGGGATGTTCGGTCAGGGGTTTTATTCTCTCATGATCGGAGCTCGAGAATTGACCGTCAAGACTTCAGCTTGAGATGGGAAGGTGACATATATAAAATACACACCAAAACGAAATAAAGAAGGAAATGTCGATGACTTTGATCTGAAAGTTTCAACAATTGAGGAGTGGGGAAATTTCAAAGGAACGATTATAGAGCGAGTCGATGAAGCAAGTGGAATCATGGGGAATATCCAAGCACTCGTCGGAACTCAGTTCACAGATCTCTACGTGGGAAACATAGAAGGGGTGGATGTTATGTACAACGGAGTCAAGCGAAATCAGTGAGTAGTGACGCATGGAACGTGGGATATTCCATGACTCGGGACTCTCTCCCTCAAACAGAATCCAGATAGAAAAGAACGGCTCACGAGTAAATGACTCTATGTATCCGAAATTCACAAGAGCTACCTCGAAATGCTTCCCGATTGGATGGTGAGTATTGTCCATGCTCACGGACTCTCGCTCGATATCCCACAAGCCATAGAGCTCACTAAGTCTCGAAATGCCGTTGCCAACAGTGCTGATATCAGCAGTTTGCAACCATATATTTTCGCACTCGTGAGTGAGTATATTGTAGACGGTTTCTACAAGGGGCGAAATACAATCGAGATGCTCCCACTCGATTATCTTTGACTGAGTCAATATGACACAATACACTCATCGGTAATCAAAAAGATTGCAAAAAAACATAATGCTTGAAAGCTTTTGAACCTTGAGGAGATGGAGAGTTTAAAAAGTCCGGAATGTATAATAGAATTCCTGGTTCTTATTGACGCCATAGAAATCGACGGAAAGAAAATATCTCTCCGTGAGCTCAAAAAACGCAATAAAAAATGAGTTATTGATACCAGCGGTGCAGGAAGCGTATTTCAGGGAAGAATTCATCAGGCGAAAGCGCAATGAAATAGACTTGATGTGAATATGGAGTTGGGCTATAGAAAAGTCTTATCTCTTCAGGAAAAGATTCATATGTCTCCAGAAGAGATACTCCTACTGAAAAAGAGAAAAGCACTTATGTGATATCTCGATACATCATTTGCCACTGTCGTGAAAACATATTTTTGAGAGGATGTTAGATTCAAAAATGGTATCTATCAGCGAAAGGATAAACAAGAATCTGCTGCAGCTGACTACGGAATAAGTATAAACGGAATTTATATGAACTGGAATATCGATTTTATTGATCGTTGGCTTGATTTTGAGAGCAATCCTTCTCATAGAAAAGATATAATCCAAGGCATAACTCACGAACTCACTCACCTGCGAGAGTGAGACAAATGGGGATCGCATGAGACTGGGAATCACTCCAGGGCATTTGAGTATATGCAGAGAGAGATACTCGGGACGTATCTGCGGTCGAGTGTGAAGTAGAGGAGAATTGTCCTCATGTTTGATAACACTCCCATCGGAATCCTCATAAAACATAAGGAAATCGCCGAAGAGTTTCAAAAGATATTCAAGGAACTCTGGATGCGATGTGAAAAGGATAAATAATATTACGCTCTTCGAAACACTTGAAATGTTGGATCATTTGCTGCTCTTCGGTTTATCTCGACATTAATCACATTTAACACTTTTT
Organism: uncultured Candidatus Peribacteria bacterium; assembly: GCA_964598195.1. GTDB lineage: Bacteria > Patescibacteriota > Gracilibacteria > BD1-5 > UBA2023 > UBA1545. The sequence continues at coordinate 6,977 of CAZRBF010000012.1, read as the reverse complement.
TGAGCTTCGGAAGCTCTACATTTCTCTGTTCGGTTGTTCCAACGGCAGAATATTGGTCAATCTTTTCCTTCACTTCTATCTTTTTTGTTTTAAGTTTACTGAGTGGGGCATTACGTACTATATGTTCAAATTTTTCGTCATTTGATGCTGCCTTCTCGGTAGCGATAACGAGAGGCTCAGAAATAGTCTTTTCTCCCTCGGTTGGAGTGATACTCTGAACCCCACTCAAAACGTCCACGAGTTCGATAGTTCATGATTGTTCTGGTACTGAGGCTTTCTCAATAGAGGCAACTTGTACAGAAGATACAGTAAATTGCTCGTCGTTTGAAGCGACGGTTGAAACACGAGTTTTTGGAAGCTCGGTCTTTTCTGGAGTTGGTGAAATACTTGCTTGAGGAGTTACTATTTCCTCTGGAATATGCTTATTTGATCATACCATGTTTTGGTATGCGAGAGAAACCTCCTGTACATAATGACTGGTCTTTTTTCCGAGCCAATCCCGACTATGGTCAAGTTTTTGAAAATAGGCAGTTCTTGGATCCTCGGCATCTATAGCATATCTCGCCACTTTTTGTACTCATCATGCTCACATATGGTGCATGGAGGCAAGTATTTCATGTACTTGTACTCAGGAGCTCTGCAATTTTGCAAGTACAGGACTCTTCATGATCATCTGGAGGTGTGCCAGAGTATATTGTTTCATAATATCCATCTGGAGAGTTGGACTATTCAAATAGTTTTTTATTTGTTTTTCTGTCTTTATGTTAAATAAAGCAAGTGTTTCTCTGGTAAACTGATTTTCTCACACTGCAGACTTTGCACTCGGTACTTTGAGAGCCACTCATAAATGAGAATTATCTGCTTTATGGTTTCATTTACTTTCTTTCCAAGAAATAGCCTTGACGTAAGCCGAGAAATCAAACCCTGTTTTTGGAATATTGGTCGTTACTTTTTCTGCGATTTTTGTTTCAGTTTTTACGGGTTCATTCTTTGCTTGTACTGGGGTATTTGGAAGTTCTGGTTTTG
>CAZRBF010000012.1:0-5851 GCA_964598195.1 uncultured Candidatus Peribacteria bacterium | reverse complement strand
GCAAGCCCGAGAATCACCGATGCTTTTTTGGCAAAGTCCTTCATCAGAGAGAAAACTCCAGTACTATTCTTTACAGCATTATCTGCTGGTTTTATATTTTTGGACGAAAAAAAAGAAGAGAGCATAAATGAGAGAATGAAAGACTAAAAATCACTCCTGTATCTGATAACGTCAGTGTAAAAAGAAATGGTGATATGTCAAATTTTTGTGCCTTTACAATTTCCCCATCTGAGGTATTTGACAATTTTGGAAAAACATTATACTGCTGGAGATAACCTTTATCTCCTTACAGTATCAGTATGACAATCCCCTCATCTCTTTTATGAGTAGAAAAATGAGTATTTGTAGATCTCAGTGCCCAAGGCATTGAAGTATCTCAAGCATACACTCTATGAGATGTTATCAGAGTTATACTGGATCATGCGAATAAAAATCCATGAGATCCTGCAGGAGAAAAATCAGCTGATCGCTTGTGAGCTTCTCTCGTTATACCTCTCAGAACTACCTTCGCCCAACAAATTGCCTCCACAAAGAATAACGCCACAAAAAAACTCCTCTGAGAGGAGCTTGCCATGGCAGGATTCGGGCGTAATGAGGTTATTATGAGAGAGAAATTGGAGAGGCTTTTGGAAGGGGTTATGGAATAACTTTTATAAACTCTCAAGCATCTATAAAAGTACCATTGTTCTTCTTTTTTATGCTCTCAAAAATGTTTGCGATATCAAACTGCTGATCGAGAAGGAGTTCCATGATAAGCTGGCGTTGATTGACAAAAAATGTAGTGTTATGAGTAGATTCGCCACTCTTTTCGAGATTATGTTGGTATTCATGAGTGATAGTACTCACGACTTTTTCCAGAAAATCTCTCACTTGAGCATCTGATGCGGGGGTATTATTCTCGATCATTCTCGAAAACTCTCTGAGATCTTCATTCCATGTGTGTAAATTGAAAGCAATAGTATCTCCATTCTGATGTGCATGTGCTGAAGTATTTTCCAGCGCGTAGTAAAGCTGAACATTTGCACTTGATGGTGCAATGGCATGGAGAATGGTTTTTGCTAAATCCCTGAACGCATAATAGGTTCCTGCTTTTGTTTGAAGCTCGATCGAGTCAGGAAGAGAAAAATCTCTGCGAATATGAATGGATGGCGCATGAAATGTATTCTCAGCTTTTTTGAGATTTTCTTTCTCGAGGAGAAAATCATTTTTTGCCTGAAGAGCACGACTTTGGAGTGATAGTGGTAAGGTGGTTACATCAAAAGAAGCAGGGTCTTTCAGGAATTGTTTACGAATATCATTCAGAGAGACATACGCGTCATCCAGTGAAACTGATGAGATGAAAGTCAAAAGCTCGGTAAGTCTTGGAGTATCATCACTATACCTCTCATACTGCACGGCACCTCCATGCTTTATGGATTCAATGTCAGCATGCAATTCTTCATCCATAATAGAGAGATCATTTCTTTCCCTCTGAAAATAATCATAAGGAAGATCGTCAAAACTTGCCATACCATTCATAAATAGCGAGAGATAGCTCTGGAATGATGCCTGTCTCATATACGCGTTCATAATCGGAAGGATATTTTGTTTCTTGGCGATATCATTGCGAGATTTTATGAGCTGAATGGAGGTGGGGATATCCACCACAATCCCCTCTTTCAAAAGTACAGGAAGGAGTTTTTTTGGTATATCTTTGAGCCACTCATTATCGAGATTTCTTACAAAGAGTCCATTTTGTGTGACACAATTTTCTCTCCCATGAAAGATGGTGAATCGTCCCAGATCAGGAATGTCAGTATCATAGAGTTTTAAACGAGATTTATTGAGAATCTTATCTCAAAAACGAAGCTCTATTCTGTTCGCGTCGAGGAGTCAGGCATAGGAGATAATAGAACTTTTGCAAAATGCCGCCTCTACTTCTGGCATGTCGTTTTCTGAAACCTGCTCGATGATCGTTCCGCGAAAATCTCAGGCTTCTTGAACGAATGAGATCTCAAAATCTCGTAAATCTCCGTTGCTATTTTTTAGTGGTCTAATAAATATCCTGTCAATAATACCATCCCCTTTTGACGTCTGAATTCGAACTTCTTTGGAATTGTTGAGGATGGTAAAAAAACCTTGTCATTTTTCACCGATTGCATCCACATCACCTCTTTTGCTGCTCTCACTTGGAACCAGGAGGTAGTTAATAATCTCATTGAGATTCATCCCTGCTGGGTCTTGCACCCTCACAACGAGATAGTGCTCTGTATTCCCATTCGCTCATCGTCCTATTTCGAGAAATGTATCGAGCTGAACAATCGGGGCGTGTCCATTCGCCCTCTCTTCGTGACGAACGGCATCTATACTATTTTGAAGAGCCTCTCTGATCCAAAGATATCGATCATTTACGATCTGATGGAGTGTGGCATGCCGAATCTCACGACGTGCTTTTGTAGGATCTGTGTGTTCTTGTGAGTGAAGAGAAAAGTTTACGATATCCTCTGGAGATCCCTGAAAATTACTAAAATACTTGGCATTTTCACGTTTGGATTGAACGAGAGTCGAAAGTGGGATTTTAAAAGCACTTGATCATAGCTCACGAGCAAGACTATTCTCTATATGACCCAGCACTTCTGTCCCCTCCATGATATACACAGCGTACGAGCGAATCTCTGATGGAATCAAATGATATGATCACTCATCTTGTAAAAACTTGAATACATACTGATTGTATTTGCCAGATTTTGAAGGAAGTAGGCTCAAGAATTGCAAAAGTATAGCATCGATGGTATTCTGAGGGAGATGAATAAGTTTTTTTCTAAATAATATATCCATACGCTTCCAGGCATTATCATCGATCATATCCATTCATATTCAGAGAAATTTTCTATACGAAAGGAATACCCTTGGATCATCATGGACTGCAAAAAACTCTGAGAGCTCTTTAAAATCTACAACTTTTGAAAGCCTACTCAAAAAATTAACCGATTCAAAATCCGTCAATTCTGTGCGATTCCATATATCCATAAAGAAAGGGTTTTTCTCTACCGTATCAAAAAAATCAGCGATAACTATTTGCCAATTCCAGGGTATATTATATTCGATCGTATTATGACCTTTTCGGATATTCTCATGAATAATATCTTTATGCATACCGTTGAACATGAGTTCATTGCCGCAGATATTTTGCTCATGGATCAAGTTTTGAATATACTCAACCATGGAATCAACCTCTTGATAGGCAAGTCCATAGATTTGAACGACTGGTATCAAATCGAGAATCTGTGACCATATTCATAAAAAGACACCTTCTTGTGAGTCATTTAAATCAGCATATGCGGGATGAAAAATATATGTACGATGTTCGTCTCGTTCTGGATATTTTGCTATCATTTCATAATATGCCACTGTCTCCTGCATACATTCTCGAGCATCGCGAATTTTTTTTTGAATTTTTTCAACAAGATTCTGCTTCATCGTATCTTTTCTCTCTACGGAATTCAAATGGCAAAAATCTTGCATGAGTGGCACATTAAGCTCTTTAACATACGGATTCATTTGTGCAAAGTATTTCTGTGCTCAATCAAGCCACGAGAGATATCTCTCTGTGTTTTCTTCTCAGAGAATGGCAAATAGAGAATCGTCTCCTTTGATGGTGTCAGAAGACACACTCATATCTTGAAACGATTGTCCTGAATGATTTTGGGCAAGGAACACATCCGAAAGTGCTTTTTTTCCCTCGAATTTCCCTATTTTTTTCTCCTCTATCAAAATATACGAATGATCCAGATGCGAAAAGTAGGCATTCAGAATCGAGGGCACGAGTTTGTTTTTTTCATAAATGGCTTTGTCGAGAAATATCGTGTTTTCATGCTTAAATACACGGTTTTTGGCATGAGAGTGGAGGGGTACGAGAAATAGAGGGATTCAGTTCCAGTCATCACAAGCCTCTATTCAGGGAACCCTATCATAAGGAACCGAATAAATTGCTGGGTCGATATACACCATATTTTCTGTAGCTATTTCCTGAAACTCGGGGCTATTTGGGAGGGCAGTTTTAAAGTTGGTACCGACTACCATGACAAACTCGTCATGTGCAAATTTCAGTAAATTATCATGTTGGCTATGTCCAGAGGAGCGACCCTGAAAGGTGCGGAGTACTGGAGCGAGTGCATTAAAAAGAGCTATTTTTTGATCTCGTGTAACAGAAGATACTACAATGGTAGAAATCATATCTTTTATACATTTTCGCGCCTCCGCATCTATCGCGAGCTCACTTCTGCTCTCGGGGAGCTTGCAACTCAGAGGAAAGTGGAGGACGATTTCAGATGGCACATGAATCCCCGGGATATCTATAGTCTCTATGGCTACATCATTCATGGCTATGGTGACGTGACTCTTGATTCAGAGTAAACTCGAAAAAGAGAGACTCATGTATTCACCCGTCAGCGTCAGGAGTGATTTGTCTGTATCCAATAAGCGACCATTGAGGAAGATATTCCCCCGATCAGAAACGAATGTCTCTCGTACGAGTTTTTCTGCATTTTTTTGATCAAAATCCGAAGCAGATACCTCCACTATCGTTCCGGATTTTTTAGTATCCTGTCCTATATGGGTGTGCATGAATACATCCCCCGTACGCTCATGAAGGGCAAATTCGATAACGTATGTTTTGTCTTTGTAACGAGTAGTTACCTTCACAAAATCAGAGGATTTTTTGAGGTGTGAAAGCACGGTGTAGAACCCGACACCAAAACGCCCCGTGGTGATCTCCCCTGTTTTGCCTGACACCTTCGGGATCAAGAGCTTCTCGAGTATAATATAAGGATTCATACCATCTCATGAGTCTGTAGCACGATACCCTGTTTTGCTGGTTTCAATATTCACGTTCATTACTTTACCAGGAACAGAATCGGCCGCATTGGAAACAATCTCTATAATCGAGCGATTGATATCGGCAGATTGCGTATGTATATCCTGGTCAAGACTCGAAGGTTTTTTGTCTATGACATCTGCTCAGAGGGCCTCCTGGAGAAGTGGATGTTTTTTCTCTTTCTGAACAAGATCGCGCATATATCCCGTCATATTCATGTGCTCTACGTGCTCGTCATAGAGCTTCTGAAGTTGTGTATTGATCGTAACAAAAAGTATGAACCAATTCTCCAGATACACATCCACCTTACTTGAGTCCACTTTTCACGCAAGCAACAATAACCATATCTGTTCATATACATCGTCAATAGATTTCCCCTGATTATATCATTTGAGAATATTTACTATCTCTATCCTCAGATCCTTATCTTGAATATCTGCATCAATCATGGCATTGAGTGGCTGAAATATCCGAGAACTGATCGTTTCAATATAGCCCACTGCTTGCTCGAGCGGAATCCAACGTTTATTTGTAACAGATTTTTCAGAGAAAAAATATGCGAAGAGTGCTCGAACTTTTTTCGAAAGTATACCCTTTTTGTTGATGTTGCCTTTTGCTAACTCCATTCGTACTTTTGCTCGAATGTTCGAGAGTTCAGAAGGAGAAATGGTATCGAGCGAATCAAATGAAAGTTTGGAATCATTCAAAATATTCTCAACCTCTGTTTTTACTTTTGCCATCTCACTCCTGTGTGTACGAAGCTCACTGAGAGGCTGTTTATAAAGATCCACTCCTCGATCATGAAGAACTTCCAGCACGAGAATATTTCATTCTTTCAGGTTCATAGATTAAAAATGATGTGAAAAATAGATAGTATCTATTTTAGAGTATCATAAAAATCACTAGGATGCAAAAATAATGAGGCAATGAGGGATTACCTTCCGCTCTCGAAGAGGAATGTTATTATATAATCAGCCACAAAAGGTAATATTTCAC
>CAZRBF010000011.1:14218-19528 GCA_964598195.1 uncultured Candidatus Peribacteria bacterium | reverse complement strand
AATTTGTATAGTTATGTTTCCAATAATCCATTGAGATACACTGATCCGATGGGGATGGAGAAAAAATTTGTAATTGCTTATGATTATTATTCTGAACTAAAATCAGAAATATATAATTTTAATTGAGGATTTGATTTAGGTTTTCTCTTAATGAATCAAACTGAACAAGTTGATTTATTGAACCAGTACAATGATGCTGAGAATTTAGCAAGACAATTACACTATAACAGAAATCAATTTAATACTAATTTACCATGAAGTATTGAAGAAGCTAAGAATTGGTGATGGACACAATCTGAGCTTTTGTGATCAACATACTTAGGATCATACTATCATCAAGATCCAAATATTTTTTGAGAAGAATTAAAGTTCGTTTCCCTCGATTGACATAAAGAAATTGTTTTTACTATTAATTCTACTATCGTGAACAGTGATAATTATATGGGTACATATAATTTCTTCTCTCCTAATGAAAAGATTTTGCATACAAAATATGATGTTGATCCTTATAACGAGTGGTGAAATACTATAAATAATAAAAAATATTAATTAACAATAATAATATGAATATAAAAAAATTTGAGTTTATAAATAAATCTATATTCTTAAACTATTTAATTTTAATAATTATCCCATTAGTTTTTGACTATCTATACATATTCATTGATGAATGAATTTATATTAAAGATTTTTTATTTGTATATAACTTATTTAATTTATATATCAATTTTACAAATAATTTAATAATAAATATTATAATTATATTAATAATTAAATACTTAATTATATCAATATATTTTAATTTTCTGAAAATTAAAAGAATATATATATATCTTCTTACAATATCTTTTTGATTTTTATGCGCTCTTTTTTGATTTTTGATTTTTTTATTACAATTATCAGTCTAAATATTTAAAAAATATGCTACAATTAATTTAATAAAGTAAATTAAAGAACATGAACAAAATATTTTTGTTTGGTATATCAATATTAGTTTTGATAATTATTATTTTAATTATTTTCATGAAGGGTAGTCCTCTGATTGTTTGGTATAAACAGTGCGATATTGAAACGAATAAACCAATAAATACTGATAATCAGAAAACTAGTAGTAGCTTACGTTTCTCTTCAAAAAAAGAGAAATTAATTGTAATCCCTTTCATATTTGCTATCGAAAGATATATTTGACCTTATTCTTCTTCATTTAATGTAAATTGAGACTTTGAATGGGTCAATCTTGAAAAGATAGTCATACTGAAAGATAATGAGATCAGTCAGGATCTATGAATTAATAAAAAGATGAATATGTCATTTTATAACGACTGAAAAGATAAGATATTTTCATCTGGTCCATTGAAATTTGACTTAAAATTAGAAGAATTATCTTGAAATAAGGCTAATGTGACCTTCACTGTTGGGAATAATAAATGAGAAACTTCCAAGTTTATACAGAGCTTTGATCTCACGACAAAGTGTACATCAATGGTTCTAAATGATTTCTTGATGCGTATGTATCAATAAATACCATCAAATGAAATCTAAAATCACCAGATTCTCAATACTATAATGGCCCACAAAATCTGGATAAAAAATCAAAGAGAATAAGCTATAGATAGGAAGAAAAGAAAATTATTCAATACATCCTTAAAATTTATGCAGTAGATAAATACTATTTCAAATATGAGCTCGGCCTTTGACTCAAATCATAGTTGACGATATTATTTATCATATAATTTTTAAATAATATGACTCAAAAAATAATGTTTGTCTCAATCATATGAATAATGATACTACTTTCTATATTATATTCATTATTGTGATCAAGATTTGGATGTTTCCTAAATGATAGTTCATGTTATTATAAAAGTATTATGAGGATTCCTATTAAATCTATAATATTATGATGAAAAGAATATGAAAAAGAGATGGTCATGAAATACTGATTTTTAAAAGATAAGGTTTTTGCAGAACTTAAAAATAATGACGGAACTAATTTCTATAAATTAATTTATTTAAATAAGGTATTAAATTTCGAAAAAACCAAAGATTATATGTCACAGTGTTTAGATAATGAAACCAATATAGATAAGCTTGAGCAGTGTATTAGTTTATATACTTTATTTGAGCCAGATAAAAATCTGGTCAAAACAAAGATTTTTAAATTCAAAGAAGATAACAATAAAAGAATAATAAATGCCTATAATAGGGTTTTGAATTACTTAGATGAAAAATCTTGATTATAGAAAAATTAATCTTTAAATAATATAATGGCTCAGAAAATCTAGATAAAAAATCAAACTAGATTAAGCTAAGAGAAAATATCATATTTCTCTTAGCTTAATCCTACCCTAAAATTTGTCTTTAACTTTTGAGCCACTTTACATTTTTGACAGATATTTAACGATCCATTTGAATTTCAAATTTCTTTGTATATACTACCCCTGTTATTTTTTAACTTACCCTATTTTATGCATCTACTTAAAAAAACCATTTCTGTCATCACTCTAGGAGTTTTGCTTAGTTCCACAGCTACTTCGTTTGCACTGACCAATAAAGAGTCTGTACTTACTTCGATCGATACGCTCAATACTTCTATCGTTGCAAGTATAGCACTCAAGGAGAAGGTACTTTCAGACCGTGCCAATGAGCTTGGGAATCGTTATGACGCGACCATCAAGTCACTCTGATTCCAGTCTGATGAAGTAGAGGCTCTCACAAGCATCAAAAAACTTGGGGTTCCTTCGTTTCGTCAGGATATTACACAAGCCTATACAGAGCTCAAACAAAATATTCTCCAAGATATCAAGGCCACACAGGCAGGTCTTACTGGACTCAGAGACGAGGTGGCACTGGGCTATACCGACCTTTCGAGTGCACAAAAGCAGTCTTACGATGCACGAGTAGGAGATATCCAGAGTAAATATGCGACATTTTTGAGTGGAAGCACTGCCTCGATCGATGCTTTTACCAATACTTTCTCTGGACGTATTATCCCGAGTACCGAGCTCGTGACAAAGATGATGCGAGATAATGGAAAGTATATCCTCTATATTCGAGATATCCGCTCTGGATATAGTCGTATAGACGATAAAAAAACCGTTCTTCTCTCCCTAAAAAACTCGTTTGAAAAAGACATACTTCCAAAAATTCAATGAGGATTTCTCGCCTTTACTGCCAATAAAAAAACTTTTACCGATGCTATTCGTAAAGACCTGACCAGTGGTCTGGAGAAAGCTCTTGTTCAGGAGCGTATAAAGAAGCAGGAATGAGAACTTCGAGCCTACATAGAGGATATCATGAGCAAATGGAATGAGCACCTGAAGAAGAATTTCAGTCAAGATGACGAGCTCATAGATGCGACAAAGGACCTAGAGAATATTATCACCACAGAAAAAACACTTCATAGTCATATATACGATACCACTGGTAATATCCAATCTCTCGACATGTCTGGAAGTAGTATGATTCTTGGTGACATAACCAAAATCGATTCAGGTATTGCCAATATTAATGCAGTTCTCAGTTCTCTCATCGCTACATATGGTACAGGAAATACACTCAATTCGCTGAATGATAAACTTATCGCTTCCTACAATTCTGAGCTTCTAGTCTATCGAACCGACTTCACCAAGCTCCTTGAAGGCAAGCTCAATACTGCCCTTCTCGAAGAGAAAACTCACGCCCAAACACTCACACTTATCGATCAAGAAGAAAAAATCTTAAGACAAAATCTTGAAACCACTACAAGTGTGGATTTTTCCCAACAACTCGTGAGTGATTTTATTACAAAAATCACCTCTCTAGCAAAAGCTGACGGAGGGCTAGATACCCTCAAGAAGGTTCAAATGCTTGGATACCGATATGCACGAGTGATTGTTCAAAAGAAAATCGATGATAGTAGTCTCGTTCCGTACTATGGAAAGAGAAACTCTCTCGATACAGCTCTCGCTAGCATCTTTATATCTCTCGAGAACAAGTCATGAAAAGAGGCACTCCTTATAAAATTCCCTGTCATTTCTGCTAAAATAGATACACTTCTTGGAACGAAGATTTCTAACAAGAATCGCTATACCCTCTTAGTTGTACAATCCAATATCCTCAAATATCTCGAAGATGCGACAAAATAAACAGGGTTCTATTCTTCTCTACGTCCTATTTCTCTGCTCTTTTCTCGCGCTCTTTTTCGTGTCTTTCCAGTGAACATTGGAAAGCATGCTCGAGTGAGCCCAGGACTCAGAAGGGGTTGTTCAGGAAGCATCTAATATTAAGGATACCCTTGTATTACTCAATAACAAGCCGTATACACGGGTTGTTATTACTGCCAATAGTAATCTTTCACTTGTTTCATCCACTAAGAGTGGCAGTGTTTTAACCGAGGAACTTGGCGGAAGTGAGCCAAAAGAATACTGGGTAACCTCCACGGGGTGAGCCACTTCATTCTCACTCAATATCCTCTCACGAGGACCTGTTTCATACCATCTTGCAGCATTTAATTCTGGTTCAGAAAATACTGCAATAGTTGTGTGATCCGGAGTTGTTACGGGAAATGGTACCATGAGCCTATCGGGTACAGCCAATACACACATCCTTGTTATCGACCCCCTGGGCTGATATGTACGGTATTCGCTCGATACGGGAAGTGGCATTGTCATCCCAGCAGTGAGTTCCTATACTCTCGAGCGCAATATCAATGGATATAAACAATCAGAATGAATCTATGAAGTTGTGAATTTTCAACCCAAGTCACGCTCAGGGTTTGACTACCAAAAGATGGGAATGTATTTAGATTTTTAGGTATCTCATCAGTCGCTCGTTACTCGTGAGTTCTCCTCATTTCTCTGACTCCTGAATATATTGCAAAAGAAAATTTCTGAGCTCAAAGCTATTTACATCCTGAGTTAGGTCTATATCAATCGTATTGAGTCACTTTTTCTTGAGTCGAAGCCGCAGAAGTATCGGCTTTCTATTGTCATAAACGATGGAGAATTCCTCAATAGACGGGTAATCATAAAACCCTCCGTTGATATTGATGCCGTCTTCATCCACAGCAATCTGCGTGACTTCTGGGGCATTATTCTCCATCATCAGGTATACTCCCATAAATATGAATACCACAATACTCAGAGCATACAGCTGAACAAAAATCCCCCATACAATAAATGCCAGACAGATAACCCCAGCGGTTATATACCAGCTGGATCCTTTCGTATTTTGTGTCGGGATATTCCAAGAGAACATGTGAAGAAAAAGATAAAAATTTAGAAAAGATCTCAAATCTCTCAAAAACGAAGTAATTCAAGTGCAAATCGA